>JAYTHK010000128.1:0-5580 GCA_043732665.1 Cytophagales bacterium | reverse complement strand
GTGAGTGAAAGGCCAGATACAAGGCAAAGAAAATAATCACAAATACGATAGGTATAATGATGAGTAATGTTCTTTCAGCTCTAATCAGGTTTTCGTATTGACCACTCCATTCAATAAAGTAACCTTTAGGTAATTTATTGATTTTACTATTAAGTTTTTTCATTGCCTCCTCTACAGTGCTTCCCAAATCCCTATCCCTTACGTTAAAGAGTACAGTGCCTCTCAGCATGGCATTCTCCGAATTAATCATCGGTGGACCTTCTGATAAATGAATGTCTGCTACAGCTGACAACGGTACAGTACCATAGCTCATAGTTTGAATAGGAATTCTTTTTATTTTTTCAATACTGTTTCTATAGTCTTGTGAAAACCTTGCGTTGACATTAAAGCGTTGTCTCCCTTCAATAGTAGTTGTCAAATTCATACCACCCAGAGCGGATTCCACAATCATATTGACATCGTCTTCGCTTAGTCCATAACGTCCTATTTCATCTTTCTTAATGGCAATATCTAAGTACTTCCCACCCGTGATAGGCTCTACGTAAAGGTCTTTTATTCCTTCTATTCCTTCAAGTTCTTTTTTCAGCATCTGAGAAAACGCACTGATAGAGTCCAGATTCTGTCCATACACTTTTAGTCCAACGTCGGTTCTTATACCAGTGGAGAGCATGTTGATGCGGTTGATAATGGGCTGTGTAAAGCCGTTCACCACTCCTGGAATTTGTAGTTTGCCATTGAGTTCGTTGATAATATCAGCCTTCGTCATTCCTTTTCTCCATTCCGATTTTGGTTTTAGTAGCACAATTGTTTCTAACATACTGATGGGAGAGTTGTCGGTAGCAGTATTTGCTCTACCCGCTTTACCAAGAACGGATTCTACTTCTGACACAGATTTGATAAGCTTGTCTTGTACCTGTAATATTCTTTTGACTTCCGAATTAGAAACATCTGGTAGCGTAAGAGGCATAAAGAGTATAGAGCCTTCGTCCAAAGGAGGCATAAATTCCTTTCCTAAACTCATGAGCAATGGGATGCTAATAAGTAGAGCCACTATGTTGATTCCAAGGGTTGTCTTTCTCCATTTAAGACACCAGGTAATAACAGGAGTATATAATTTTTCCAGCACTCTGTTTAATGGATTGCTGGATTCTGGTTTCAACTTTCCTTTCATAAAAAAGGAAATCAATACAGGGGCAAGCGTTACAGCAAGCAGGGCATCAACTAACAAAATAAAGGTTTTTGTCCATGCCAGGGGATGGAATAGTTTACCTTCTTGGCCTGTGAGCATGAATACGGGAAGGAAGGAAGCTATAATGATAATTGTAGAAAAGAATATTCCACGTCCCACCTGTTTGCAGGATTGCTCTATAATATTCAATCTGTTACTTTCATCAAATACATTTATTGATAAATTACGATGGCAATTTTCGGCCATGACTATTCCATTATCCACAATCACACCAATGGCTAAAGCAATTCCAGTAAGTGACATAATATTGGAGGAAATGCCGAACAGGTTTAATAATATAAAGCTAGCGGCGATAGTAATAGGTATCTGAATAATGATACTGAAGGCACTTTTCCAACTGAATAAGAATATAATAACAACAAGAGAAACGGTAATAATTTCTTCCCATAAGGTGTGTTTTATGGATGTAATCGCTTCTTGAATTAATGTACTTCTGTCATAAGCTACTTTAATGGTTACGCCTTCGGGTAAACCTTTTTCAATGTCTTTTAATTTTTTCTTTACGTCTGTAATGACTCTGTCTGCGTTTTCTCCATATCTCATCACTACAATACCTCCAACTACTTCTCCTTCTCCATTATTATCAAAAATTCCAAGACGAAGATCTCCGCCCATTTGAACTGTGGCTAAATCTTTGATCCGGATTGGAATAGTATTGTTTACAGAAACAGGTATATTTTCAACGTCTTCTATTTTCTTAATGTAACCTAATCCACGAACAATATAGCCCATATCACTCATCTCAAACTTTCGCCCACCTACATCGTTATTATTGGACTTTACGGCTTTCAACACATCCATCAATGTGAGATTGTAGTGAGTTAATTTATGGGGGTCTATATTAATCTGGTATTGTTTCTGAAAACCTCCAAATGAGGCTACTTCACTGACTCCTTTTACAGTTTGTAATCCGAACTTTATGTACCAGTCTTGTAAGGCACGCTGTTCTCCCAAGTCAATATCTTTCGCCTCTAGGTAATACCAAAAAACGTGACCAACGCCAGTGCCGTCCGGCCCAAGGGTTGGAGTGATTCCTTGAGGAAGCAATCGTTGAGCATAGTTAAGACGTTCCAATACTCTGGTTCTTGCCCAGTAAATATCGACATTGTCTTCAAAAATAATGTATACAAAACTCATTCCGAACATAGAAGTTCCTCTAATATTTTTAATCTTAGAAATACCTTGAAGATTAGAGACAAGAGGGTATGTAATCTGGTCTTCGATTACCTGAGGGCTACGTCCCATCCATTCAGTGAAGACGATTACCTGATTTTCGGAAAGATCAGGAATTGCATCAATGGGATTGTCTTTGATTGAAAATATACCCCAGACGAATATACCTGCAGCAATCAGCAATACTATGAAGCGGTTCCTTATTGATAAGGATATGAGTTTGTTTACCATAATTTATTTTTTTTCAATAAGCCATCTTCTGCCAATTGGCAGAAGATGGCAACAACCAAAAAAACCCAATCCTATGCGAGGATACAGGCTGTTTTTACTTTCAATGGTTTTAATTTATTACATTTTCATTTTCATGGAACTGCCACCTTTCATAGTGCTGTCAGACTTCATATCCATCTTTTTTGTAGTTTCTTTTTTTACTAGATCCATTCCACATTTTGGACACTGTCCTGGGGCATTTGTAACTACTTCTGGGTGCATGGGGCAGGTATATTGCACAGCACCAGCTTCCATTTTCATGTTTGTGGTATCCATTGTTTCGGAAGTTTTATCTTTTGTTTCACTGTTCCCACAGGAAATAACGATTACAGATAAGAACGCAATTGAAAGGAATGATAATAGGGTCTTTTTCATACTTGTTTTAGTTTAGGGTTTAATTTAGTTTACTTTTTTCTTTCATATTGACAGCAACCCATCAGATTAGCATAGGTCTTGTCATCAGCTTTTACTTTATCAGTATCATGGCCAATAGCTGCAGTTTTTTTATTAATATCATCCAGACTAATTTCATGAGGATTGTATGTTACGGTAAGCATTTTTGTTTTCACATCCCAATTAGCCTTAGAAACCCCCTTTATTTTCAGAGCAGATTCTATCCTGTTTTTACACATACCACAATTACCATAGACTTTTAAAGTAGAGGTTTCATTGTGTAAAGGATTAGAAAAAACATTGAACGTAATTAAAGCCATAATGACAATAATGATGGAAGAAATAGTTTTTTTCGTTTTCATAATTTATATAGTTTAGTTTTACTGATTAATAAATACAAATTGTTTGTTTTTTTTGTTGAACGTTACATTTAATTCACACCGTATAAATTTTATATAACCATTGAAATCAGGAAGTGTGCCCCCCAAATGATAGTCATCAATTTTATGGATTTTAATCGGAATTCTGGCATAGTGAAATTTTAATAGACAGTCTCCGAAAATGCTGTCTAACTTTATTTTACTCATCCTATTATCATATAAGCAAAAAACGATGTCGTCACCTTGGGTAGTTATCATTTCCGCATTTAAGGAATCTAAAACAGCTTTAAATTTTTTATTACAATTTCCACTCTGGTCTTTAGATATTGATAAGCTCATAAGTGCAATTAATATAGCTGCGATCCCTACTGTATATTTTTTTTCATTGGTTAATTTGAATTATAACTGCGAAAACAATGACACCCATTAATATTACTGTCCAAATCAATCGAATGATTCTTTTACTTCTCGATGGGGGATTGTCGTTATTTTCGCAGCAAGATTTCATGCTTTTAAATTTTTAAATTCTAATCTATTTTAATGTGTATGATTTGAATGATTGTCTTTCATCTTCATTTCCTTTCCTTCTTTTTTCATCTGGGCACAGTGATAAGCACATGCTGCCTGAGCTTTATAGTTCTCATGTATCAACAACACTACATTTCCCTTATCGTCCTTCACTTCACATGTTCCATTAGCAGGTGCGCTAACGGTGAAATTTTTGCCATCTCCAGTTTCAGAGAAAAAGTAAGCGAAGTTACCATTCTTCTCCGCTTTACCCATTTTTTTCCCTGTCTTAGAATCAATCAAATTCCCCTCAGCATCAATGTATGACATTTTTGCACCTTTCTCGTCCATGGTGCCATCTTTGGTTACTATTCCTATGTTCTTGCCGTTTTTGTCCAAGATTTTGCCCGAAGAATTTATCATAGGTGCTTTGTAGTTTTGAGCGGCTGCAATGTTGATAGCGAATACTACTCCCAGTATTGCCATTGTGAAGTTTCTAAGTGTTTTCATTTTAATTGTTTTTGTTTATTTAACCTTTTTACTATTTGATAAAAGCATTTGTTTAATTAATATTTTATACACAGGCAGCAGAGTAGTTTATATTTAAAGTGGGAATAGAAGATGTCATAGTCATAGTCATAGTCATATCATCTTTCTTTTTTTTGCAGGACATTGTAAAAAATGCAATGCAAAACACTACTAAAATGATTTTTCTCATATTAATATTTTTAAAGAATAAATTATTTGAAATAGAAATACGTATGGTAATGCACTACAACTACATAGTGTTACATACTAGGGAGTAGAAAAAATATTAAATTAAAAGGGAGTGTACGCGAATATAGAAAGGCGTTTTGGGTGGTCCAGTTTCAAATACATAAAATTGAACATTATGCTTGTTTACAATAGCATAAGATGGTGTTTGGAAAAAGAAACATGAATCTAATACTGTAAAAAAAGAGGAAAAGTGAGATAAGTCAAAACTTGTTTGTGAACTCATCTGGCTATCATCAACTGAAAGTTGTATTTGAATATCCTTACAGCAACTATTAGACATTTTCTTATCACCACAAACGCCGCAACTCTTCTTTTTTGGACAAAAAATGGATATTGAATCGAGCTTACCACCACAAAAATGAGTATTTACTACCAACCCAATATTAAAGGTGGTGTAAAGTCCTAATAGCAATATACCGACAAGTTTTCTCATTACGATTCGTAAATGAACGAATTATTAAAATGTAAATTGTTATACTTTAATAATTTAATGTTACAAAATTTTGGTTAAAAAAAGAATAGTGTAAGTTAAAAATACAAAAACAGGCAATTTTAGAGCAAAAGGGGAATCTGTCGACAAAATAAGACTTACTTAATAAATATAATGGTAGTCTGTTTAAAAGAATATATAATGTTGAGGTCATTATTTATTTAATACAATTAGATTATGCTTTGAAAATAAAATAGGGATTATATCTTTATTCCAAATTTTCCCAATAGATAAATACTGTTATCCGAGATAATTATGCATTAAGATTTAAGTTCTTAGAAAAATACAAAGGCGAAATTTTGCAATGTCTCCTTTGCGTTGTAATGTTGAGAGTTCTCACA
>JAYTHK010000127.1:0-5597 GCA_043732665.1 Cytophagales bacterium | reverse complement strand
CGATTTCTAAATTACGAAAGGATTTGATCTTAGATTGTAATTCTTGGATATCCTCTTTAGAAGTTTGGTTTATCTTATCAAGTATTTCTTCGAATTTCGGCTCTGTTGTTTGGTTTAGGTTGTTCATCCTCAAGGTTCTTTTCTATATTTATATTGTCTATATACTTTGTAGTGTATGTTAACCAGCTGTATAAATACAAATTTAATTAATAAAGGTTCCGAAACAAAATCAAAAGAAGGTAAAATTGGTGTATTCTTTAGGATTTATCAGACAAAGGTTATTTCAATAAAAGAAAAAACCTTTGGAAGTAGTACCTTAAACATTTAAAGTACGAGTTTATTCTAGTACTGGAATGGTCTGCTGAAATTGTTGAAATAACTTTTGATATATATCGAACTGATAATTGTAAATTATTTGTATAAAATAATGGCTTTGTCCTGAAATTTAGTTGCTATAAAAAGCTTTGTCAATTAAGGAGGATCAGAGAAGTGAAAAGATAATAATTAAGAAGCGTTGCATTCTCCTTTTTACTTCTCACCTTCCTATTGCTTATTGATAAAGAACGATCTGTTAGTTAGTATAGCATAGTCCGATTCAGCAACCATTGTTGAGTATGTTTTTTAATAAATTTCAGAATTAGTACTATTAAAATGAAATTTAGATAAAATATCAGGTCAGTGTAATATCGATCGAGATTATATACAAAGATTGCTTGTCATTCTTATTGATATTACATACGAAGATTGTAATGCTTTGAAAGAAAAAAATTGGAGTAAGGTTAAATTATATACTTATGAGCTAAAGTCTTCTTTTTCTTATCTTTTGTTATATGAATTAATAGAGTTATGTGATTTAATTAAAGCAAACCGTTCTAATAGTATTGAAAATATAGAGCCATTGGTATTGAAAATTTTTACTATATATGAAGAATTAGTTTCTGAAATTAAAATTATTCAAAATTAATTGTGGGCTCAGGGGAAAATGATAACGGAAATAGAGGAAAAGAGGATAGAAACACTAAGAAAGTATAATATCTTAGATACACCTCCTGATGGATTGTATTACCGTATAGTGAAATTAGCTGCTAAATTATTGAAGGTACCAATCTCAATAGTTTCATTGGTAGATACTTATAGAATATGGTTTAAATCATCGTTTGGTATGAATGTTCAATAAATTTCAAGAGAAGAAGGGTTGTGTTCGTCTGCTGTTGTTTCGAAAGACTTTTACATTGTAGAAAATGCTATAAAAGATAAACGAACGCTTGGGCATTCTTTAGTAACTAGTGAATTTGGATTGAAATTTTATGCAGCAGCTCCACTAACAATATCTGATGGCTACAATTTGGGAGCACTTTGTGTACTCGATAAAATTTCCAGAGTGCTTACCAGCTTAGAGCAACAAATTTTGGAAGATTTAGCATTTGTTGTAATGGAGCAGCTAGAGCTAAGTCAATGGCTCGTTTGGCGATAAATTCTCAAAATAAAATGGCAAATATGATAACTCATGACGTATATAGTGCCATTTGTTATATACCTGCTTTGGTCGATATGGTAAAAGAGCAAAAGGGAAATCCACATGAAGTAGAGAAATTGGTAGACATGATAACGTATTCAGAAAATAAAAGTATGAAATCTCTGGATGATTTTTTGTTAGATGCAAAGAGTTTGTCAAAAGATATTGTTTACCGATTTGAAACTTTTGATTTCTCTGAACTTACAAACAGCGTAATAGCTTTTAATAAGTTATTGGCATCAATAAAAAATCAAAAAATAGAGAGTTCTGTAAAAGCGAATATAGTTGTCAATGTTGATAGAACAAGGCTGTCAGAATTGATTGATAATTTATTAAGTAATGCGATAAAATATTCGCCAAGAGAAAAAAATCAATGCAATTTTAGATAAAAAGGATGGAAAGATAATCTTAGAAATAAGTGATGAGGGGCAAGGGATGACTGATGAAGATATCAATAATGCATTTAAGCGTTATAGCAAAATAAGTGCTAGGCCAACAGACAATGAAGCTTCCAAGGGACTGGGTTTAAGGATAGCAAAAGAAATTATAGAACGACATAAGGGAAATGTGAAAGTAAAAAGTGCGGAGAAAGATAAGGGAGTAATATTTACGATTGAGTTGCCTATCTGTCTATAAAAAAAGGTGACTACTATTATCGTAATTACGTTCTAAAATTAAGACCTAGGATGAAAACTCTTAATCACTTCCTTCAAATAATCCCTATCTAAATGTGTATAAATTTCCGTAGTAGTAATAGAAGCATGTCCGAGCATTTCTTGCACCGCTCTAAGGTCTGCACCACCTTCTATAAGATGTGTTGCAAAGGAATGTCGGAAAGTATGAGGACTTATACTTTTATTTAATCCTATTTCTTTTGCCAAGTTTTTAATGATGGTAAAGATCATTACACGCGTGAGTTTTTTGCCACGACGGTTTAAGTATACAAAATTTTCAAAACCTTTTTGAATAGACATTTTGTTTCGTATTTCATGAAGATAAATATGCATGTACTTCATGGCATCTCCTCCTATCGGAACATAACGCTCTTTATTCCCTTTTCCCAATATTTTCAAAAAGCCATCGTCAAAAAATACGTTGCTGATACGAAGTTCTACCAGTTCTGTGACACGTAGCCCACTGCTGTATAAAGTTTCTAAAAGAGAACGATTTCTAGCGCCTTCAGGTGTAGAAACATTAATTGCGTTTAGTAAAGCCTCAATTTCATGAAAGTGCAAAGTATCAGGAAGTTTTCTCCCAAGTTTCGGTCCTTCGATAAGCGCAGAAGGGTCGTCGACAATTTCCTCTTCTATCATCAGAAATTTGTAAAAGGCCTTTATTCCTGATAGAATGCGGGCTTGAGAGTGAGGGGCAAGACCAAGTTCGTTGATATATTCAATAAATTCCTGAAGTTCTTTTTGTGTTACTTTGTGTGGAGAAAGAGAAGCGTTGGATATTTCTAAAAACTGTCTTAGCTTTACAATATCATGAACATAAGCTTCAACGGAGTTGCCTGATAATGAGCGTTCCAATTGAAGGTAGTTTTTGAATTGCTTGACTAAAATATCCCAGTTCATCCGAAGTAAAACTAATTAAAAATAAATCGGATTTCAGGAATTTGAAGAATATAATTTTTGACGATTAAAACCATGAAAATCCTAATCATTAACGGACCTAATTTGAATCTACTCGGCGTGAGAGAACCAAGTGTATACGGAAATCAGACCTTTGAAGAATATTTCCAAAGCCTTCAGAAAAAATATCCAAACGCAGGTTTGGATTATTATCAGTCGAATGTAGAAGGGGAGTTAATTAATAAATTGCACGAAGTTGGATTTTCTTATGATGGCATAATCATCAATGCTGGCGCATATACCCATACTTCGGTAGCAATAGCCGATGCTATTTCTGCTATAAAATCTCCAGTGATCGAAGTACATATTTCTAATGTACACGCACGCGAAGAATTCAGGCATAAAAGTTTTATCAGTAGTGTTTGTAAAGGCGTGGTACTTGGTTTTGGAATGATGAGTTACGAAATGGCTTTGTACTATTTTCTTAATCCTACATCCAAATGATTTCGTTTTATCCAGGTCCATCAAAGTTATATACTAAGATTTCAGAGTTCATGCAGGAAGCCTGTGAGAAAAGAGTATTGAGTATTAATCACCGAAGTCCTGAGTTTGTTGAGATTTCAAAAAAAACGATTGCTCTTTTTAAACAAAAATTAAACGTTCCTGAAGAGTATACTATTTTTTTTACTTCCTCTGCTACAGAGTGTTGGGAAATTATAGCACAATCCTTGATAAAGGAGCAAAGTTACCATCTTTATAATGGTGCGTTTGGAGAGAAATGGTTTGAGCATACAAAAAAACTTAAAAGCAATTGTATTGGAAAACAATTTGAAGTAGAGGAGGAGCTAACGGTGGATAGTTTTCCAATTCCAAAAGAAGCGGAACTTATAGCTATCACACAAAACGAAACCTCCAATGGAACAGAAGTTTCCAATGATTTAATAAAATCATATAGGTTAAATTATCCAGATAAATTAATAGCAATAGATGCGACATCTTCCATGGCAGGCATTTTTATTGACTTTTCAAATGCTGACGTCTGGTATGCTTCCGTACAAAAATGTTTTGGTTTACCTGCCGGACTAGCGGTTATGATTTGTTCTTCGAAAGCCATTCAAAGGGCAAAAGAAATGGGCGAAAATAGTCATTACAACAGTCTTATTCCTATGATAGAAAGAATGAAAGACTTTCAAACCACCTACACCCCTAACGTTTTAGCAATATATTTATTGATGAAGGTTTTAGAAATGGTTTCTTCGATCAAAAAAACAGACGAAAAAACAAGAGCGGTAGCTAAAAACTGGTATGATTTTTTAAACGAGCTAAAAGGCTTCGAAGTATTGGTGAAAAATGAAAAACTTAGATCGGGAACCATTATAGCTGTTGGGGGGCAAGAAGATTTCATTGCTAAAATAAAAAAAGAAGCGAAAGAGAAAGGTTTATTATTGGGAAATGGATACGGCAACTGGAAAGCCAATACCTTTAGAATCGCAAATTTCCCTGCTATTGAAGCAGATGAAATTAATAAACTGAAAGATTTCTTAAGAACATTCAAGTTAAAATTTTAAATTTGAATATATTACCATTATGAAAAAGGGTCTTGGAATTATAGTTATTGTAGTTTTCTCTTTTGTTTCTTTTACCAAGAAAACAACTGTGGCCTTAGTACCCATTAATTACGGTCCCAAAGAATCTTTCGAGCTAAGAGTTCATTATGGTTTTATTACAGCAGGAGAAGCAAAAGTAGAAGTAAGCGAGCCTTTGTATTCAGTCAATAATAAGAATTGCCTGAAGGTGACTTGTATGGGGCGCTCTTCTGGTAGTTTTGATTTAATTTTGCGCATACGCGACACTTGGGTAAGTTATATTGATACGGCAAGTAAAATAGCTCAGAAAAGCACCCGCGATATTGAAGAAGGGAAATATAGATTAAAAGAGGTCGTTCAGTTTAATTATACTTCTAGTAAGGCTATTGTAGATTGGGAAAATCGACATAAGGAAAAAGGGCATGAAGAATACTCTATAGCCAACGATTTGCAGGACATTGTGAGTGGAGCTTATTATTTAAGAGTGATTGATTATGATAAGCTGAAGATAAATGATGTTATTGATGTTAATTCATTTTTCGAGAATAAATTATATTCTATGAAAATAAAATATAAAGGAAAAGAAGAAATAAAAACTGATTTTGGGAAAATTAATGCAATAAGACTTGCTCCGATGATGCCTGAAAATGGGTTGTTTGAAGGAGAAAATTCAATACGCTTATGGTTGTCTGACGATAAAAATAGACTTCCTCTGAAAATTCAGGCAGATATGTTTGTAGGAGCAGTAGAAATCGATTTGAAAGGATATAAAAATTTAAAGTATCCTATAAATTTTAAAAAATAGAAACAGCACATGAAAATTAGTAATTTTAAATTAATACCCATTCTTGTCTTAGTTTTGCTTGGTGGAAGTACTTTTTCATTTTCTAAACAGGCTATACTAAAAGGTTCGTTAAAAAATGC
>JAYTHK010000126.1:0-1599 GCA_043732665.1 Cytophagales bacterium | reverse complement strand
TTATAGGGGTGGTCAGATAATTTATTTACAGTTATATGACAGTAAATCAATGAATATAAATCCCCCACTATAACTTATAAAGTGAGGGAGTGAAATCATGTTTTTTGGTAATTTCCATAGCTGATTGGATATGGTATTGAACCAATAAAATCAACCGTTCTTTCAAAACCTCAGTAAAGTAGACTAAATTTTTAATCACTGGTTGCATATTGAACATTGTTTATTTCAAACAATACATATATAGCTGTAGAAGGTACTTTTACAATGTAATCAGTGATCTATGGGTATGATAAACTGGGTTAAAATACTCTTGTTTTATAATAAAACTAGTCTTAAATTGTTCTAAACATGTAGTTTACGTTTTAAATTCGTGTAGCAATGTCCAAGATAGCCCTGTTCTATATTTTAAGTCTTGTCCTTTGCTCATACCTAGTAGGGTGCAAGAAAGAAACGACAATTACTGTCAATCCAAAACCATCGGGCTTGGATAGTGAACGTACTGGATTGATACTAACGCCAAAAAATATTTATGCGACGATTCCCAATATAAATCAGCTTGACACCACAAATTTTTTTCCAGTATTTAATTCCCTTTCGGTGTTGCAGCTTAAGAATGCGACCTTACCATTTGCCGACCCTTTTTCTATCCCAGGAATGGCAGAATCAAAAAAGCAACTTCACTCTGATTGCGTACCATACGCCCTTGCTTATGGTGCCATGAGTAAGATTTATAGCTCTCAACTAGAAAAATCTATCGTCTTATCTCCGGCATTTATTTATAATCAAGTAAATAACGGCGTAGACTCTGGCTCAGAAATAAGAAAATGCTTAGATTTTGTTAAAGCTTCTGGTACTTGCGAATGGGAGTTCATGCCAGAATCTTTATTAAGTTTTATAATACAACCGACCCTGCTAGCAACTGAAAATGCTAAACAATTTACAGTTTCAGATTACTACACGTGTGACCCGGGAAACCATGGGTACATAAATTTTTTTCTTAGAAACGGGATTCCAGCGATAGTAGGACTTACCCTCGACGAGGCTTGGTATAGGGGTAAATACAGAAAATCTAAAGACTATGAGACCACTTCTGTAGGCGACGTAATATGGAAATCATTAAGTAATTATCATAGTTCAGGTTATCACGCCGTGGTTGTTTGTGGTTATTCCAATTCGTTGCATTCCTATAAGATATTAAACAGTTGGGGGCCTTCCTTTGGCAATAACGGCTATATCTGGATAGATTATGATGTGTTTAAAAACAGGGTCTCGGAAATGTATTTCGCATTTCCGAGAATCGTTAGTACAACTTCAGCCCTACAAGGTGGTGATAGTTTATCTGTTCAAATATTGGCAAAAGATTATGGGTATGGGCATTTATTAATTACCAATCGAGGTGTTTGTTATAGTGAAGTTGCAAACCCTACGATAGGTAAGGATTTTAATATATTTTATACTGGAAAAGGCACCGAAGGGCCTTTTTTAGTCGAGTTTAAAAACTTAAAAAGGAAAACGCTATATCATCTGAGAGCATTTGCAGTAGCAGGAGGTAATGTTTATTATGGCAATGAAATTACATATTTGACGCCTAATTCGAGC
>JAYTHK010000125.1:0-1599 GCA_043732665.1 Cytophagales bacterium | reverse complement strand
TTAGTAGAAACGCTAGACAACAGCCTTTTACAGTTGATAGTCTTATTAAAATACGAGCCAATACTATTAGAAACCATCCTAAAACTGTACGAAACCCTTTATCAGATGTACAAGCAAATCTAATTTCTCATTATGCTTCAACTTTTGCAGATAACCCTGCAGGTGTAAAGTATGCTTCTGAAATCGGTTTCCCAAATCCAGGGTTAGTTGTTGTGGTAAAAAATATTTTTGATGCCACAGGTGAAAATCCAATTTTCAAAAAAATTGGAGGTAAGTGTACAGATGAAGAAGCGAAAAGCTTGAGGTATAAATCTTCAATTAATTATTCCAAAACAGAAAAATCGCAATCGGAAGAATATACTCCTCAACATTGGCATGCTACCAGATCTCATGCAGAAAAGGATGCGGTATCAGCCGAAGATGCCGTTAACAGAAGTTTGTTGTGTGCATGGATGAATCTTTTTGATTCTGCTGAAGAAGGAAACATGAAAACATTTACAGAGAATTCCAAAGGAGTAGAATTATTAGGACTTTCTTTACATGGATTCCAAGATGTATTTGCACATCAAGGAGTTGTATTTAGAGGGTCGAAACGAACATTAGGTGGACTATTAAGCATCTTTGGTAATGAACATGATTTACATAACGATACTAATCCAAATGAAGAATTGTTTAATAATGCTATGAGATTTACGGAAAGTGCAATTATTGTGCATCAAGTTTTAACAGGTGATTATAAAAACATTTCAGATGGACTTATTTTACAGACAAAAGGATTAACTAATGAACAATTTGATACGTTAAATGACTCGCTTGGTAAAGCTGGATATACTGCTACAAAATCTGAAAATGGAGAGACAGCAACCGTAAACAAAAATAAGAAGTAAATTTTATAACATATGCTTGATTTTAATATTAATTTAAAAAACAAAATTAAAGTTTTTGTTAATATAAGTTCTCTTCTTCTTGGATGGTTAATATTTCTATTGCCATTCATATATTTTTATATTATCGTTGTAGTTGGACATGGAGGAGGAAACGGGTTGGACTTCATTGTCCTATTTTTATATTCTGTTTTAATTTCTGTTTTACTATTTATTTTTAGAAAAAACAATAAAACCACAAAGGTGAAATTTTTGTTTAAGGTTATAATTTCAATTGCGTTTATTCCTGCCCTTTATATTTTGATTGGGTTATTTTACTATTGGAGTACCATTTCTATTTTAAGATTTTACGATATCATAGTAATGTTCTTATGTATTTTATTGTTTATTTCAATTGTAAGCACATTGGTTTTAATTTACTGGCGTCCGAGCAAATTTTTCCTTTAAATTTAGAGGATACGATCCAAGAATTGGAAGATTTTTCTCAGTTGATCCACTTACTAAAAGGTATCCTCCTGGAGGGGGAGCTCGAACTGCTGCTCGAACTGCTCGTAGAACTACTAGATGGACAAAAAGAACTAAACCTAATACTGGTACTGTTCAATTGTGACCCAGGTTTACCCCCGCTGCTGGCACAGAATTTGAATGTTACCAAGCATTTTGTAACTTACAAAGGGTATAAGTACTTTGAATTAAATAATCATTTAGGAAATGT
>JAYTHK010000124.1:0-5612 GCA_043732665.1 Cytophagales bacterium | reverse complement strand
AGGAAATGTGTAAAATGCCTCAGTTCATTTTTTTCTGTACGCCTATTTACTAAGATAATGCCCATTAAAAAAAGAATAAAAAATGCAAAAAAGGATTTAGCAAAGATTAGATATAAGTGCTTTTTTTTGAAATAGTATAAAAACAGATACATGGCAATACTCGCAAATACAAGACTTTTCGGGAGCTTCATCGGATAGTATATGCCTACAAAGAGACCACACATGAAAATAATTAAAAATCGAACAAACGGAATTCCTGAACGCAAAAAATACATTTTAAAAAAATTTAAGTACAAGTGTATTAGAGTACTAATACACCTCAATCCTTCTTATAATCTTAGTTGAACCAGAAGTTATTCTAAAAATATAAACCCCCGTTGCAAAATTAACCATGCTTATTGGTTCAACAAAACTATTGGTATTGATTTTATCTCTTTCAAATAGTTTCTTTCCAAGAGTAGTAAAGGCTTCAATTTTCACGTCTCTATAACCATCGTAAATAAGTTCTATATTCACAATATCATTCGTAGGAACGGGATATACCCTAAGTTCCATAATATTACTTCCCTTATTGAAATCAATATTATCGATGTATAAATTGTTTATTCCTTTGGAATAATCGGCTATTCTAAATTTAACATATTTCTTACCTCGAAACGCACTTATATCTACTGTTACTTTCTTCCATTCGTCTATTCCTGGAACAAAGTTATCGGCACTTCTTTGTGTACTTACCAAATCACTTCCGTATATCGTTTTTAAAACTTTCCAATCGCCTTTACAGCCTAATTCATAATAAATGACTAGGCTATCTGTATTATATGAATTTGTACCATACGCATAAGCCAAATCAAAATCTAACGTAGGCGTTGCCGCTGGACTAAGATCTATGTAGGGAGATTCGAGCACGTCCCAATAAGTAGTATGCACGGCAGTGTAAACGCTATCGTTCTTGATCTTAAAAGCATTATTGCTCTGACCGTAAGCTCCTGGGCTCACGTCTGTCCATTTTTGCGAATAACTACTTGCTGCATCGAAATTCAATATTTGCCAATTATCGGTTACAAAACTTTGGTCTTCAAAATCCACTTTATAGGGAAGTGTAACTTTAAAACCAGGAGTGCAACAGCCAGGGGAATTGAACAAGGCCACTCGATCTGGACTTACTTGCATTACGGCACGCATCCTATCTTTCTGACCTTGTGTAAAGAGATTCATACATACATCAACAGAATAATCCATGTAATTCTGATTCATGTTTATGGTCGTTGGCCCTAAACAATTAGAAATATCTGAAGTATTGCAAATAGTGTCGGAAGTAAAGGTTTTCTGAGGTGGAGTATCGGCAACATAATCATCGCCACAATATGCATCTCCCCATATATGAATAAGTCCTAACCAATGTCCTATTTCATGAGTAGTAGTTCTACCTAAACTATAAAAAGGTATTACATTACCTACTGTTCCGAAAGATCTATAATTAATGACAATTCCATCCGTAAGATCGGTTCCCATAAGAGAATTTAAACCGGTAAGTGTAGAACCATTTGGAAAATGCGCATACCCTAAAATACCACCGGTAAGATTGCACACATATATATTCAGGTATTGATCACTTGGCCAATGAGATAATCTTTTTATTTTATCATCATCACTATCAGAGAAACTGCTTTGGCTAGTATATACTCTATCTATTCCATTCGTGGGATTTCCATTAGGATCTAACGAGGCTAAACAAAATTGCACTTTAATATCTGCTGCAACTCCTTTGTATATAGCGATTGTATTGGCTGTATCAGCATTTAATCTCCGATAGTCTAAGTTAATAACACTCATTTCTGTATGAACCTGAGCATCGAGAATATTGGTTCCTCCTATTGCACCTGAAGGATTGTTATGAATCACATGTACGACTACTGGTATCTCATATACCTGCTCTGCTACAACAGAAGTTTGGGATACTTTTAAATTTTTACGCGCTTCTATCCGCTGTTTTATTATAGCATTTAAAGCATCGTGTTGTTTTTTTAATTCTGGATTTTTACTGTATAAATGATTCATGTAAGATACATAGCCGCATCTACCCTGTGAATAGCCAATAGAGACAACCAGAATAAAATACGCCAGCAAAAATATTTTTTTTATCATTATGTCGTCAATATTAATACAAGATCATCATTTTTTTTCTCTCTGCGAAGTCTCACTGCGTTCATAGGCGTTAATAATTCTTTCCACCAGTTTGTGGCGCATTACATCTTTAGAAGTAAGTTCCACAAACCCTATTCCTGGAATGTCCTTCAAAAGTTTAAAACATTCTATGAGTCCTGACTGCTGCCTACCTGGAAGATCTACTTGAGACTGGTCTCCTGTAACAATCATTTTGGAGCTAGGCCCCATTCTAGTCAGGAACATTTTCATTTGCATTGCCGTTGTATTTTGCGCTTCATCTAAAAGAATAAAGGCATTATGCAATGTTCTCCCTCTCATAAACGCAAGCGGGGCTATTTCTATTATTCTATTTTCATAATAATACTTCAATTTATCAGGACTCACCATATCATCGAGCGCATCGTATATGGGGCGCAGATAAGGATCTACTTTTTCTTTGAGATCGCCAGGAAGAAACCCTAAACTCTCTCCTGCTTCTACTGCTGGGCGTGTAATAACAATCTTTTTAACTTCTTTATTTTTGAGTGCTTTTATGGCCAGTGCTACCGAAATATATGTTTTTCCTGTCCCTGCAGGTCCAACGGCAAAGACTAAATCATTTTTAAAATGTGTGGCTACCAGTTTTTTCTGGTTATCGGTTTTAGGTTTTATAATTATTCCTTTATCGCCGAAAAGTATTACATCGTCTATTATCTCTTCTGCTTTTGGCTCTGGCTCTCGGTTAATAATACTTTTTAGTTTTTCCTCCGAAATAGTACCGTATCGATTATAATAAACGATTAGAGAATCTACTATTTCCACTATTTGAATAATTTCAGGCCCCGTTCCAATTAGTTTAAGTTCATTTCCCCTAGACACAATCTTAGTTTTAGGAAAAGCCGTTGCTACCTGCTTCAAATGACTATTTTCTACCCCCAATAAATCTATGAGTGGTATATCATCCAGTATAATTATTTTTTCAGCCAATCGTTTTTTGTTATTAAATATGTTACCTAACTTTGGTTATATAAGTTCAAATATAATCAATTTTTGTTTTTATGGCTATTATAACTTTTATGTCAGATTTTGGACATAGAGACCACTACGTGGCCGCTGTAAAAGCGAAAATCTTATCCTTTAGCCATAATCTAAAAATAGTAGATATTACGCATCAAATAGAGCCTTTCAACGTTATGCATGGGGCTTATGTACTTCGCTCTGTGTTTAGAGATTTCCCTAAAGGAACAGTACATTTAATAAGCGTTAATACTCCCACGGGAAAAGACGATCGGCTACTTGCAATGAAACTGGAAGATCACTTTTTTGTAGGCAGCGACAATGGAATTTTTTCTCTTTTGAGCGATAAAATTTCTGTTGTGGTAGAGTTAAAAAAAGACATTACCAATAATAATTTCCATCCTCCTTTTCCTGAAAAAACTACACTGGCAGCAGCAGCAGCAACATTGGCCAATGAGGGTTCGATTTATAATCTCGGACCTCAAACGACGGATATGAAAACAATGCTCAACCGCCAACCAAGAACTTCCAAAGATCAAATATTTGGCTGTGTAATCCATATTGACCATTATGGAAATCTCATCACCAATATTTCTAAAGAACTTTTTTATGAATTAAGGGACAATCGCAATTTCAAAATAGAATTTTCCCGCGACTATTTGGATGTTATAGCCGAGTCCTATGGAGATGCAGATAGTAGCGGCGGAGATGTTATCGCTATTTTCAATAGTTCAGGCTTATTGGAGATTGCGATGCGCCATGGTATAGCCACTCAAATGTTGGGCATGTACTTTGAAAGTCCTATTCATATTTCATTTTTTTAATATAAATACCTTAAAAACAATATTTTATACTAATTTACAATCCAGACCAAATTTTGATTTTTTTATTATACAATCTTATTTTAACTTCGCACTCGCCCGATATTTGTAGGGATTGTAAAACTTAGTAATTTTAATTTAACGGAAATAGAAATGAAAGTAACAGTAGTAGGAGCAGGTAACGTAGGAGCCACATGCGCCGACGTTTTAGCATACAGAGAAATTGTAAAAGAAGTTGTCTTAATAGACATCAAAGAAGGTTTTGCAGAAGGCAAGGCACTTGATATTTGGCAGAAAGCTGCTATTAATGTATACGACACCAAGACTACGGGTGCTACAAATGATTATTCAAAAACAGCCAACTCTGACGTAGTTGTAATTACTTCTGGTCTACCAAGAAAACCAGGTATGACAAGAGATGATCTTATCTCTACAAACGCAGGAATCGTTCAGTCGGTAACAGAGAATGTGGTAAAATACTCTCCAAATGCTATTCTTATCATAGTATCCAATCCTCTAGATGTGATGACTTATTGCGCACATATTACTTCTAAATTGCCAAGACAAAAAGTAATTGGTATGGCTGGTATACTTGATACTGCCCGTTATAGAGCTTTCTTAGCAGACGAAATAGGCTGTTCTCCAAAAGAAATTCAGGCAATGCTTTTAGGTGGTCATGGCGACACTATGGTACCACTTCCAAGATATACAACTGTTGGAGGTATTCCAGTTACAGAATTAGTAGCGAAAGATAAATTAGATGCAATTATCGAAAGAACAAAAACAGGTGGTGGAGAATTGGTAAAACTTATGGGTACATCTGCTTGGTATGCTCCAGGTGCTGCTGCTGCTCAAATGGTAGAAGCGATCGTAAAAGATCAAAGAAGAGTTGTGCCCGTTTGTATTAAACTTGACGGCGAATACGGTATTAAAAATTGTTATCTTGGCGTACCTGCTATCATCGGCAAAAACGGTGTTGAAAAAGTAATCGAACTTAAATTGAATGCTGAAGAAATGGAGTTGATGAAAACTTCAGAGAAACACGTAAAAGAAGTAATGGATGTGCTGGATGCTCAAATGGCGAAAGCTTAGTGAGACATTAGATATAAAAAGACATTATTGTCCGAGTAAAATAATGTCTTTTTATATCTAAATGAAACGATCGTTCTTCTTTTTATGCTTCTTATTTATTGTACCATCCGTAGGTTTTACTCAAGTTTCAGACACAATATATGTTGATGAAGTTGACACTGTACTTGTAACACAAAAACCAGTAATTGTCAATAAAACGGTATACACAAAAAGTAAAATCCCCTCACCAAATAAAGAACATTTCTTTATCACTGCAGAAGCCAGAATCTTAAACGATTTCAACCATGACAATGTATGCGAAACGTGTAAAGAAAATTATGTACAACTAAAATCAGCTTCTAAGTCAACTAGGACAATGAAGTTGGGATTACAGATCTATTATACCAATTAAACTTATGTTTTAAATCAGAAAGTTGATAATTTTTTTTAAAATTTATATTAGACTAAAATATAAATTAATATATTTGTCTATGTCATATTCAAAAGCATTCCCAATAAAAGAAACTATAACGGAGATTAAACAACTTCAAAGAA
>JAYTHK010000123.1:0-40049 GCA_043732665.1 Cytophagales bacterium | reverse complement strand
TAATACTTGCTTTTGCGATAGCTTTCTTCCTGATATGGGTGGCATTGGTTAGGGTCTGGTACAACAAAAGTTTTTTTGGAGATATAGGGCACTGGATAGAACGCTCTATTTAAGTTGAGTATAAATATGTTTACTTTTAAAGATATAGATAAATTATTTCTACCAATTACATTGTTAGTAATTAGTGTTTCTATTGGAGTATTACTTGAAATTTTTCTTACAGTAAAATTAAAAAAAATACTAACAAAGAATAATTGGGTAAGAGGAGGACAGATCTTGAAGGCGTTTAGAGGAATTACGTTTATTATTTTTCTAGGAATTGGAATTGATATTTTTGTAAACAACCTTCCCATAGACGATTCGCTCGGGAAATATATATCCAGATTGCTGACGGTTATGCTTATTCTTTCTGCAACGATTTTGGTTTCCCGAATAGCGGTGGCATATATAAGTTATGATGCGGATAAAGATAAAAGAGAATTTCAAGGTACTTCTATCATTACGAATATTACTAGAATAATAGTGTTTTGTATTGGTGTTGTGGCAGTTCTCCATACTATAGGAGTTTCTATCACACCAATGCTTACTGCTTTGGGCGTTGGAGGGCTTGCTGTCGCACTGGCATTACAAGATACGTTGTCCAATCTTTTTGCTGGTATTTTTCTTATTGCTTCACACAAACTTCGAATAGGAGATTATATAAAACTTCAGTCTAATGAAGAGGGATTTGTAGAAGACATAAGTTGGAGAACAACGACTATCAGGGAGATAGGCGATACAATTGTTGTGGTTCCAAATTCTAAATTATCCACCGCTATTTTTAAAAATTACTATCTTCCAGACAAAGAGATGGGATTCGGGGTACAGCTCTTTGTTGGCTATAACAACGATATGGATCTGGTAGAAAAAATTTGTGTAGAAAAGGCTATTCTGATAATTGAGCGATTACCCAATTGTGTAAAAACACAAGTGCCTTCGGTAAGGTATACATCGTTTACAGATGCAGGTTTGCAATTTAGCGTAGGTTTCAGAATAACGGAAGCAAACGATAAAGGAATTGTGAAGCACGAATTTATTAAAGAAGTAATGAAAGCGTTTCGCGAAAATGGTATCGAAATACAGGGAGATGCGATCACGTTGAAGAATACATAAGTAGTATATCATTAAGAAATGACCATAAATCAATTCCTGATAAAATATATTCATACCTCTACAAAGCAAGCCATCTCTATTATTCAAGAGAAGAGGGTTTTTGTAAATTATATTTCTGCTTATCAACAGCAACTTATTTCTAACCAAGATTATATTACGTTTGATGAAAAAGTAATACAAGAAGCTTGTCCACATTTTTATGTTGCTTATTACAAACCACGTGGTATAGAATGTACGATGAGTTTGGATATAAAAAATAATTTATCAGATGCTTTGCCTTCTCTTCCCAAACCTTTTTTTCCTATCGGGCGTTTGGATAAAGAGTCTGAAGGGTTGTTGTTGCTGACAAACGACGGACATTTTTATGGACAAATAGCGCCTCCTGATGCATTCAAAGAAAAAGAATACATCGTAAAAGTTGATAAACTAATTACGGATGAAACAATGCAGCAGCTGAGCAGTGGGGTCGTTATTATGGGAAAGAAAACCCGACCTGCGGAGGTTTTTAAGATAGACGATTTTGCTTTTCATATAATTCTTACACAAGGTCTAAACCGGCAAATACGAAGAATGTGTTATAAGTTGGGATACAAAGTAGAGTCGTTAAAACGTATTCGTATTATGTCCATTGAGTTAAGAAATTTGAATCCTGGAGAGTTTTATGCTTTAGACGCTGCTAGTTTGTTAATAAGATAAATTTTCTTTTTTTGGTAAGACAATTTTCTATAATTTATCGTAGATTGAATAAATAAACAGAATAAAATGGAGTGGCAGGAAAGAGTAGAAAAGTCGGAGACTAGAGTTTTTAAAACAGTATTTCCTAATACGACGAATCATTATGATACTTTGTTTGGAGGTGTAGCCATGCAGATGATGGACGAAGTAGCTTTTATAACCGCTACCAGATTTAGTCGTATGAAAATGGTAACGCTTTCGAGTGATAAAATTGATTTCAAAAAGCCAATTGCAGCAGGTACTATAATTGAACTTATTGGAAGGGTAGTGAAAGTTGGAAATACGAGTTTACGGGTAGAGGTAGAAGTGTATGTGGAAGAGATGTATTCCAACTTCAGAGAGAAAGCGATAACAGGTAATTTTACTTTTGTAGCAGTTGACGAAAATAAAATACCTGTTAAAATTATTTAAAAAGTGGTTGTGTTTTAAACAAAATTATAAAAATATACTATGGAAAAGGTGATACTTTATACTAAAAAATACGAATTAAAATTTGATGATCATTCTGTTGCAATTGTGGATGTAACAGACTTGATCGAAGAGCTTTCTAAAGAATATGAATTGATTGACAGGAATCCTTTGATTACGATCGAAGGGAATATTCAGTATGTGACATTGAAATTAATTCCTAAACCTAAAGATAAAAAAACAGTAGGTTTTTCTTTTGGCTTAGAAAATAAGTAGTGTGATTTTTTCAAGAAGTCTTTGTTCAAAGGCTTGATTTAAGACATTTGGATTACACAGGCTAAATAATGTCATTTAACTATTCTGTGCTTGTTTATGTTCTAATTGCTGATTTGTTTTAGAATTATGTTCAGCCAGAAATTTTAAACATTTTTGTATAATTTAGAATTCTGTCTATTTTTTTTTGTGATGTTTCTTTATTATTGACATCTATTATGCTCATCTATATGGTAGGGGCGAATTTCAGTTCGTATTATTTTTTATAAGTTATCGGACACAAATTGTTGTGTGTAATTTTTGATCATCACTCTTACTTTTCTGAACTGTTCTACTATTTCCTCTTCTGTTCCAATGGCCTTGGCAGGGTCTGGGAAATTGTAATGGTTTTTCTTTGCCTTTGTAGGAAAGAAGGAACAGTGCTCTTTAGCGTTATCACAAAGCGTAAGTACAAAGTCAATATCTGCGTATTCGTTTATGTTATTTGAAGTATGTTTTGAAATATCAATCACGTCCTCTTTCATTGTTGCGATGGCTCTGGGGTTTACGCCGTGCGTTTCAATGCCTGCGCTATAAATCACTGCTTTATTGCCTGCAAAATAGCGTAAGTAACCTTCTGCCAGTTGGCTTCGGCAACTGTTTCCAGTACAAAGCACTAGTATTTTTTTCGACTTCATTTGCATTTATTTTAAACGAATAGCCAAATTAGATTGATGATGTAAAATTTTTGGTCAAATCCAAAAATGAGTTGCAATACAATAACAGCAGTCGTTATTACGATTAGTTTTTTATAGGTAAGAAATAATTGTTTCATCGTCTAACAGCAGCCTCCACCTGGTGTACAACATACATTTTGTGTTGCTAACGTGGATAGTTTTTCCTTTTCTTTTGGAATACCGCAGTGGTCTTGGGCTAGACAATTAGTGTTTTTTATTGTCAGCAAGAAATTTCCTTCTTTGATGTCCAGCCCATATTTACCTATAGTCTCCGCTTGATATTCTACCTCGATCTCTAAGTCTTCGCTGTCGAATAATTTTTCGGATTTTGAAATAATAGATAATAGCTTTTTAGGTTCTAACCTATGTTCAACGTCTTTGGCAACTAATACTTGAAAGGTAATTGCTTTTTCTGTTCTGATAGTTCCGCCGCAGTCAATGAAATGTTTGGTGCTCAATCCTACTTCTGTGATGTGGAAGTGCTTTGGAACACCTGTGCCATCTGACTGAATAAAATTTACAGCCGACATAGAGGCTAAATTATTTTTTAGTTCTGAAAGTTTCATAGTAGTTTATTTTAGCAGTAATTATTTTTCTTTTTTTCTAATTTAGTTGAAAGGCTTTCGAAATAGTTTTGTAGTTTATCTACTGTTTTTTCATCAATGCAATAGCAAATGGTGCTTCCTTCAATAGTACCTTTTATAAGACCAGCTGTTTTGAGCTCTTTTAGATGTTGAGAAATAGTAGGTTGTGCTAAAGGCAATTCGTTTACGATGTCGCCACAAATACATTTGTCTACTTTTATCAAATACTCCATTATAGCCACTCTTGCTGGATGTCCTAATGCCTTTGCAAGTATTGCAATAGCGTTTTGTTTGTCTGTAAAGTGTTCTGTTTTTGTTGTACCCATAATTCATTGCTATATTGCAATATTACGATATATATAGGAATAAAAAAAATTATTCTTAAAATATTTTTTTTAAAGGCTGATTTTAAGAAATTATTATGGCTTAATATAGCGCTTGGTGATAGCTTGTTGAAAAGAACGCAAAAAGAAATTCTGCATTGGATTAATTATTATAATTTTTGTATAAATATCCTTTGTAATTTAATACTCAATAAAAGTTCGTGCGTTTCACATACTTTGAGCCTTTCAATCCATAATAAATAATAAAGGCATAGGAAGCGAGAGGGAGTATAAAACTAATATTTCCTGGGATGGAGAAAAATAGAAAGGGCAATACTGCTCCACCTACTATAGCCATGTTGAGAAATGCAGAAGACTCTTCCGCTTTTTCTCCCATGCCATCTATGCCCATGGTAAAAATGGATGGAAATAAAATAGAGTTTGAAAGTCCTATCAATGCCAATGCCCATAGTGCTGCGTTGTTGTCGCTAAATAGTATATAGACGATCAGAAAGACGACAGCACTGGCAGAGAAAATAGCAATACTTTTTCTTGGGCTTAAGAAACGAAGTAAGAACGTACCTATAAATCTGCCTATCATGGCTGCACCCCAGTAAAATTTTACCAATGCAGAGAGCGAATTGTCAAACTCGGTTTTCTTTAATAGGTATTGCCCTATTGCTACTTCAGAACCTACGTAGAGGAAGATGGCTAAAGCTCCCATCCATACATGTGGTACTTGCAATACATTTTTCCTTGGCGGTACTGTTTCTTCTATCAAAGGTTTAAAACCAGAAGTATTTAATACAGGCATTTCGGAAAACCCTATCAATAAGGCTAAAAGAATGAACGCAATGCCTAAAATAAGGTAGGGCATTTGTACATAACTGATCAAGGCGAGTATGCGATCTTCCGAAGTCATGGTTTTTAGAGAGTCTGGCGTTACATCTGCTATTTTCATGAAAAATCCAGTGGTAAGTAAAGGGGCTAAAAATGTACCCAGAGAATTGAAGGCTTGTACTAGTGTAAGTTTGCTGGCTCCCAGCCCTCTTGGGCCAAGCAAGGCTACATAAGGATTTGCCGATACTTGCAATAATGTAATGCCAGAACCTAATATAAACAATGCGATTAATAAGAACTCAAACGATCGGTACGCAGCAGCAGGACAAAAAAGAAGGCAACCGATTGCGCCTATTAATACGCCCGTTACCATTCCGTTTTTGTATCCTATTTTGTCGATAAGTTTTCCCGAAGGGTAAGAGAGTAAAAGAAAGGCACTGAAAAAGGTTATATTTAAGAAATAAGATTCTTGTAATGTTAGGGAAAATATAATCATAAATTTCTCTACGAGCATGAAATTCAAAACAGTAATCAATCCCCAAATAAAAAATAAGGTAGAAAGTATTGTGAGCGCTTGATTGTAATTCTTATTTTCTTTATTGTACATACTTTATACTTTTAAAAAAGTAATATTGCTGATTGATTTCAGCGTTATCATTTAATTTTGAGAGATCTAAGTTGCAAAGATAGAAAATAGCACATTTTATAACAAAAAAATCATATTAGATTATGTACTTATTTAGTATTACGATAAATATAGAAGATTCTCATCAAAAGGAATGGTTGAGTTGGGTGGCGGAGGAGTTGAAAAAATTGCTTGCCGATAAAGAACTGGTTCAGGATTTTCGTCTCTTGAAAATTCTTTCAGAAGAGCCGAACAGTGGTAGTTCCTATTCTTTTCAATACCACCTTTCCGACTTGGCAAAAGTGGAGTTGTTTGAAGAACGGTACGATCGTGAAGTAGCAGTTGGAATGTACAAGCGTTATGATGAAAAGTTTGTGGAATTTAGAACTAGATTGGAAGTAATAAACTGGAAATTGTAACTATCGTACCCATTTTACACGTATAGAACTTATTAAACACTATTAATATAATAAATCAATGTCGAAGGTCGTATTTTTAATGGACAACCTGGGAGAGGTAGAGCGGGCAGGAGCCATAAATTCTATAAGAGCGCTCACTGATCTCAACATAGTAGAAATCAAGGAGCGTATCATGGACAAAAATCCCTTAGCGGAATTTGTAATAGACGGAGAAAACCATGCAAGCAAAGTGAAACTTATTTTACAATGGTTGAGTTTGGCAGAGCAAAAAAAATTAAAACTCCGTATCTATGAAGTAAACGACGAAGATGATTTTCTGAAGATGGGTGATACGAGCTCTTATGAAATTGACAAAGCTAATTTATTAAGTTTTATATAGTAGTGAAACTGTCTTAACCGCTGATTTTTTGGATTGCGGTGATTTCGTTGATTTTTTCGTTGGTACTTATTCCTTTGACTCTGATTTACGGGCTGGTTTCGTTCTTTAATAAGTAAGGGGAGATTTGAAAAGTAATGGGTAAAGACAACTAAAAACTTAAGAATTCTCTGACGGCTCATAGCAGTCAGAGAATTTGATGTAGTGTGATTTTTTACTGCAGTTGGCTTTAGCCAATTGAGACTGAGGAAAGATAATTAACTTTTAATTCTTCTTAATTCAAAACTTAAAATTCAACAATCAAAATTATTTTATTTCATTATCTGCACCCAACCTTTAAACGATTTTTTGGACTGCGTTTTGTCTTCTAGGAGATAATAATAAACACCATCGCTAAGGCCATCACCGTTCCATTCATTTGTGTAGTCTGACTTTGAATAGACAAGGTCTCCCCATCGGTTGTATATTTTTGCGTCAAATTGACCTGGAGCATTTCCTACCGACCATTGGTCGTTGTGGTTATCGCCGTTTGGAGTGACTATGTTGGGAATAAAGAAAATATTTAGTTTCGCTACTACGGTGTCCATACAACCACTTTGCTTGGCAATAAGGTAAATGGTGTATAATCCTGGACCATGATCTCCCGCAGCTCCTGTCGATGAAAAGTTGAAGTTGACAGAATTAGCCGTTGAAAACAAAGCAGCTCCTGTCGTGTCGGGTGTGTTTAAAGACCAGAATAGTTTTCCAGGAATTGGGTTGATGCTGCTGAATGTACTGGAAGAAGTGAGTGTTACAGGAACAGCACTGTTCATTTCCAATTGTACGGTAAACATTGTTGGATTTACTACCGCTACTGCTTGGCAAGGCGTGAAACACAGCGAGAACTGCGAAGTGTTTCTTTGCGCATCGGTAGCTGTTGCAATAAATATTCCTGCGATAGGACTGCCGTTGTCGTAACTCCAATTGCCTACTGCATCAGGCAAGACGGTAGCAATGTATTTTTTTCCTTGTGGGTTCAAATCACAATTTAAGCAATCTACCATTTCATAAATATCAATGGAATCGGTGGGTGACAAACCGTTTGCGATGCCTATTATTTTTGAGCTGGTAGACAATGCATTGTTGATGAGGGGAGCCTTTTTTCCGTTATTTCCTTCGTCAGCTGGATTTGCAAGATCCAATGCAATTCCCAATTGTCTATTACAAAAGATAGAATTGAATCGAAGGTCGTTGTTTAGTTCGTGGTTGTCGATAGTTGGGCCTAGAGATTTTCCTACACTTATCCCATTATTCAAATTATAGGCAATAACATTATTTCGGATAATGTTATTGCTGGCCGTTTGACCAATAATTTCAACAGAAATATTTATTCCGTCCCAGGTATTTGGCAGTGGAGTAATGCCATCTGCTCCTATTCCTATATAATTCCCATTTACAAGTGCATTATTTGCATTAGCAAGCAATAATCCACAACCTGCTTGAGGAGCTTTAGAATCGACGATAATATTCCCTTCGTTGTTGCTAGTTCCTCCAATAATCAGGTTATTGCTTTTTGCAACAATTCCAATGACTCCATTTCCCATGTGAGCCATTCCATTTATATCACTTCCAACAATATTTCCTTTAATAATACTTCCATCTGCTCCGGGATCTAAATTAATTCCGTGAACTCCACTGTTAGAAATTATATTTCCTTCCGTCACTCGGTTCCCCCCAATTATAATACCGCCAGTAGTTCCCTGTACCTGAATTCCATGAACAGTATTTCCTATGGAGGATAATCCATCGGAAGATGTACCTATATAATTTTTTTTGAGAATAATTCCTGTTCCGTTGCTAACGGAATTGATACCAATCGATTTGTTTCCAGAAACAGTATTCCCAAATACTAAAATATTAGAACAAGAAGTTATAAAAATCCCATGTTGGCCATTTCCAAAATTAGTATTACCATTTGCAGCAGTACCTATAATGTTTCCTATAATTCTTGAATTTGATACCTTATCAAAACTAATTCCGTCTTGTCCATTTCCTGATATAACATTACTTGAATCTGTTGTAAGTCCACCAATTTTGTAACCAGTGACAGTTCCATAAACATTAATCCCATGATATGAATTACTGATTATGGCAGTCCCAGTCCAATTAAGACCAATGTAATTTCCAATTATAATATTATTAGAACTGGTATTGCATTCTATCCCATGAGCATTGTTATTGCCAGAAATAACATTTCTTAGAGCCCTAGTATTTCCTCCTATTATATTACCATTAGTATTAAATGCACAACATCCGTTTAACAATATTCCAGACGCCTGATTTGGTGCTGAAACCATTCCAGTAGCGTCGGTACCGATATAATTTCCTACAATGGTATTGTTTGGCGACAGAATTAAAATCCCTTGTGCATTGCATCTATTTATTATAAAGCCTTTAATTGTTGTACCAGTTGCGGAAACTCCGCTGTTTATTACAAAAGCCTGAGCAGGAGAATTTTTTAATTCTACCATAGGCGTAGGTGAAGCTGTAACATACCCAGGCTGTGTAGTAGCATTAATAATCATGTCCTTAAGAATAGTATAACTACCTGTAAGTGTAATGGAATAAGGTCCCGAACCTGGAATAGCAAAATTGATTTGATGGGGACCCGCTGTAGCATCACCGTTGGCAGTATTGATACAGTAACGAAGATCGCCTGACTGAGCTGTTCCTATGCCAGCATCTGTTGTGGCTGTTACGCTATAAACAGTGGCCTTTAGGTTTGCTACACTCAGATATAGTATAGTTAAAAGTAAAATTTTTTTTAAGCGACTTTTTTTCATAGTTTTTAGCAATTTTGATTACACGATACAAAAAGATTTGATAGTTCCACCAAAATCAATTTATCATGTTTGAAATATTGAAAGGTTTTGTAAATTTTATTATCAGTTTATTTTTATTAATCATTGAAAGTTAACCTATTGGACAATTGAAAATAAATTATAAGGTTTCTTTTTCCTGTTGATAAAACACCTCGTTTATGTAAGTATAGTATTTATTAGGATTAAATCCATCATTTTTAGTAATAAATGAGGGTAAAAGTGTTTTGAATATTCATTCTAAATTGTTTTTTTACGCCTAAGAAACACTTTTTTTTAAATGTATTTTTACGAAAATAAAGTAAAATGAGGATTTTGGATCATAAAGGCCTCATTTAGGTCACAAAATTATATCGTAGGGTTACTTAATTTATGAATTCAAAACTGGCATAAGGCACCAATGCTTTAGGAAGTTTTATACCTTCCGCAGTTTGGTTATTCTCCAGAAGAGCAGCTACAATGCGTGGTAAAGCCATCGCACTTCCATTCAAGGTATGAAGCAATTGCGTTTTGCCGTCTATTTTGTAACGTAATTTCAATCGGTTGGCTTGAAAAGTTTCAAAATTGCTTACAGAACTCACCTCCAACCATCTTTTTTGTGCGGCAGAATAAACTTCAAAGTCAAACGTAAGGGCAGATGCAAAACTCATATCTCCTGCACAAAGTCTTAAGATGCGGTAAGGAAGTTCTAATTTTTCAAGCAGGCTCTGAACGTGTTTTATCATCTCTTGCTGAATAGCATAAGAGTCTTCAGGTTTTGCAATCTGTACGATCTCTACTTTATCAAATTGGTGCAATCTATTTAGTCCGCGTACATCTGCGCCCCAAGAACCTGCTTCTCTTCGAAAACAAGGTGTGTACCCTGCGTTTTTGATCGGCAAGTCTTCTGCTTTCAAAATTACATCACGGTAAAGATTGGTAATCGGAACTTCAGCGGTAGGAATAAGATAGAGTTTATCTTCGTTCATAAAATACATTTGTCCATCCTTGTCCGGTAGTTGGCAAGTACCGTAGCCAGAATCCTGGTTGACAAGAATGGGAGGTTGTATTTCTCGATAACCTGCTTTTGTAGCTTCGTCCAAAAAGAAATTGATCAACGCACGTTGTAATCGAGCGCCTTTGCCTTTGTACACTGGAAAGCCAGCTCCTGTTATTTTATTTCCTAATTCAAAATCGATGATGTCGTATTTTTTTATCAGATCCCAATGAGGAAGCGCATCAGCCGCCAAAGCAGGAATATTTCCCCATTCGTAGATATTCAGATTTTCTTCTGGCGTTTTGCCTTCGGGTACAGAAGCGTGTGGGAGATTAGGTAGTTTTACTAATACCGCATCTTGTTCTTGCTCTAAAGGAGTGAGTTTATCGGAAAGTAGTTTTGCTTTTTCTTTTAATTCGCTGTTGGTGCTTTTTAGTTTCTCCGCTTCTTCCTTTTTGCCTGTTTTCATTAGGTTGCCAATCTCTTTTGCGAGATTATTGGTTTCTGAAAGAATGTTGTCCAACTCTTTTTGAGTTTCTCTTCTTTGTTGGTCCAAGAATAAAATTTGTGCTACCTGCTCTTCTGCTTGATTAAAATATTTTTTCTTTAGACCGTTTAAAACCAGTTCTTTATTCTCTCTTAGTAAAGAAATTTGTAACATATATCGTATTTTAGTACACCACTATTGAAGATGCAAAACTATACTATTTTGGGAGATTACAGCCTTTAAAAAAAAATCCTAATAAATTTTGTCTGTTTTCTTGACAAAGAAGAAGCTAACCGTTATTATTGCATTACCAAAACAACAATTTGAGCTTTTTTAAAGATCGTTAAACATCAAAGTTCATCTCTTTTAGATTAAGTTTCGCCTTAACTAAATAATCAAAAAAAATTCAAATATCAAACATTGATTATCACTAATCGTATAACTATTATAGGAATTTAATATGCACACCATTGAAGAATTGGATGACAAATTATTGTCTGAGCTGAGGGAAATTGCTGAATCATTGGAAATCTCAAATTTCAAAAAAGTCGCCAAACAAGAACTAATTTATAAAATTCTTGACGCCCAGTCTTTACGGCCTGTTGCCGCTGAAGTTCCTGTTATTAGGAGTAGAATTAACAACGAAGAAAAAAAAGAAAATATGGACGAATCTCCTAAAAAAAGACCACGTGTAAAAAGGGAAAATGTTAAGGAAGTTGAAAACTCTGTTGAAACAAAAAGAGAGTCTTATACACCTTCTGAAGAGTTGGTAGAAAAAAGTTTTTCTACTTTCAAAACAGATCCTATTTCTGACTTTAAAGTAGATTTTGGTGATGAAAAAGAAATCGAACCTGTTGTTCGTATAAGAGCTACGCCTACGCCTGTCGTTATGCCTACAGGTCCTGTTGGTGTTGCGTTAAAAGAATTTGACGGTATTATTGTCAACTCTGGTGTATTAGAAATGATGCAAGACGGATACGGTTTTCTTCGTTCTTCCGATTACAACTATTTGTCTAGTCCCGACGATATTTATGTTTCTCCATCTCAAGTTAAATTGTTTGGTTTGAAAACGGGAGATACCGTTAAAGGACAAATCAGACCTCCGAAAGAAGGTGAAAAATATTTTGCATTGCTTCGTGTAGAAAGTGTTAATGGTAAGACCAGCGAAGAGATTCGCGATAGGATTCCTTTCGAATACCTTACACCACTTTTTCCAAATGAAAAATTAAATTTAAGTACTACACACGATCAACTTTCTACGCGTATTCTTGATTTGTTTGCACCTATCGGTAAAGGACAAAGAGGAATGATTGTAGCGCAACCTAAAACGGGTAAAACAGTATTGCTAAAACAAATTGCCAACGCTATCGCTGCAAATCACCCGGAAGTTTATCTGATTGTTCTTCTTATTGACGAACGTCCGGAAGAGGTTACGGATATGGCGCGTAACGTGAAGGCAGAAGTTATTTCTTCTACGTTTGACGAACAAGCCGAGAGACATGTGAAAGTATCTTCTATGGTGCTTGAGAAAGCGAAAAGAATGGTAGAATGCGGACACGATGTCGTTATTCTTTTAGATTCTATCACACGTCTAGCACGTGCGTATAATACAGTAGTTCCCTCTTCTGGTAAAATACTTTCGGGTGGTGTGGATGCAAATGCATTGCACAAACCAAAACGTTTTTTCGGAGCTGCCCGTAACGTAGAAAATGGTGGTTCGCTTACCATTATCGCTACAGCACTTATCGATACAGGTTCTAAAATGGATGAGGTAATCTTTGAAGAGTTCAAAGGTACTGGTAACATGGAGCTTCAATTGGATCGGAAACTGGCCAACAAACGTATGTATCCAGCGATCGACGTTCCAGCATCGGGTACTCGTCGTGAGGATCTGTTGATGGACAAAGACGAATTGCAACGTGTATGGATCCTTCGTAAACACATGTCAGACATGAATTCTGTGGAAGCGATGGATTTCTTAATTGCACAAATGAGCAAAACAAAAAACAACGACGAATTTTTGATCTCAATGAACAAATAAGGGAGTCGGTAAAAATAAGTAATAAGTAGAAAAGTCTCTCTCCGAAAGGAGGGAGACTTTTCTATTGGTGTCCACACCAATGCTGTTCAAATAAGGAAACAGGGATATATTTTATAGCCTTTGTCGGCGGAGAGTGCACCGTGACTAGTCTTTTAATCGATTACGTTATTTCTCCAAAGGGGAAATAACGTAATCGATGCTCTATTAAGATTAATCCCACTCTGGGGAAGTTGCTTATTGATAAACAATCATCCACCAGTTAGTAGAAAACAGAGCCACTATTCCTTAATTATCCTTTGTATAAAGACCTGATCGGAAGTTTTTACTTGAAGTATATAAGCGCCACTCTGAAGGTCTGTGCCAAAGGTGATCAGACTCCTACCTTGAGCTATGTGTGTAGAGTATATTTCTCTACCTAAAACATCTAGTACCGTAAGGTCTGCCGAAGTGATTTTGCTTAACGTTACATTAAAAGCATCGTGCGATGGGTTTGGAGCTATTGTAATTGTAGCGCCTCCATTGGTTTCTATAGAAACAATAGGACTGATACTCGCCTTGCCATCAAAGTCATATTGTATAATGCGATAATAATTAACGGTTCCAGTTACATTGTTATCGGTGAAATTGTAATACTGGAGACTGTTCGTTGTGCCATTTCCGTTTACTTTTCCGATGGTTTCAAAATTCATATTGTCTGTTGATTTTTGAATTTCGAAATAGGCATTATTTTTCTCGCTAGAAGTAATCCAAGTTAGAAGATTTTTACTTCCAATGTCAGTACCAGTGAAGCTTAGCATATTTATAGGAAGTGCACAGGAATTGGTTATTTGTACACGACCAGGGCAACTAGGTGTAACGGAAAAGTTCTTATAATCATAAGTGAAATTGGCCAGAGGATATTCGCCAGCTGTAAAGAAGGTAGGTACATTAATTTCTCCAGCATTAGTTCCTCCATTCCAGGTGGAACCCCACCATTGTATACTAGTATTTCCCAGGCTAATGGTATAACTTCCAGCAGGGAAAGTTGTGTTGATATTAACAATATAGGGAGTACTAGCAGTAGGTAAGTTATAGGTTTGCTTAAAAACAGTCGCGTTTGCTGCATTTTTAATGGTTACGTCGAAATTTCCAGTAGCTGCCCATGCTTTCACTTCGAAGGTTTTCAAAGTAAGAACACTAGATAGTACAGTAAATGGAGCAGGTCCAAAATTAGAAGCGCTTGCAGCCCAGCCTAATCCTCCCGCAGCAATTCCTATGGAATTAGTTCCAGAAGAGGTGGTAGAGGCGCTAGAGGCTACGCTTACCCAATAGGAGGTTGGAGCAGTGGCGATTGTTCCTCCATAGCTAACGGTTGCTGGATTACCTACGGCTACTACATTACCGCCAGTAGCAGCATCGTAATAAGTGTAATTAGGGTAGTCCGCAGGTACTGCACCATTGGCAGTGAACGTAATGGTTGGGGTACTACAGGTAACACTTGCAGATGGAACACTAGCGGCGATTACCGTGAACGTTTCGAATTTGCTATAGGTGGCGGAAGTGATGTCTGTTACGGTTACGGTTATTGTATAAGTACCTGTAGTTATAAAGGTAATCGTTGGAGATGCACTTGCACTCGTGCTCGCTACATAATTCCAGTTTACACCAGCAGATCCAGGAGTAATGCTCCAAGACTGGGAAGATACAGTTCCTTCGAAAGTATAACTTAGCGCAATATTGTTACCTGTACAATAGGTACCATCTCCTGGCGCTATAGTCATACAGTGGCGATCTACTTGTACTCGTTGAGTACAAGTAGTAGTAATAGAATAGTTGGAATAATTATATTGCATGGTACCGAAAACATAATTCCCTGATGCAAGACTTATTTGCCCTGCGTTAGTTACTCCACCCCAAGCAGAAGTACCTGCAAATTGTTCGGAACCACCACTGGCTACGATAATAGTATAAGTTCCAGCGCTAAGAATTTGATTGATATTCGCAGTGAATGGAGGAGGTGTAGCCGAAGACGGCACCGTATAGGATTGAGTAAATACGATAGCGCTACTAGAATTTTTAATCGTTACAGTAAAACTCCCGGTATAAGTAGTCGAACCTTGTCTTGTTGCTACCTGAATAGATTGAACGGTTAACGAATTCGCCAATACAGTAAAACTATTTGTTTGAGAAATAGCTCCTGCAGACCATCCAGTTCCATTTGGTCCTGCAGAATTACTTCCGGAAGAAGTTACTGTAGCACTACCGGCTACTTCCACCCAAACCGAAGTAGGAGCTGCTGCTAGGCTCGGATAATTAAGCGTTACTGGACTGCCCACACCTAGTACATTACCGCCTGAGGCAGCGTCGTACCATACATAATTTGGATAATCGGCAGGAACTGTTCCGGTAGCGGTTAAGGTAAGGCTACTAGTACCACAAGTGATTTTACCTGCCGGTATTTTAGGAGTAGTAATAGTGTACGTCATCGAGTCCAAATAAACATGCGCACAATTGTCGGTTATGGCTAACTTAACTTTATAAGTACCGGCGGTAGTGAAATTTATGGTTGGATTAACGGTAGTGCCACTACCAGAGGTATAAGTATAATCAGTGCCTAATACTCCTGGCGTTACTGTCCATGTTTGAGAAGCCACGGAACCGGCATATATATAGCTTAAAGGGATATTAGTTGAGATGCAATATCCGCCAGTTGGGGGATATTGTTTAATACTGCTACTCACTACTAAAGTCCTGTAAAAATCTGGTAGTCCTCTGAAAGGAAAACCATCTAAACCATTGGTGGTACTTATGGTTACTTGTTTGCCATTATAATTAGCACCAAGACCCACAGTGTTGGGAGACTTGATCGCCCCGACATAAATCGTAGCTTGCCCGCCATTAGAAGATTCGGCTACATATATTAATCCATCTGGACCAAGTTGAAGTTGTGCCATTTCGCTTAACTCATTATTACTTATCCAGGTGGGATCATTGAAGATCGAATTACCTGCAATATTATATTGGTATAGTTTATTTCCTCCTAAATTGGTGTAATATAGTAATTTATCATCAGGGGAAAACTCAAGACCGTATGCAGTTGGTGTTGCAATGCTTTTTACTAAACTAGTAACCTTTCCAGCGGTACCTCCACTTGTACTATTATCAAAGGCATATAATTCTACCACGCCTGCATCATAATGGGTAAACGCTATCCGATCTCCGCAACTGTTTGCTTTAGCAGTCCCTATCCATTTAACAATGGCTGTCCCGCCAGCAGAACTAGTTACAGGTCCGATATCAAAAGCACCTGCAGCATTAAAGTGAAAGGAAACAATACGATTGTCGCCCCCACCCACACCATTCGTATTCAAATGGGAGACAATCCAAAAACCACCAACGCCATCCGAAACAGCAGTAAGATGCTCTGTTGCGGTGGAAGCAGATACTAAGGGTACTGCAGCAGTGTAAGTCCAAACCGCAGCAGAGATGTCAACAATTTGATAATTAACCCCTTTGTTTGGTTGGCCGATTCCTCCAGATCCAGGATCTACGCTTCCTGTAAAGAGATAAAATTTAGTAGTAGAGCCAGGAAAAGGTATTATTAGTATTCCTTGGGCGCCCGATTCAGCCCCTAAAAGGGAGCTGCTTCTTAACGTGTTGGTTCCGTCCCAGAGGTTTAGTCCATCACTGTACATAAGCAGATTGCCTAAGTTATCACTTATTGAGGCACAAGCTTCTTGAGATTTAAGCTTAATAGGAGCACCAGCAGACTTAACAGGAGGTCCGCCATTAAAGTTAAGTCCAACATAAGTTCCCAAGATCCAATTGTTATAAGATCCAATTTGAGAAAAGGCAGGGAGTATTAAAAGCCAAAGGAAAATGCTAAGTAGTAGTTTTCTTTTCATATAATTCTTCATTTTTATTGTATGCTATCAGGTTCTATCCGAATTCATATATTGATGAATAAGTAGTATAAGTAATCATATCAGGAGATTACTGTTTTAAGGAATTTTGTTTCGTACTAATTTTGATTCTAAATGATAGTAGTTACTTAAACATTTAGGAATTAGATGGTGGTGCTATATTCAGTGGGCAATTGTATTAAACTTTATTTTCACGACAGTTTTCTTTCTCATCTCAAAACCAACATCATACATAATCTAACTGTGTAATTGTGCTATGTAATTGTGTAATTCATATCTAAGTATACGCAAAGCGTATCAAAAGGTAAGTATGAAAACAATAGAAAAGAGGGAAGATGTAAGGAAATACGATAGATCGAAAATTTTAAAATCCCTTATAAATTCCGCAAAAAACATTGTAAATTTGGCTAAAAAGCTACTTTTTAGATTCGTAATATCATATTAGTATCTATATTTTAGAAAACCATTTTAGGAACATAACAATCTTTTATTGTCCTCTTAAGGGAAGAGAGACTTAGACCTTGAGTTAAGTACGTCCTTTCCTTTTAAGGTTAAACCCAACGCAACAATTAAACATAGTGAGCACTCGTAAAAATGTTCAAAACAGCTAAATGCCATAATAACAACTATTGATCTCCATTTTGTCTTAGTTATTTTTAAGTTTGCATTAAGATGATATTTTGATGCTTTATTTTAATATAAATTATTAACAATGAATACTATAATTAGTATTAAAGTGCAATTGATTTTATTCTTTGAGAGAGAAAAGTTTCTTCAAAACAGCATTATACAAGGAAAAAATTTAACTTTTTAAAACAGATGTAGTATCATGTTCGTAGTCTAAATAAATGTTGGTTGTAGCCCTTGAATGATGTATGAAACAAAATAGTAAATTTCCACCGTGTTTATTGCTTTTTTTTAATTATGTAATTGATTTACATTTAATTGTATTATTTTTCAGTAGTTTAAATCGACAATTTTCTAAAATAACGATTGTTCTAAGTCTGGTAATAGCCACTTTAGGTTTGTCAAAAGCCCAATTGCCAGCCAATGTGTTGGTCGGGTACCATGAAAACTGGAATAGCTTATCGTTGATTCAAACTGGTGCAGGTACAAACTATAATGTAATTAACCTTGCTTTTGGTTTACCTAAGACTACTGGTTCCACAGGAGCCTGTATGTGTGATATCGTATATGCTCTTCCCCCTGCTTATGCTTCCATTGCTGCCATGGTTACAGATATTAATACACTTCACGCAGCTGGCAAAAAGGTATTACTAAGTCTTGGCGGTGCTACAGGACCTATATTTCTAGGAAATGCGGCTGATCAAACCACTTTTATAAATTCGGTTAATACGATTTTTACTGCTTATGGTAATAAAATCGATGGCATTGACCTTGATTTGGAAGGAGCATCAATGAATAACTCAAATTCAGCTACTTGGACAATGACTTCCCCGCTTCCAGAGCAAACGTATCTGATTAATGCGATACAGAGTATCATGGCAACTTACCAGACAGTCACAGGTAAAAAGATGCTGTTAACGATGGCTCCAGAGGTATACTATTGTACAGGAGCTCTGGCTTCAGGTCAGATAGGATCACATGGAGGAATATTTCTACCCGTTATAGATGGATTAAGAACTCAACTTGATTTGTTACACATGCAACTCTACAATGCTCCAGGAGGGATGGTGGCTTGGAATGGGATTACTTATAATGAGGGGACAGGTGATTTTGCCTTAGCGTTGAATGAAACCATGGTAAAAGGATTCACACTTCTTAATGGGAAAGGAACATTTACAGGACTTCCAGCCAGTAAAATAGGCTTTGGACTTCCTGCAAATACAGCTGCTGCAGGTACAGGTTTTTTGGCTTATGCAGATATATGTACCGCCGCAAAATATTTTAAAGGAATTATAACTACTCCTCCATGGACATATACTATGACTTCTTATCACCCATCGTTGAGAGGTTTAATGACTTGGGATATCAATTTGGATTTGAGTTCCTCCTCCCCAACTTGGGCATTTGCAAGTAATTACATTTGTGCCTTCCCTATTCCCGCCCCCGTTACGCTTCTTAATTTCGATGCCAAAAGAGTAGACATGAATATCTTTCTCAATTGGCGTACAACTAATGAAATAAATAACGATTATTATTCTATAGAACGCTCTTCAAACGGTGTTTCTTTTTCAGAAATAGCAAAAGTAAAAGGGCTTGGTACCAGTACTGCTGGAAAATTGTATGAGTATACGGATAATAATAATGCTATAGAAGCTACGTATTATAGATTGGCTCAATACGATTTTGACGGCGTGGTTCATTACAGTTCAATTGTAATAGTAGAACCCATTGTTGACACTAATGGGTTACATATCAGCATTAATCCTTTTGACAATGTATTGATTGTAACCCCTTATGGGAATGGAGACAGAGGCGAAACCGTAATTACCGTTATAGATTATTCAGGCAAATTGCTCACTACTAAAAATGTTCGGATCAACGAAGAATGCAGGATCGGAGAAGATTATAAATCAGGTTTCTATATTTTGCAGTCTGAATACAACGGTACAACAAAGAGGTATAAAGTGGTAAAACAGTAAAATAAGCTAACCCTAATTTCTTCCTTATTCCATTTATTGCAGTTCACTTCTGTGAACTGCTGATGGGTATAGCTCTAATCGACAATCTTCTTTTAGGAAAAATTCTTTTTTTATTGCCCATCAATTTTTATTGCTACTTAAAATTATGCTTTATTTTTAAAATTTTAAGCTATCACTTGTTATTCAAGCGCGTAATTTTGTCTTTAAAAACCTTTAAACTGCTTTCTAAAGCAATACATAGATTGGTATTATCTTAAATAATATTCAAAAATTTATATTTTAGAATATAAAGATTAAAGCTTTCTAAAATTTGTTCTGAAGAGATGAAAAAAACAACAATTATACTTACTTACCTAGTTTTCCTTTTATCCCCTATCTTGGTTTATCCTCAATGTGGATCTCTCGTATGGTCGGATGAGTTTAACGGTACAGCAGTAGATGCTACCAAGTGGAATGTGAATACAGGAAATGGATGTCCTTCTTTATGTGGTTGGGGTACAGGAGAGATTGAAAGTTATTCCAACAGTACAAATAATGTAAGCGTGGCAGGTGGTTTTCTGACCTTAGAAGCACGAAACGCCGGAGGTACTTATACTTCAGGAAGATTAAATAGTAGTGGTAAGTTCAATTTTAAATACGGTCGTCTTGAAATGCGTGCTAAACTTCCAGTGGGAACAGGGCTATGGCCTGCGTTTTGGATGCTCCCAGACATGGCTTCTCCAAGTTGGCCAAATACAGGGGAGATAGATATCATGGAAAATCGTGGTGATCAACCGTACAGTATAGCAAGTACGCTGCATTATGGCAGCCCTTCTCCTGGCCAGTACGATGGTTCTACCAATACGCTTACTGCTGCTCAAGGTAAATTTTCTGACAATTTCCACACGTTTGCGGTAGACTGGAAAGCAGGACAAATAGACTTTTACGTAGACGGTGTGATGTTTAAAACAGAAACTAAAACACCTCAAACCTTGGTAGGATGTTGTACTGGTACTCCTTGGCCTTGGGACAATAACCCATTTTACATCATTATGAATTTAGCGGTAGGTGGTTCAGGAACAGCCTTTACAGGAAACCAAGCCACGAACTTTGGCTTATCGGCGCAATTTATAATTGATTACGTAAGAGTGTACAGCTCGGCGGAGCCACAACTTATTATAGCAGGTAAAGCAGAAGTTTTTGCAAATTCAATTGCTACGTATACGATTACTTCTGGAACAGGACAAGCGTATAATTGGACTGTACCAGCAGGTGCTACCATTACAGGAGGACAAGGAACTACACAGATTACCGTAAACTGGGGAAACTCAGCAGGTGGCGATGTTAGTGTAACGGTAGCAGATGGAACAGGCTCTTTGTGTCCAGGTAGTAATTTCGTTTATACAAGAAGCGTAAAAGTATATAAGAACAGTTGCAGTTTTACCTTTATGGACTATGAAACCACTGGCATTGCCAATACGATGACACCTGGTTATGTGGCAGGCGGACTCAGTACTGTCGCCAATCCTAATATAGCCAATGCTGTTAATAATTCAGGACTTAGTGCAAAGTACGTAAGAAGTACTACTGCATACGATGCCTTGTTTTATGAAAATGCGCTGCTCGATAATGGTCCCGACTATGCTTCGGCAACACCCACTTATGTACTTAAAATGGATGTCTATTCTAATGCTCCAGTTGGTACTATTGTACAAATTCAGTTGGGCAACCAGGCCATTTGGGGAAGCTATCCCACAGGGGTACATAGTTATTATACCGCAACGACGACTGTAACAGGTCAATGGGAGACACTTAAATTTACGTACGCAAGCTCTCCTGACCCAGGTGGTGCCGCCTATCAGTACAACCTAGACCGGTTCGTCATTCTTTTTAATCCTGGACTTACTAATTCGTATACCTATTACATAGACAATATCCGCAGAGATCTTGTTACCCCCGCACCTACATTGACGATCACTGGTAGTGCTGCCGTGGCAAGCAGCGCAGTTGGTATTCCGTACACTGTTTCAGGGTATAGCAATGCTGCAGATAATTTTACATGGGGTGTTCCTACAGGTGCATCCGTAGCTTCAGGAGCAGGTACAACAGGTATTTCTGTTAACTTTGGATTGCTTGGAGGATACATTACGGTACAAGAAAAAATGCCTTCGGGTTGTTATGGTCCACTTGCGAAACAAGCTGTCTCTGTTGGAAGGAATTCTTGTGCTATTTTTGCAGATGAATTTGACGATGGGAAAACAGCTCCTTGGCTAGCCAATTCTTCAGGTGCTGGTTTTACCCATACGGAAATAATAAGTGATTGGCGTCTTACTTCCTTAGGTTCAGGAGAATGGGATTATGTGGATTATACGTTAAACGATGGCGTAAATCCAATTACATTAGATTTTACGAATCCCGTAAATGTTCCACTGTTAAAATTTAGAGCAAGGGTAGCTGCTGGAAATGCTTATATAACAATTACAATGGTAGATTATTTAGGAAGAGTAGCCAACAATCAATACCTAAATCCATTGAATGGTTTTGAACTTACGACCACTTCTCAGGAATTTACAATAGATTTTACCGGACAGCTTTGGGATCAGTATGGCGGCGGCGGCGCACTGGATATTTCAAAGATTACAAAACTACGAATTGCTTACAATCCAGGTTTTGCTTCATTTCCTCACGTGGGTACTTATAAAACATACACCACCGCTTTTATAGGAACTTCTTTTATGGATTATATTCGAATAGGAAGTGTTTGTCCTACACCTACCGCCAACTTCACCGCTACAGATCTAGTACTCTGCGGAACGGGAGCTGGGTGCACCACTACGTATATTGACAACAGTATAAGTGCTGTGGCAGGTACCACATACAGTTGGAATTTTGGAGCTGGGGCTACTCCCGCTACAGCTAGTGCTGCAGGACCTTATCCTGTTTATTATTCCACTCCAGGTTGGAAAACTACTACGTTGACGCTCAATTCAGGAGTTTCTACCAGAACAAAAACAAGTTATGTGTATGTTTCACCAATCAGCACCAACTGCATGTATTATGATAATTTTACCAATAATGCGGCGCTCCCTTTTATAGCTGCTCAGGGGAATTTTACATTTACAGAAACGGCTTCCAACTGGAATGTATCTACAACAGGTCATGGAGAATGGGAAACATTTACATTAGCATTTAACGATGGAACAGTAATCACACCAATAGATTTCTCTTGCGCGAATACAGCGCCTACAATTACACTAAAAGCAAAAGCTACGTCTGCCGTATCGCTGAGGTTAGGGATTTCTGACCAAGCAGGCATTACTACAGCAAATACTGGTGTTACCAGCAAATCGTTGGAGTTGACTACTACTTATCAAATATTTACAGTAAATCTGAAAGGATTATTTTCAGATATCTATACTGCAGGAGGTCCTTATGCTGTCGACTCTACCGATGCTCAACAAATTCAGTTCAGAGTAAATCCTGGTTTTGCTTCTGCGCCATGGACAGGACCTATACACGGAGCGTATAATACTACGTTTGTAGGAACGATTAATATGGACTATATAGGAATGGGTACAAACTGTGCAAGTTCACTTCCCATGCAGTTGGTCTCTTTTGATGCTTCGCTAGGTAAAGGAGGAGTAGCCTTAAATTGGATTACGGCTACCGAACTAAATTTAAATCATTTTGAAGTACAAAGAATTGAAAATGGAAGAGCGATTACAATTGCAACTGTAAAAGCAGGAAATACAAATACAATAAGTACTTATGCTTATAACGATCGTCAGCCTTTATCGGGTGGTAATTATTATCGTATTGCTGCTGTAGACAATGATGGCACGGAACAATACAGTGAAATTATTTTCGTACAAACGAATCAAGAAACATTTAATATTGTTTTATATCCAAATCCATCGTCGGAAGGATTTACACTGCAACTTCCCGTTTCAGCAGTAATGGATTTTGCTGTAAAAATATTTTCATCGGAAGGAACACTTGTAGAAGAAAAGAAAATAGAAAAAGGCGAAGACTCCGCTATAATAGGCAATAAATTGAACGCTGGTATTTATTTTGTACAAGTATCCAGTAGTACAGAAACAAAAATAATTAAAGCGGTGAAATATTAAAAAATACATGTCTTTAATTCTGGGATATTTTATTCAAGAAATTGCTTTTTGAATCAGTATTCATTCCATTCCAACAAAGAAATTTTCTCCTGAATGACAATCATTACCAATTGTCATTCAGGAGAAAATTTCTTTGTTGGAATGGGCGGACATAATTAAATTACGCTAAGCTATATGAATTATAATTCGATTCATCCGATTAAGCCTAGATTGTTTTTTAGTCGAATTACTTCAGTTAAAGTGATTTTTTAATTTTTAAACAGAATCAGAGTATATCTTTAGTATACAAATAGAATAGGGGGTATTTGGCAGGAAGTATAGAACGCAGGTAGCCGTTATCAATGCAAACCTTATCCATATTCAGATTGGTGCAAGGTCGCCGCTTAGGCATATAGTCCAGCAACAGGAATATCTTGGACCGATGCTTGGGTATTATAGAGAGTTTATACAATATATAAAGAGAAACTAAATAAAAGCAGCGACAACTTATTTTAGTATCTTTCATAGCTTTGTGATTCAGAAAGATAACAAATAAAAATTTATAATTTCTATTTGTTATCCATTGCAGTTCACTTTAGTGAACTGAGCTAATAATGGAGAGTAGTTTATATAATTAAAAAAGCACCATTATTTCATCACCGCCACTTTCTCCAATATATTTTCCATCAATGCTGTTGCCTTTTCCACGCTGTTGATATTATCGACAAACAGAATCAGTTTTTTAGATTGCTCTTTTAGACTGCAGTGTTTGGAGTTGTTTTGTACATAGTTTAGTATCGTGCCAAATACTTCTGACTTGTAATACGATTCATTTTCTCCTGGTACGAAATAACCTTTCATCACACCGTTTTTCAAAATTAGTTTTTCAAAACCAAGTCTTTCCGCTTTCCAGCGCATTTGTACAGTATTAAGTAGATCGTCTACTTGCTTGGGCAGTGGTCCGAAACGGTCTATAAGCGAAATGCGAAACAACTCCAATTCTCCCTGACTCTTGAGGCTATCAATAGAAGAATACAAACTTAATCGCTCTGTAATATTGCTTACATAAGCATCTGGAATAATAATGGATAAATCTGTTTCGATAGTACAGTCAGGACTCAGCGCTTTCAATTCACGCAGTTCTATTTCTTTGGCAAACAAATCTCGGAACTCTGTTTCTTTGAGCTCTAAAATAGATTCGTCCAAAATTTTATGGTACATTTCAAATCCTATATCGCTGATAAATCCGCTCTGTTCACCACCGAGAAGATTCCCTGCTCCACGAATATCAAGATCACGCATCGCTACTTTAAATCCATCTCCGAGATCAGAAAATTCTTCCAGCGCGTTTAACCGTTTACGTGAGTCTGCGGGAAGATTGGCAATAGGAGGCGTAAGAATATAACAAAACGCTTTTTTATTTGAACGTCCCACTCGCCCACGCATCTGGTGCAAATCGGAAAGCCCAAACATGTGAGCACGATTAATGATGATTGTATTGGCGTTTGGAATATCCAATCCTGATTCAATAATATTCGTAGAAACTAATACGTCGTAATCGCCGTCTACGAAACCCATCATTATTTTTTCCAATTTGTCGCCTTCCATTTGTCCGTGACCTACGGCTACTCTTGCGTCTGGAACCAGTCGTTTTACAGTGCCAGCCATATCTTCAATATCAGAAATTCTGTTGTGTACGAAAAATACCTGACCACCGCGTTTTAGTTCATAAGCTACAGCATCACGAATCAACTCCTCGTTGATCATGTGAATTTCTGTCGTCACCGGCTGGCGGTTTGGAGGCGGGGTAGCAATAATGGAAAGATCGCGTGCGCCCATAAGAGAAAAGTGCAACGTGCGTGGAATAGGAGTAGCTGTGAGTGTTAGCGTATCTACATTTACTTTAAATTCACGAAGTTTTTCTTTTACCGTTACTCCAAATTTTTGTTCTTCGTCAATAATAAGTAACCCAAGTTCTTTGAATTTTACTGCTTTTGAAATTAATTTATGTGTACCAATCAGAATATTGGTTTTTCCTTCCGCTACTCGCTGCAATGTTTCTTTTACCTGAGAAGCAGTTTTAAAACGATTAATATATTCAACAACACAAGGAAGGTTTTTTAATCGGTCACGAAAGGTCTTATAGTGTTGCATGGCCAATATGGTAGTAGGCACCAAAATGGCTACTTGCTTGTTGTCGCATACTGCTTTAAATGCTGCACGCACTGCAATTTCTGTTTTCCCAAAACCCACATCACCGCAAACTAGCCTATCCATAGGGTGCGGCGCTTCCATGTCTATTTTTACATCAGCTGTAGCTTTTGCCTGATCGGGTGTGTCTTCGTATAAAAAGGAAGATTCTAGTTCTACTTGTAAAAAAGAATCTTTGCTGTAAGCATAACCTGGCGCGGCTTTTCGGAGTGCATAGAGTTGTATAAGTTCTTTTGCAATATCCTTTACTTGTTTTCGTACTTTACTTTTTTTAGCTTCCCAGTCGCCAGACCCCATTTTACTGAGTTGGGGGAGCGCGCCATCTTTTCCGCTATAGCGAGAGATTTTGTGAAGTTGATGAATGCTGATGTATAGAAGATCGTTGTCTTTAAAAATCAAGCGTATTGCTTCTTGTGCTTTGCCATCCGTATCTATTTTTTCTAGCCCTACAAAACGCGCTATTCCATATTCTGAATGCGCTACATAATCGCCAGGTTGTAGTGACCGAAGTTCTTTTAACGTGATAGCCTTCGAACGGGAAAACTTTTCTTTTGCTTTGTAACGATGAAAGCGGTCGAAAATTTGATGATCGGTATAACAACAAATTTTCAAGTTCTCATCAATGAACCCTTCTCTTAATGCCACGTTCATAGCTCTAAAAGAGAGCTTAGTATCTATTTCGTCAAATATTGTAGTAAGTCGATCTGTTTGTTTGTAGGATTCGGCAGAAATAATATTCAGGTAGCCTGTTTCTTGTTTCTCATATAAATTTTCGGAAAGTAATTTGAATTCTTTATTAAAATTTGGCTGTGGTTTTATTTTGAAATCATAACGAAATTCTGTTTTAAAATAAAATTGACTACCAAATTCTATAATATTAAATTTTTCAAAATGTTTTTTAACTGCTGCCGAATTTTCGAACAATGTTTTAGGAGAAGTAATTAAATTATTTCCTCCTGATTGTTTTTGAAGTTTATCGTATTCGTCAACAGCCTTGTTATACGAACGTTCTACTACATCAAATGTTTGTTGTACATTTTTTATCCAAAGTGAAAAGGAGGGCGGAATAAATTCAAAAAAAGATTCTCTGTTTTCCTGTAATAACTTGGTTTGTACATTGGGTACAACGGATATAACATTTTTTTTCTCTATCGAAAGTTGCGTATCGGGATTGAACGTACGGATATTTTCTATTTCATTACCGAAAAGTTCGATACGGTATGGAAATTCATTGGAGAATGAAAAGATATCTATAATGCCGCCTCGCACTGCGAATTGTCCTGCTTCAAAGACAAAGTCGGATTTTTCAAAATCATAAGAATGGAGCCATTCAGTTAGAAAGGATATGTCCATCTTATCACCCGTTTTTATACGAAAAGTATTTGACGTTAGCGATTTTTTTGTGATCACTGTTTCCGTAAGTGCTTCTGGATAGGAAACAATAAGCTGTGGTTCTGATTTTGTGTTTAAGTTGTTTAGTATTTCTGCCCGCTGCAATACATTAGCGTTGTCCGTTTCCTCAAACTGATAAGGCTTTTTGTAAGAAGTAGGAAAGAAAAGAATTTCTTTATCAGGAAGAAGATTTTGTAAATCGTTTAGAAAATAAAAAGCTTCTTCTTTGTCGTGTAGAATGAAAAGTTGGCCTTCATTTTTCAAGTTAAAAATAGCTGTGGCGATAAGCGCATCCGAACTTCCGACGAGGCCTTTAAGTTGTATATGTTGTGGCTGGGACGTAGTTAACCTGTCAAAAACGGTTTTCGTGAGACCGTCTGCGGAATAGAGTGTAATTAATTCTTCGGCTTTCATGCCTTGTGTTTAAAAGGGACACAAAGATAAGAAGAAAAGTTGGAAATGTGTTAAGGTCTTAAAGTGTTGTAGCATAACATTTATATTGTTCATCCTACCGCTTCAATAGCCTCTAGCTTTAGCTAGAGGAAAATATAAGGGCGAATATTTATCTCCGTGTCTGGTGTCTCACCAGGCACATGTTGCCTGTTACAAATTAATTTTAGTTCTCAAGAAAAATCATCACATTTTGGTATATTTTTAACATTTTTTTATTTTTTATGACAAAGAAAACAGCAACAATACTTCAAAAAGAAATCGAAAATCGAATTTTTACATTTCGTTCAAATCAAGTAATGATAGACAGAGATTTGGCGAAAATGTATGGTGTTGAGACCAAAGCATTGAACCAAGCCGTGAAACGTAACATAGAACGCTTTCCTCCATCCTTTAGCTTTCAACTGACTGATTATGAAAAAAATGAACTGGTCACAATTTGTGACCAGTTCAAAAATATGAAGCATTCATCCGCTTTGCCTTACGCTTTTACCGAACAAGGTGTAGCGATGCTTTCAGCGGTACTTCGTAGTGAGACCGCAGTAAAAGTAAGCATACAAATTATCAATGCTTTTGTTGAAATGCGCAAAATTATTTTGGGTAACGCAGTTCTTTTCCAGCGTTTGGATAAAGTAGAACTCAAACAAATAGCATCCGATCAAAAATTTGAACAAATTTTTAAGGCACTTGAAAATAGGCAACTGCCCGATAAAGGAATATTTTTTGATGGTCAGGTATTTGATGCCTATACATTTTTCGCTAATCTTATTAAGCACTCGCAGGAGTCGCTAATCCTTATTGATAACTATGTAGATGAAACCGTGTTGTTATTATTACGAAAAGAAAAAAGAATGTGCGTGTCATAATCTATACAAAACAGATTAGTAAACAATTTCTATTGGATTTGAAAAAACACAACGAACAATATTCAGCAATTGAGGTAAAAATTCTTGCAGAAAGTCACGACCGATTTTTAATTATAGACCATAGAGAACTTTACCATATTGGAGCTTCTCTTAAAGATTTAGGCAAAAAATGGTTCGCCTTTTCAAAAATGGATTCATTAACGAACGAAGTGCTCGCTAAACTGAAAGAATACTGAATTTTTATTTTTTGTAATCCTACATAAATATCTTATATTCAGAATTCAATTGAGCCTTATAATTTACCTTTACTATGAAAAAATACGATATATGTATAATCGGTGGTGGTCCCGCTGGTTACGCTGCAGCTATGAGAGCGCTGGATTTTAACAAAAAAGTACTTCTTATAGAAAAAGAAAAATTGGGTGGCGCTGGTTTGTACAATGGAGCTCTTTCTTCTAAAACCTTTTGGGAACTTTCTAAAGATATTGAAGCCGCCAGAAGTAAGGTGAAAAGATATATGAAGGGAAAGTTTGAGGTTGATTTCAAAGACGTGGTGAGCGATGTAAAAGAAGCTATTGGAAACCGAAAAGAAATTTTGGAAAGCCATATAGAAAAACTCCAGGTGATTTATAAAGATATTTTTGACTATAAAAAAGGGACTGGTAAATTAAAAACTAAAAATGAAATTATTATTACCTCTTCGGATGGTGAAGAAGAAGTAGTCTTTGCTGATTATATAATTCTTGCTACGGGCAGTAGACCTCGCAAACTGCCTCATATACCTGTAGATGAAATAAATATTGTAACCAGCGATGGCATTGAAGGGTTTGGTAATTTTCCTGAAAGTATAGTAATTATGGGTGCTGGTGTTATTGGTTGCGAATGGGCTACTATTTTTTCTAATTTTGGCTATACAAAAGTAAATATTATTGATAAAGGGGATAGAGTTTTGCCGATAGAAGACGAAGACATCACGGATAAAATAGAGGCAAATATGATGGAACGAGGAGTAAACGTACACCGCAATTCCCAACTGGTGAGAATGGAAGTGAAGAATGGAAAAGTGGAATACGAACTTCAATACAAAGACGGACATAAGGAAATTTATCATGTAGAAAAAGCATTGGTTTCTGTGGGTCGTGTGGTGAATGTAGAAGGTCTTGGACTCGAAGAAGTAGGCGTAGAACTTCTTGAAAATGGAACTGTGAAAAATGACGATTCGCAAACAACGGTTCCAAATATATATGCAGTAGGAGATCTTACCGCTGATATAGCACTTGTAAACGTTGGTGAAATGGAAGGTCGTCACGCAGTAGAGAAAATATTTGGTGACGAAAAACACGAACTCGATTATAGAAATATTTCTACCATCATGTTTTTAAATCCTGAAACTGCTGGTGTAGGGATAAACGAACAGGAAGCCCAAAGAAGAAAAATGTCTTACCGTGTAGTGACTATTGATTACAGCATTATCCCAAGAGCCATAGCCATGAAAAATCGAAATGGTTTTTTCAAAATAATAGTATCTAACGATGATGAAATGAAAATTCTCGGCATGAGAGCGATTGGTATGTATGCTTCCAGCGCTATTCAAGCGGTAGCGTTACTCATTCACATGGATAAAGGAATTGACGAACTTACAGAATTAATCCATCCTCATCCTTCTATTATCGAGGGAATACAAGAATGTTTAAGAGCGCTGAAAGGAAGGTCTATTCTGAAGCCAGAGGTTTTTAAGAATCAATTGAAATGCAAAGTATGCGATGAAACAGGTTGCTATACCGATTGGAATTGGTTGGAGAAAACGGAGAGATAAGCTCGTGTTAAAGTGTTAATGTTTTGTGGCATAACATTTATGTTATGCTGTTGGGGTAAGGATAAATTAAATTATCGCAACAATATGATATGTGTAATAAGACAGTTAGGGGGTTCGTTGATGTCTGTGTGTTATTTAACAAAAGGAAGAGTATTCAGCTGTATGGATTTAAGTATTCAGGGCTTATTAATAAGCAATTTGCCTATTAATAAATCTTATACAAAAGTTTAAAACATGAACTGTCCAAAGTGTAAAACAGAAATTAGAAAAGAAAATATAAACATCATGACCGATGTTGGTCAATGTCAGAATTGCGGTCATATTTTCAAAATTTCTGAAAATTTAAGCAGTGACATAGCTGATGATGGCTTTGATATTAACAATCCTCCTCAAGGCGCCTGGATTAATAGGGAGTTGAATCAAGTTGTAATTGGTGTGACGACTCGTTCTCCAATTGCCTTTTTTTTAGTTCCATTTATGGTAGTTTGGTCAGGAGGATCTATCGGAGGAATTTATGGTAGTCAACTTATAAAAGGCGAATTCGATCCCTTTATGTCTTTATTTGGTATTCCTTTTTTAATTGGGTCAGTAATATTTTGGAGTTTGGCTTTTATGGCAATTTGGGGGAAGGTAGAATTGACATTTGACAAACTTGGAGGAAAGGTATTTACAGGTGTTGGAAACATTGGGATAACTAAAAAGTTTACTTGGGACGAAATCTCAACCGTCAAGGAAAATCAAAGTAATTTTCGTTATCCAGGAAGTCAGGGTGGGGTAATTCTACTTGAAGGTAGGAAACGGATTTCATTTGGAATGGGTGTCAACGAAAGCAGACGATACTATTTATATCGAACACTAAAAGACATAATTTCAAAAGTAAAAGCAAATAAAAATTTTGTATAATACAGTATTCAAAAAATTAGGGCTTCAATGATTATTCGCATTACGTCTTTGTATTGTGGGGGAGTTTGAGCGAACAAAAACCTGTTTCCACCTAAGACATAAAACAAAAAATCCCGCCAAGTAGCGGGATTTTTTGTTTAAATACTTCGAAGAAGAAACTTACTATTTTTCGGGACAACTACTTTATTTTTTATTTTCTGTAGTGTTCTTAGGAAAAATATTTTTAGAGATTTCTGTTCTTGTTCGGTGAACTCAATATTGAAAGTTGAGTAATTCAGCAATACCATCTTTGGGTATTCATTTTCGCTTGCACTTTTCATACGCATATTAATTTTGTTATATACTCATAAAACGAAAAAGAATAGAAGATAGTTTAGAAGGTGTCTAAAACAGACTTTTTTCTTTAAATAATGAATAAAAAAGAGCACCCTAAATTGTACTGTTCAAATAATAAAAATTGTATATATCATTTTTTAGTAAGTATATTCAGTTAAATAATTGTACAAAAGTAATTTTGACTGGATAATAGGAAGAACATTCATTGTAAAATTGAGAGTATTGTCGTATTCTTAGATTTATACAATTTTTAAAAGAAGATTCCAGTCAGTTTCTAAAGTTTGGTGCAACGTAAAAGCTGTTGGAATAATACAGCTTTTAACGATTTCTCGCAAATATATTACCCTAACAGAATAACTTATTCCTCCGTCACTACTTTCTTAGTCCCGCTATACAATTCAAACTCCAGCAAACGACAATCTATTTTACTATTGTAAAATTCTAATTTACGTTTTGGTTTAAGACCTACTTGTTTGCCTAAATCTAAATTGCCAGTAAAGACATAACCCGTATATCCGGAACAGCTCTTTTTGAAAAAGTCGCCGATCTCTTTATATATAATTTTCAAATCGTCTACTTCTCCAAGTCGTTCGCCATACTCAGGGTTAATCAATACAATACCTCCGCCTTCTGGTATAGGTGTTTCGCGAAAATCACAGCAAATAAATTCGATTACATGATCCACTCCTGCAGTGGCGGCATTTCGTTGTGCCGCCTGAATAGCATCGCCGTTTAGATCCGTAGCAATTATCTTAAAATCAAGATTTTTCTTTGAGGCAAGTCGGGCTTCTCTTCTCATTTCTTCCCAAGGTTCGGGCTCAAAGCCTAGAATATGCATAAATCCAAAATTGCTTCGCAACAAGCCTAAGGCTCTTTTTTGTGCTATTAACGCCGCCTCTATAGCCAAAGTACCACTTCCGCACATTGGGTTTATAAAATTGGAATTTTTATCCCACTTACTTGCAAGTATTAATGCTGCTGCCAGACTCTCCTGCAAAGGAGCTTTGAAAGGAATTTTCCTATAACCGTGTTTGGCGATAGTTTCGCCAGAAGTATCCACATAGATCGATGCACGATCTTCTCTCCAGTGCAAGTTTATAACCGTTTTGTTTCTGTCCGATCCAGAATTTGGTCGGTAACCTTTTTTGGAAGTCATTCGATCGGCAATCGCATCTTTACATTTCAAGTTCGGAAACCGGCTGTCGAGAATTTCTGGGTTGTCCGAAAATGAGGTCACACTGAAATATCCGTTTACATCAATATAGTCTTCCCAAGGAATTTTTATCATTTCCTGATAAAGGTCTTCAGGCGTCTTTGCTTGGAATTCTTTTATCTGAAAAAGAACACTATGTCCAGTACGCAAATATAGATTTAACCTCATACAGTCCAGCATAGTACCTTGAAGACTTACGCTCATGTGCGCTTCCTCAGAGTCTAAATAACCAAGTTCTATAAGTTCTTCTTTCAGCAGAAGACTCATTCGTTTAGGGCAGGTAATAACTATTTTACTAGTATTCTTAAATAAATTGTTCTCCATCACCTCAAAAGTAGGAATTATATCTTAATTTTATGGTTGAAAGACAACGATATTCGAAAATGGATTTAAAATCACAATTTGAGGAGGCTTCAGTAAAATCAAAATCTTTGCCAGAGCAGAGCAATGAAAATTTACTAAAACTATATAGTCTATTTAAACAAGCCACTGAAGGAAATATAAATATAGAGAAACCTTCTAATATGTTTGATTTTAAAGGTATTGCAAAGTTTAATGCTTGGGATGAGTTGCAGGGTATAAGCAAGGAAGAAGCAATGCAAAAATATATAGATCTTGTAAAGCAATTGAGCGCATAAAAATGTCTGAATTATCGACTAGAGCAGCTTTATTGGCGATGAAATGTCCCAAATGTCATCAAGGTAAAATGTTTACTGTTCCAAGCGCTTATAATTTTAAAAGAATGCACGAAATGCCCGAACATTGTAAATCCTGCGGACAAAGCTTTTTCCCAGAACCTGGATTTTATACAGGCGCTATGTATGTAAATTACGGGCTTACGCTAGTGTTTTCAGGGATGACGTACCTGATTTTAGAAATAGGATTTAGCGTATCTGCTCTTGTTTTCTTTGGAGTGTACCTTAGTATATTATTATTAATAGGGCCTCTCATGTTTAGATATTCTAGAGTAATTTTTCTTTACATGTTTGTGAAATATGATAAAGAAGCCATAAAGAAACATAAGTTGTCTAATTAACGTATCCGAGAAAAAGAATTGTCATGCTAGAAAGCATTGTTCGAAATATCCTCCCTATGTCATGGGCTTTTCTGATTTCAGTATTTGCTATACCTTCTATAGTATATGTTGCACATAAAAAAAGCTTATTAGATGAACCAAACGACCGCACTATCCATGAGTTCTTAACTCCAAGGCTTGGAGGGTTAGCTATTTTTGCAGGGTTTCTTTCTGCCATCACTATTTTTGGTAAGATTGATTATGGTATCCAGCATACATTGGCGGGAAGCGTGATTATTTTTTTTATAGGATTAAAAGATGATGTCGTTTCGGTATCTGCGTTCAAGAAATTCTTTGTACAAGTTTTAGCCACAGGAATAGTAATGTTTATGGCAGACATTCGTATTACTAGTTTTCAGGGAATACTAGGAATAGGAACATTGGATTCTGGAATAAGCTATCTATTCACGTTCATTGTCATCATAGGAATTACTAACGCCCTTAATTTGATAGATGGTCTGGATGGTTTGGCAGGGTCTATCGTTTTAGTATGTTGTTTTGTTTTCGGAATTTACTTTTCTATGTCGGAAGATAAATATTATTATGCTTATTCATCGTTGGCCTTTTCAATGTTAGGCAGTATTTTAGGATTTCTTAGGTACAATATATATAAGGCAAAGATTTTCATGGGCGATACAGGCTCACTTGTATGTGGTTTTATTATTTCTATTCTCGCTATAAAATTTGTAGAAATGAAAACAATTTCCAACGGGCCTTCTATTTCTATTGCTGTGTTATTTATTCCTATTTTAGATACAGCCAGAGTATTTATGCTGAGAATTTTAGCAGGAAAATCACCCTTCACTCCTGATAAAAATCACATTCATCATAAGCTAATTGATTTAGGGTTCTCTCAACTTTCTTCTGTTGCTATTCTAATACTCATAAATGTTATGGCAATAGGACTGGTTATTTATTTTGATTTCCTTTCGCTTACTATGCAATTAGCAATGTTATTTTCTTTCGCATTCCTATTTAGCGTAATTATCGAAATAAGTACGGGAATCAAAAAAGCAAATGCTACTGAAAATGCAAAGGTTAACGCCTAAAATAGTTTTCCTGCTGTTTCTTTTTTTGGGAATACTACTCAATTCCAAAGCAGAAAAAGTCGTATACAGTTTTGCTCAAAATTGGCTGCGCTACGACAACTATTATGAAGCATATTTACCACTCAAAAATAGCGAACTAGAAAACTGTAAAAATATTCATCAAACTATTCAAGTAGAAAAATACAGAAATTATAACCTGAGCTTTACCGCTACAAAAGGATTGTCTTTGTTTGTAAATAATAAACTGGTCTATAAAAAAATTGGAGGAGAAGAAGAGATTGTTCGGCTCCCTGTAAATACATTAGAATCTAACGAAAGCGGAGAAGCAATTTTAACTTTTTATCATTCGGAAGGCTTTCTCCCATTATACACGGCTTCTATTACAAACAATTTCGTTGTGCCAAATGAAGTACAGAAAGAAAGCCAAAACCGTATTTTATTCAGAAATCTTGACAGAAATTCCGGAAGTTGTTTTGTGCTATTTTTACTTATAGCTTCTCTATTTATAGTATTCAAACAAATGTACCCAAAAGAATACCTCCGTTATTATTCATTCAGAGCTCAGGAAAATATCGACCATTTGCTTCCTGGCACGTTCAGTATCTCTTCTTTGCTCATGGCGCTGATAAATGGATTGACAATCTCTTTATTGGTATACACGCTTAAACTAGATGAAGTTATTTTCAATTCTTCCAGTTCTTTGTTAAATGGCACATTGTATATCTTGCTTTTTTATACGGTATTCTATTTTGGAAAGTATTTTTATTTATCGGGAATTGCTTGGCTTTTTAATTATTCAAAGCTGGTAGCGTTTCAATTTTCAGAATATACTCGATTATTGGAAATAATTTGCCTCATAGCGGCGGCTCTACTTTTTGCAATAGAAGCCTCTGGTTTTATAAAATTAAGTATAAAACCAGTCACATTGTATTATTCATTGATTATAGTCCTTATATTTTGTGTTATAAAAGTTATATTCTTGTTTTTTAGATTAATAACACATAGAAATTTGTATTTATTTTCTTACATTTGTGCCGCAGAAATACTGCCATTGATTATTACAATAAAAATTTTATTGTTTTAACAGCAGTTATTTTAAAAAACAACAATTCTTATTTTGTTAAATGGCGCAGGTAAAAATCAAAGAAAAAGAGGTAAAAGACAGACATACTAAAGTTTTAAGTATACTAGTCACACAACCTAAACCTACTGACGAGAAATCTCCTTATCAAGCACTTGCTAGTAAGTATAATTTAAAGATAGACTTCAGGCCTTTCATAGAGGTTCAACCTGTTGATATTAAAGAATTTAGAAAACAGAAAATAGAAATTCTAGCACACACAGCTGTGATATTCACAAGTAGAAACGCTGTGGATGGTTTTTTCAGAATTTGCTCAGAGGCGAAAATTGAAGTTCCAGCCGAGATGAAATATTTTTGCGTTTCCGAGCAAACAGCAAATTATCTTCAGAAATATATCGTTATTCGAAAAAGAAAGATATTTGTTGGAGAAAAGACAGCTAAAGATCTTGAAGAGATTATTAAGAAACATAAAGAAGAGAAATTCTTATTTCCATGTTCTAATATTAGAAAAGACGAGATCCCTGTATTTTTAAGAGACAACGGGTATCAATTTTCAGAAGCAATAATATATAAAACCGTAGCAAGCGATTTGTCCGATTTGACAGATGTTAAATACGATATATTGGCGTTCTTTAGTCCTTCAGGAATTCATTCGTTGTTTACGAACTTCCCAGACTTCGTACAAAATAAAACGCGAATGGCAGCCTTTGGCCCTACTACCGCACAGGCAGTAAGAGATGCTGGCTTATTGTTGGATATCGAAGCACCACTTCCCAATGCACCGTCGATGACAGGAGCAATTGAACTCTACATAAAAAAAGTAAATAGTATCAAATAATATTAAAATAATATTATTTGATACTACATAGTGCGCAATTAAAAAAAATGTTTAGTTTTGTAGCTTGACCTTCAACTAATAACTTGTTTTTATGAAACATGTGTGTAAAATAATATTTATTTTTATGGCTTTTACGTTTTCTTTGAGCGATGCAATTGCTCAACAGGATGCTCAATTTAGCCAATATATGTTTAATAGTGTATCTTTTAACCCAGGTAGTGTTGGTATAGAAGGAGTCACTCGTGCTACAGTCATAACAAGGAAGCAATGGTTGGGATATCAAAAATCAGATGGCTATAACTCCCCTGGAGGTACATCTCCAACTTCACAGGCCATTACGGTTAACTCTAGATTGCCATTCCTCAACAAAAGAACAGGGGCAGGTTTGGGTATACAATATGACAGCAGGGGACCTATTACTTCTTATGAAATCCAGCTTTCAGGTGCTTACCATGTTAAGTTAGGGAATGGATTACTAGGGATAGGCGCAAGAGCTGGAACCTATGCGCAGAATTTAAGAACAGATTGGTATCAAGTGGTAGATCAGTCAGATCCATTGTACCAGAGTCTAGTGAATAATAATTCAAAGCAATTAAAACTCGATTTTACGGGAGGGCTCTGGTATCAATCAAATAAATGGTACGCAGGTATTAGCGTAGATCACCTTACTAGGCAGAAATTTAATTATGGAGGAACTTCTATAAATTCTACCTTAAACAACGACATGAATATTACTGGAGGATATACATTTGTGTTAAGCCCTACCATAAAAGTAACACCCACCGCTATTATTCAAACTGATTTAAAGAAAATGACGGTTTTGGTTGGTCCAATGGTTGATTATAACTCTAAATTTTGGGTTGCACTAAATGCTAGACAGTCTGCTGCTAAGCAAGATGTGACAACAGGAGGCAAAAGCGCTTGGTCTATAAACGATTTGATTGCCTACGCTGGTATAAATTTAATGAAGAATAATGCTTTGAAAGTGGGTTTTGCTTTTGACTTTGTTTTAAGTGGAAGAAAAGCACAAACAGCTACTTCTCACGAAATCATGCTGTCTTATATGTTGCCTGCTCCTGGCACTTCCTTGCGACCAAAAGTAAGGACTCCTCGTTATAGGCACGATGAAAATTAATCAATAAATTTGGAAATTACATTTTAATTTACCAAATTTGAATTTAGTTTTGGGCTTTAACGAAGTTTAATTTGTATTAAAGCAATAATAAACTTTATTGCTTCGTTACCGTACTAAGGAACAGGTTAGGAATAAACAGAAATTATTAAATTTGGGTGTTATGAATAAATTGTGTGTATTTAATAAGGCTTATATTGCGCTGTCTTTATCTGCCTTAGCACTTTTCAGCTGTGGACGTAAAGGCGGACCAGACGAAGGTAGTGGCGATTTGATAGGTGTTCAAGGTCGCGAAGGTTGGGTTCAGACTGTTCCTTATGGGATGGTAGTTTGCCCTTCTGGTACTTTTCACATGGGTCAGGCAGATCAAGATGTACCTGCTACTCAAAATAACCTAAATAGACAGGTTACGATTGGCGGTTTTTATATGGACGAAACCGAGATCACAAATAATGAATACAGACAATTTGTAGATGTAATGTTAAAAGATTCAGTAGATGTATTGACGCTTGATTACATTATGGAAAAACTTTATCCAGACACAGGCGTTTGGGTAAGAGATTTTGCTCATCACATGGGTGATCCAATGATGGAGTATTATTATGCACACCCAGCTTTCGATGAATATCCAGTTGTTGGTATTAATTGGTTCGCTGTTAGGTATTTTTCTGAGTGGAGAACCAAGCACATGAATAACTTTAGAGCTACACAAGGCTTGTGGCAGATGCCAAGATTCAGACTGCCTTCAGAAGCGGAATGGGAATATGCTGCAAGAGGTGGAAGAGACATGGCGAAATATCCGTGGGGTAATCCTTATATTCGTAACTCAAAAGGATGTATGCTTGCCAACTTTAAACCAGGTAGAGGAAACTATTATGACGATGGTTTTATGTATACATCAGCTGTAGCGTCCTATTTCTCCAACGATTATGGTCTGTACGATATGGCAGGTAACGTTGCAGAATGGTGTGAAGATGCTCATTACGATGCTGCTGTTCCTGTAGTATGGGATCTTAACCCTACTTATTACAACGATGACGAGCCAAGAAAAATCATTAGAGGTGGATCTTGGAAAGATATAGCATATTACTTAGAAACTGGTACAAGAACTTACGAGTATCAAGATACTACAAAATCTTATATTGGATTTAGAAACGTGATGACTTACTTAGGTAGATCTTCAGGATACGAATTCTAATAATAGCTTTACCATAATTCAAATTAAATAAACACTTAAGAAACAATTGTTAAACACTTAAACTTTTTACGAAGATGATTAAATACAAAGTAAGACATGAGCCAAAAGGTTTTATGGAAATTTTAGAGTACAAGGCGATGCCTTTAATTTATGGACTTGGAGCTGCAGTAGTAATTGTAGGTGCGTTGTTCAAAATTATGCACTGGCCATACGCAGGTCCAATGCTTGTAATTGGTCTTGGTACAGAGGCTTTAATATTTGCTTTTTCTGCCTTTATGCCTCCTCATCCAGAGCCAGATTGGACGTATGTTCATCCTCAAATGGCTGCTGACGAAGCTGATGAAGATGGTCACGAAAGTCCAACAGGGGAAGGTCTTACAAAATCTTTGGATAAAATGATGCACGATGCAAACATAAATCAAGATGTTGTCACAAGACTTGGTTCTGGTTTAAATAACCTTACTCAATCAGTACACAGCCTAGGTGATTTAACTAACGCTGCTGCTGCATCTAGCGAATATGCTGAAAATGTAAAAAATGCTTCTAAATCGATCGTGGAGATGAATAAATCTTATGCGAAAACGGTTGACGCTATGTCTGATATGGCAAATGCAACTCAAGATGCAAAAGAGTATCATCATCAAGTACAGAATATCACTAAAAATCTTGGTGCTCTTAATGCTGTATACGAAATGGAACTTCAAGATGCTAATAATCACTTGAAAGCGATGAATAAATTCTATGCAAATCTTTCTTCTGCAATGGACAGTATGTCTGAAGCAAGTAAAGATACCCAAGTATTGAAAGAAGAGGTAGGTAAATTATCTAAAAATCTGTCTTCTTTGAACAATGTTTATGGTAACATGCTTACTGCTATGAAAAATAACTAAGCAGTAAACGGTAAGAAATTATTATTAAACTTTTTAAAATAGTATAAAAATATGGCAGGCGGTAAAGAAACACCGAGACAAAAGATGATCGGTATGATGTATCTTGTTTTGACAGCACTGTTGGCTCTACAAGTAAGTTCTGCTATCATGGAAAAATTCAAATTTCTAGATGATAGCTTGCAACTTGCAAATG
>JAYTHK010000122.1:0-16519 GCA_043732665.1 Cytophagales bacterium | reverse complement strand
CCCTAAAAGAAGGCGTGACGATGGAAGAGGCGTATGAGTTGGTTCGTAAATTTGTAGCTATTCTACGTGAAGAATTGCGGACGAACAAAAATTATATTTTCCAGGAAATTGGTAAGTTATTTTACAACATAGAAAATAAATTAGAATTTGAACCGGAAACAAGAATAAATTATCTGGAAGAAAGTTTTGGTTTCCAGGAACTGTTTTTTAAACCCATAGATAGAAAGCTTACGGACATGAGTTCATCGCAAAGACCGGTTAGACCGGTTGTAAGAAAACAAATTACACCCACCGTTCAGTCAGAAAAAGAAAGTTCTACGGTAGCGTCTTCAAAAGAGAAAGGAGTTGCTTTGAAAATGGTTTTGATTATTTTACCACTACTCTTACTAGTGGGAGCTGGAGGGCTAATCGTTTATTCTAAAAATAGCACTAGTAGTTTGGCAAGCCTTAATCTTTTTACATGGCATAAAGAAGAAATTAAGGTTCCAGAGACAAAGAACACTATAGAGGAAAACCCCTCTATAGAAGATTCTTTAGTGTCTATGCCCAAAACAGATACATTAGTTGCTCCTGTGGAAGAAATTTCTACCGAAATAGGAGGTAATACAGTATTTGAGAAAGAGGAGAATCCTACCAAACAAACGCTTATTGATAAGCAAAAAGAACTTTCTGAAAATAATAGTTCGAAAAAAAATAAAGAAGATATAGGTACTGCTACTGCTCATCACGGTAGATTTTTTGTGGTTGTTGGGTCTTTTATTAGTAGAGACAATGCGTATAAATTTAGAAATTCAATAGCTTCTTCAGGTGCTAATGTTACTGTTTTAGAACCTTCTCCGAAAAGTAAATTTTATAAAGTCGCTATTGATGATTTTGATAGTAAAGACGAAGCCATGAAAAAGAAATCTGAGGTGGCTTCTGACTTTGGCAGTTCTGCTTGGGTATTGAGCTATTAAGCATTCTTGTATTTTTAATTAGTACTATATAGGATGAACACTTTATTACAGATATCTGTACCTGTTGCTGAAAAATCATCTAGCTCAATTTCTATCTTAGAGCTTGCTATTAAAGGTGGTTGGGTAATGATACCCATTGGAATTCTATCCGTAATGGCAGTCTATATTATAGTAGAAAGAATCTTTACGCTAAAGAAAGCAGATAAGGACCCTGAACGTTTTATTGAAAAAATAAAAAACTTAGTTTATAACGGTGATATTTCAGGCGCTATTAAACAATGTCAGCAGTTTAATACACCATTTTCCAGAATGATCGAAAAAGGAGTAACTAAAATTGGCACACCTCTTGCTAATATTGAAGCTTCTGTTGAAAATGTAGGTAAAATGGAAATTTATAAATTAGAAAAAAATCTTAGTATTTTGGCTACTATTTCTGGTGCAGGGCCTATGCTTGGGTTCTTTGGAACGGTTACTGGTATGGTGCAAGCATTTATGGCCATAGCTCAGGAAAATGGCACTGTAAGTCCAAGGCTTCTGTCTTCTGGCATGTACGAGGCCTTAGTTACTACTGTTGGTGGGCTTATCGTAGGAATTATCGCGTATGTAGGCTACAATTACTTAGTTTCAAGGGTAGATGAGATCGTTCATAAAATGGAATACAGTAGCATTGAATTTCTGGAATTGCTTCAACAGCCCAAATTGTGAAGTTACAAAGGAAAACCAAGGTTACGACCGAATTTAGTCTGGCTGCCATGACTGATCTTGTTTTTCTGTTGCTGATTTTTTTTCTACTAACGTCCAATTTTGTTACGCCTTCAGGAATGCCAGTAACGCTTCCTGAAGCAAAAACAAGCGTAATTAATCAGGTGGAATTATCTGTTACCATTACTTCTGATCTTAAATACTATATAAATAATACGCCCACCACTATTGAATCGTTGGAAGCTCAGTTAAAACAAGAGATGGGAGCAGATAATAAACTGGTAATGTTGAACGTTGATGAAATAGTACCAGTGAAATATTTTATAAAAGTGGCATCTATAGCCAATGGGTTAGGAGCAAAAGTTTTTATTGCCACAAAACAACCTGAATAAGTTTTTATCCGTTTAAATTAAGAGTATGAAAGATACATTAGACGAAGAAAAAAAGAATAAAAGAAAAGGGCTTGTAATTTCCGTAGGAATTCATGCGCTTATACTTCTTCTGTTTTTCTTTACAATTGCTTGGCGTATGCCAAATCCTCCACCTAAAGGAATAGAAGGGGCAGAAATTAATTTAGGTTTTGTAGACGCAGGTTCTGGAGATGAGCAAGCAAATGTAGAACAAGTAAGCGAAGAACGGCCTTCTGAACCTCAAGAAGAAATAATCAAAGAAGATGTGTTGAACGAAGAAAAATTTGTGAGTTCAGACGTAGAAAGTGATTATAAAGTGAAAGAAGATTTAGAGAAGAAAGATGCAAAAAAGGAAAAAACAGAGACAGCGAAAGAGAAGAAGGACGTCTCGAATCCTAATAACGAATATAAGAGCAAGAGCCAATCAGACGGAGACAAAGATGTAAAAGGTGACCAAGGAAAGCCTCATGGAAATCCTGATTCGAGAAATTACTATACCGAAGGGAAAGGAACCAAAGGCTCGGGGCCTGATGCAACAGGAGGAGGGCTTCTTAATTTACCAGGCTGGGTTTTTGATTATATTCCCAAAGATCCAGATTTGTCTTCAGAGAGTGGGTATGTAGTATTTCAATTCAAGATAAATGAGGCTGGAAAAGTAGAAAGTGTGAAAAAAATTGAAGACCGCAATTTATCTCCTACTACTATTGAATTCTACAGAAAAAAATTATTGACCTCTACGTTTAAGCCTAAAAATGCCAATTCTGAACCAGAGAATGGAGAGACGGGAACCCTGCGTATTAATATAAAAGCAAAATAAATATAGATGCATCATTTCATAGCAGATATCGACCTGATTAATCCTTATAGCGAAGATTTCGTGTCGCTCATACCTTTTCAGCGAGAAAGAATAGATGTGATGATGGGAGAAGGAGTGATTGTCTCATACAGCTTGTCTATAGATCGTTCTAAACTTTGGGTCACCTTTATAGCCGCTTCCGAAGCAGAAGTATACGAACTCGTAAGTTCTTTTCCTTTAATAGAATTTATGGAACCTACTGTATACGAATTAGCTTTTCACAACAGTATCAGTAATAATTTTCCTGTCATATCCTTGAATTAAAGTAAGCTTATATTATTTGCGTTCTAACTCTAAGACCTTGCGCTTTTAATACTTCAATCATAGTCCAGCTTTAAGATTTAAAAATACTCCAGTCTGCCCTAATCCATTGATCGAACATTCTATTCTAGCTACAACATCGTAATAAGTAACGATGTCTATTCCAACTCCACCACCTGCCAATAAACGATTGGATAGAAAATTATTGTTTGGGTTATAAGTATTGTCCACGACATAACCCCAGTCGGAATATATTTTTAAATAAACTCTTAAAGGAACTGTTTTGAATTTTTGTACTGGAATAATTTTTACAGTTGGTTTTATAGAAAGAATCTGCCATTTTAAATTGGTTTTTATCAGTCCATACGCTTGGCCATCGATGACGTAGAGTTCATAACCGCTAACCCATTCTTTGTTGTACCCAAGCCCTCGCTGACTATTATAAGGTTGAATGGAAGGGGTAGAAAATTTTCCTCTCGCACCTGCAGCAAAGAAAAAGTTTTTTCCTAATGGTACATATTGAGAATATTCTAGTCTCAGGATTGCGACATCAATGGTTTTAACAGATTCTAAATGTTGGAAATCGAGTTCTGTTTTAAAGAAAAATCCTTTAAGAGGATAAGAAATAAAATCACGACGGTCTTTCGTGTAAGTATATTTTGCTCCATAAATTCGTTGAAAAGTAGCGCCATTCAAAAAATAATTGGGGTTAAGCCTTGCAATGGTGTCGGCTATTGAGGTATATTGAAAGTAGGGTCCGAGCTGATGTAGCGTATAAAATTTATTTCTTCTTGTGAGAAAAAATCCCAGGTTAAACCTCTTTCGTCCATATCCTGGAGTTTCAATATAATCCAGCTTATGTTCATACGTTTGGCAAGCTACTTGACGGTTGTATACAAGAAGCACATTTATGATAAGTCCTGTTTTTGATTTTTTGTCTATATATGGAATGGCATAACTTGCTTCCAATTTTTTATTGAAACCCGTAGTTGCTTTTAATTTCATGGTATGATTAAGTCCCCACATATTTTTAACTTTTAGATTTAGCCCATAATCGATTCTATTTAGAGCATGGTTTCTATCCACCCACCATTCATTAAAATTTCGGTCAGCAAGACCTCCAGAAGGGAAGGGAATGAAATAAAATCGCTCGCGAGTAATGATTAAAAGTGTTTTGGATACAGAGTCTTTTCCCGATAAATTCACCTCTACCGATAGAAACAACATGGTATTAAATAGTCTATTTTTTATCCATAGAAGTTTTTCTTCTAGTATTTTGGAAGAGATTGTGTCGCCTGTTTTACAGTCGATTTCTCTTAAAAGGATTCGATTTCTGGTGATATTATTTCCCTGGATAATAATTTCTTTTAAAACAATATAGTCGGTGTATATAGTATCATGCGAAACAATGCCGTTTACAGGGCTGTGGTCAAACTTTACTACTTCTTCTTGTGCAAATATTGAAGAAGAGGAAAAAAAGGAAAAAATAAATACGAAAAACGTAAGGAAATTGATAGATAAAACGCTGCTTAGCTGCATCAGAATTTTTGTCTTTTTAAATAACAGGTTCCTTTGTTCGATGCGCATTATAACAAAAATAACCTTTTTAATAGAATTTGTCAACGTCTAATAAATAGCTTATTATACCTATCTTTACGACGTAAAATTTAATACACAAACATTGGCTAATACTTATTTTCAATTTAAAGAATTCAGAGTCGATCAGGAAAATGCTGCAATGAAAGTATGCACAGACTCCTGTATTTTTGGGGCGTTGATAAAACCTCAAGGCTTTAGAAATATACTGGATATAGGAACTGGAACTGGCTTGCTTGCTCTTATGCTTGCTCAGCGCTCGGATGCTTTGATTGATGCGGTAGAGATCGACGATGAAGCTTCGTCACAGGCAAAACAAAATATTCTAAATTCTCCTTGGTCAGATAAGATAACGGTATATGCTCAGTCTATACAAGATTTTTCAGCTACTACAGACAAAAAATACGATCTTATTATTTCAAATCCTCCCTTTTATAGTAATTATCTAAAATCGGAAGATGAAAAAGTAAATACCGCCCTTCACAGCACTTCACTTTCTATAGAAGATCTCTTGGAGGCAGTGACTAAATTATTGCTTCCAGAAGGACTTTTTATGGTTTTATTACCTCCCTACGAAGCTGAATTATTAAGAGAAGAAGCTATTGAGTATAATTTATTTACGTCTTCTATTGTTAAAATTAAAGACAATGAAAAGTCGAAAGTGCTTCGGGAAATTACTGTATTTAGCTATGATTTGAATATTCCTTCTGTGGCGGATTTTGTAATTAAAAAGGAAGACCAGTATACAGAGGAATTTGTTCAGTTGCTAAAAAAATATTATCTACATTTGTAGAGACGCATTATGATGCGTCTCTACAAATGTAGATTACATTTCTTCCAATAAATCCATAATAGGTTCGAAATAGGCATAAGACCATCCTTCTACAATATTTTCATACGCATCGTCTGGTATATTGGTATGACGCACTTCTACAGACGTATTTTCTTTGTCGGCGTGTAATTTAATAGTGACAATGGAAGGCTCTTCTTGTTCTCCAAAATACCATTGTTGCACTATCTTTTTTTCTTTTTCTATTTCAAGATTTTTACCTGAAATATTCCCCTCATACAAAGAAAATTCAGTTCCTACTTGATCGTCCATCACTACATCGTCTCCCGTCCACAACTCAATTACGTTTGGATTTACAAGAGCATTGTATACGTCTGAAACGGAAGCTTGTATCTTAAAATATTTTTTAAATTCTTTCATAGAGTTACATCAATATAAGCAAAGTTAAGGAATTATTTAGGATGGGCAAAATGGAGTATTTTGCATTTAATGATTTGAATTATAAAATCATTGCGAGCCATGGGAGCGATAGCGATCTTGGTGAAGCAATCCGTTTGCCAGTTTTGAGTCTAGAGGTAGCAGTTCACTTCTGTTGGTAATAAATCAGTCCTCATAGCTATCGATTGTCGTTATTAAGGATTGCTTCTTCACCAATGCCTTCGACGAAGGTTCCTCGCAATGACATGATCACTAACTAAAAAGCCTCTACATTTTTTGCAGAGGCTTTTATTATTTTAAAAAATGAAACTATTTATTTCAATGCGATTTTCAAATTGTCGTCAATAGCAGCAAGGAATTCTTCCGTATATAAATAATGCTCACCGTGATTCACTTTATTTCCATGAATACAAACTGCAAGATCTTTAGTCATTTTACCACTTTCTACTGTTGCTACGCAAACTTTTTCTAGCGTCTGACAGAAGTTCATAAGTTCCTTATTACCGTCTAATTTACCTCTGAATTCTAATCCTCTTGTCCATGCAAAAATAGAAGCGATTGGATTAGTAGAAGTAGGTTTGCCTGCTTGGTGGTCTCTATAGTGACGGGTTACAGTGCCGTGTGCGGCTTCTGCTTCCATCGTTGTGCCATCTGGTGTAACTAATACAGAAGTCATAAGTCCTAACGAACCAAAGCCTTGTGCTATAGTATCAGACTGTACGTCACCGTCATAATTTTTACAAGCCCAAACGAAATTTCCATTCCATTTCAGAGCAGAAGCGACCATATCGTCGATTAATCTATGTTCGTAAGTGATTTTTGTTGCTTCAAATTGTCCTTTGTATTCGTTCTCAAATATTTCTTCAAAAATATCTTTAAAACGGCCATCGTATTTTTTTAAGATCGTGTTTTTAGTAGACAAATAAAGTGGCCATCCTTTGCTAAGTGCCATCTTGAAACAAGAATGTGCAAAACCTTTTATAGATTCGTCAGTATTATACATTCCCATCGCTACACCAGCACCTTGGAATTTGTATACTTCATGTTCAATTACTTTTCCATCTTCGCCTTCAAATTTGATGGTTAATTTCCCTTTTCCAGGAACAACAAAATCAGTCGCTTTATACTGATCCCCAAATGCATGACGACCCACAACGATAGGTGCTGTCCAGTTTGGCACTAATCTCGGTACGTTTTTACAAACGATTGGTTCGCGGAATACAGTACCATCAAGAATATTGCGTATAGTTCCATTCGGTGATTTCCACATTTGTTTAAGATTAAATTCTTTCACACGTGCTTCGTCAGGAGTGATGGTAGCGCATTTAATCCCTACATTGTATTTTTTTATCGCTTCTGCTGCGTCGATCGTTACTTGGTCTTTAGTGGCCTCACGGTGCTCCATACCCAAGTCATAATATTTAATATCAAGATCCAAATAAGGAAGTATCAATTTGTCTTTTATAAATTTCCAGATGATCCTAGTCATCTCATCTCCATCCAGTTCAACAACAGGATTCGCTACTTTAATTTTACTCATCTTATTTCAACGATTTTATAGTTATTTATTAAAATATTGCACTTTTCTACTAATAAAAAACCAATATTAGTCATAAGTCGGTTAATAGTCAAAGGAATTTTACAAACTTATAAGGCTCCCCTAAAAAAGTTATATAAAATATTGATTCTTGTACGTAAGGTATATTAATAACCGAATAAATCTTCGATTTTCATCTCCGTTACTTTACCGTATTTTTCCAGTTTTTTAAGGTCTATTTTGCTCTTAGAACCAACGATCAGAATTGCTTTTGGCTGATTTTTTACATATTTTTCTTGAAACCCTTTAATATTTTCAAACGTGAAGACTTTTACTTGATCATAAATATCTTTTCGAAGATCGTATGTTAAGCCAAGACGTTGAGAAGCTTCGTAGCTTAACAATACAGCTGACTTAGTAACTCTGGTAGTACTGATGCTCTCGATCAGAGATTGTTTAGAGGTTTCAAAAAGCACTTCTGACTTTGGCATTTTGTCGAGGAGATCGCCTAGACCGTCTATCGCTTCTATTATTTTATCTGCCTGAGTGCCGATATAAGAAGAAATATAATTAGGATCGTCTTTGCGTGCAGCGGTTTCGTACTTTGAACGAACGGAATAGGCTAGCGCTCTAGATTCGCGCATTTCTTGAAAAACAAGTGAGCCCATACTGCCACCAAAATATTCGTTAAAAAGAGCTACTGCTGGGACAATACTTTTGTCGTAATTGATAGACTTGCTTAGGAAAATAATTTCTGCTTGTACCATGTCATAGTTAACAAAGTACACTTGTGTTTCTTTTATGTCTATGGGAACGAATATTTTTCCAGTACCAAGGAAAAGGAATTCTTCTGGTTTTCGGTGCGTAGTAGACAAAGTAGAAATTAATATTTCTTGTTTTAAAGGACCATAATAAAGCGCTTTGTGTTCGTATTTTTTGATGGATTTTATCAAGCCGATCAATTCTGCAGAAGTGATTTTTTTAAGTTTATCTTCTGGAATAAAATATTTAAAAGGATTGTCGTTTCCGTATTTTATATAGTTTCCTAATCCGTTGCGCAAGATTACATCTTTGTTGAGCTTATTATCACTGCGTTGTTTTAAAATATCGTCCACAAGATTGGCTAGTGCTGTGTCGTCTGCTTTTGGATCTTCTAAAAGACTTTCCAGTAGTTTTAATGCTTTGTCAAAATGTTCGCTCAAACCCGAAAGGCTTACATTGATCATTTCACCACCTGCCGAAACAGAATAGTTACAACCCAGTTTAAAGAATTCTTTTTTCAACTCTTCTGCTGACAATTTTGACGTACCCAAATAACTTAAATAACGGGAAGCAAAACCGTATTTAGGATCAAGATGTCCTTTTATTTCCCATAAAAAACTAAGACTGAATAATCCATTTTCGGTATTTTGTTTGTACAAAATACTTGGGTTGTTTTTGAAATTTGTAATACTTAAATCTTTCGAGTAATCAAGAAATACAGGTAATATAGACGTTGATTTTTTTTCAGTCAATTGCGTATAAAAAGAAGATTGTTTATCGCGATTTAATTCTACCGCAGAAATTTTTGGTTTTGGAACCTTCTGAATCGTGCTGTCTATCCCTTTTCGCTTATATATAGCGAGATAATTATTAGAGAAATTTTCTTTGGCAAATTTAATGATATCCGCTTTTTTAATACTTTGAAGAATATCCAATTCCATTAAGTACTCGTTCCAGTTTCTTCCCGAAACGAAGGTTTCTACAAAAGCATCGGCACGAGAACTGTTGCTTTCATATTCCTGCATTTTGCTCGTCTTATAATCATTTATTACTGCTTCGATCAACCAATCTCCAAACTTGCCTTGCTTTAGAGAATCTAATTGAGTCAATAAAAGGTCGGTTACTTCTTCTAATTTTTGTCCCTCTCTCGGTTTTCCTCCCATTACAAAAACAGAGTAATCGTTGAAAATCATATCATAAGAATAGCCACCGATTAATTTTTGTTGCTGGTTAAGATTCAAATCGATAAGACCAGCTTGCCCGTTGGTAAGCAGTATAGCGATCATTTTAAGATAATAAGGATCAAGAGAGGTCGCTTGTCCTGCGGCTTTCTTGATCCCATTAAAGCGAAAGGCAACGGATACGCCTTCGGCATCAGGCCCATACACATTTTTTATAATAGGAGAGGTAATCAGGGTTTCTTTACCTCCTATGTAATCTGGAATAGGGCCTGGTTTTAGCTTGCTAAAGTTTTTTTCAATCAAAGCAATCGTCTTATCGTAATCAAGCTCACCGCTCATACAGATTGCCATGTTGTTGGGTACGTAGTAGGTTTTAAAGTATTTTTTAATTTCGGTAATAGAAGGATTTTTCAAATGTTCTATGGTACCAATAGTAGTCTGCGTTCCGTAAGTATTTTTTTGGAACAGAGAACTCATCAACATCTCCCATACTTTACGTCTGTCTTGATCAAGTCCTTTGTTTTTTTCTTCGTAAACAGCTTCCAATTCTGTATGAAATAATCTAGGTACTACTTCTCCAAAACGTTCGGCTTCGATCTCCGCCCATTTATCAATTTGGTTGGAAGGAATATCATTTACATAAACCGTTTGCTCTAAAAAAGTATAAGCGTTTGTACCATCTGCACCAATGGTACTCATAAGTTTATCGTATTCGTTAGCAATTGAATACGTAGAAGCGATAATAGAAATACTATCTATTTGGCGATAGATCTTTTTTCTTGTGGTAGTGTCCGTAGTTTTCCTATAGACCTCATAAAGATTTTCGATCTGATCCAGATACGGTTTTTCTTTCGCCCAATCTTGAGTGCCGATGGACGAAGTTCCTTTGAAAAGAATATGTTCCAAATAGTGGGCTAAGCCAGTAGTATTTGAAGGATCATTTTTACTACCTGCACGAACGGCTATATAGGTTTGAATCCTTGGTGCATTTTTGTAAGATGAAAGATAAACGGTAAGTCCGTTTTTTAACGTATAGATTCTCGCACCCAAAGGATCGTTTACATAAGATTTGTATGGAATTCCGCTGGTATTGCCTTCCTGAAGTTTGAATTTATCTTTTACTTGTCCGAAAGAGGAAGTGATGACTAACGCAAGTAGGAGTGAGAGCGTTGATTTTAGAAAATGTTTCATGTTTTTAATTATGAATGTTGAGTTTTTAATTTGAGTTAATATTTTCCAAATAAAATGGATATTTGATTTATAACGTAATGGTAAGAATTATTTTAGAGTATTGAATTTTTGATTTATAATTATTGGAACTCTTTTAACTAAAAATGTAACATTCACAATTAATAATTTCTTTACTTTTCCCAAGTTAAAATTAAAAATGCAACATTCAAAATTACCTAATAATCCATATCCAACCCTAATTTTTTCTTAAGATCTGCAACGATTGGATATTTTTCAATCATGTGTTGAAGTTTTTCTGTCTGAGAATAGGGTTTGCGCTCAATAGGTCTGTCATTTACAGAGGTTTCTAGCATAATAAGCGAATTGCTCAGGCTTTTTCTCAGGTATTCTAATAACTCTGGTTTAAACGTATTTAACTGGTCTATTTGTACTAAATTTTCTAAATGAAATTTCACAGTAAAATCTTCACTTAATTCTAACTCACGATTGGCAAGGATAGTATATTCACTTGATTTATTTTCTGTTTTTAGTTTTTCGGCAAACGTTATCCAATACGCAGTAAGTTCTTTCAGTGTGAACGGCTTGTTTAGCCTAGCACTTGTAACTATCGTTTTTACTTCTTCGGTAGTATTATTTTGTACAGGATTTTTTAGAGCGTTGAGCGATGGAAGTTTAATTCCTGAATTTTTCAATTCCGTTTTTTCCAGTTTAGGAATAACAGCTATTGTAGACTGATTGTTGATAGAAGGAAGGGTGGAGGTAATTTTTAAATTACTATTGGAAGTTGGCAATTCCTTACTAGAATTTTCGACAGGAACTAGGTAGTTACTTTTTTTTTTACCTCTCCAGAGGTGAACGCTTGCGCCAATTGTATAGCTTCTGTAAGGAAAGCTATTTTCATCAAGGCCAATTCTACTAATAAACGAGCGTTTTTACTCGCTTTATAATGAAGATCTGCGTGACTAATAATAGTCAAGCCAGACATTAAAAACCCTAGTGGAATTTCTGCCGCTTGTACTTGATATTTTTTCTGAATATCTTCTGCTATTTCCATCAATTTTATAGTAGCAAGATCTTTGCTCACCAAAAGATTGCGGAAGTGCTCACCTAATCCCACAATAAAATTATGTCCGTCGAAACCTTTGCGAAGTATTTCGTCAAAAGTCAGCAGTACGTTGGATTGGTCTTTTTTGTACAATAAATCTGACATTTTGAAATAATAATCATAATCCAAAATGTGCAGATTTTCTGCGGTAGCTTTATACGTAACATTGTTGCCACAGAATGTAACGATCATGTCAAACATAGAAAGTGCATCTCTTAGACCACCGTCAGCTTTTTGAGCAATCAGATGAAGTGCTGCCAGTTCTACCGTTATCTTTTCTTTAACAGCAATAGAGGCGAGATGCTCACTTATGTCTTTTACCAAAATCCTGTTAAAGTCAAAGATCTGACAACGGGATAAAATAGTAGGAAGAATTTTATGTTTTTCAGTAGTAGCAAGAATAAACTTTGCGTACGACGGTGGCTCTTCCAACGTTTTCAAAAAAGCATTGAAAGCCGCCGTGGAGAGCATGTGAACCTCATCTATTATATATACTTTATATTTTCCTGTTTGAGGAGGAATACGCACCTGATCGACTAGGTTTCTAATATCGTCTACTGAGTTATTGGAAGCCGCATCCAATTCGAAAATGCTGAAGGATGCGTTGTTGTTGAAGCTTTCGCAGGAAGCACATTTGTTGCAAGGTTCTGTATCAGCTGTAAGATTGAGGCAATTGATTGCTTTCGCTAAAATACGAGCATTGGTGGTTTTACCCACACCACGTGGTCCACAGAAAAGAAAGGCTTGTGCTACGTGGTTGTTTTTGATGGCATTTTTCAGCGTAGTCGTAATATGCGACTGGCCTACTACACTTTCAAAAGTAGAAGGGCGGTATTTACGAGCCGAAACAATGAAATTTTCCATCAATGCAATTTACTTAAACGAAATTAATCTAAAGGTAATTTCATAGGAATAGTTATCCATATTTTATACCTGTATATCTTCTAAATGACTTAAAATTGAGTACAATTATTTACTTATCAATCTTTTAGTTTAAGAAAGAAGCTTCCGGAAAAATTATAAGTGAAGACATTCCCCGTTACGATCGGCAAGTAATCCAAGGTGGAAGCAAATTGAGTGCTAAAAGAAAGGCTTTTGGTGATTTTAAATACAAGTTGAATATCGGATACAATTCGGGGATGTGTAAATTTTTCAAATCTTGCCTGATAGTATATTGTGCCGTACAAGGTGATTTTTTCATGTAAGGCAGCTTTAACAAAAATATTAGTAGAGCTTTTAATAAAACGTGTGTGTGCATGTGTGCTATCTCCTTCTTCAGCAAATCGGAGTACGTTTCCCTTCCAGAATTCTTCTTCGTACATCAAGCCAGTGGCTATTCCTAAGTTGAGTTTGTCTTTTGCTTCCTTGCTTCTGTTTCGAAATAAATTTAACCGACAACTCATCCCATAAAGATTTCTAAACAAAAGTCCTCTTCCTAAGTCGTACTGATATTGAGCATAAGGTTCATAGGAGATTAAGTTTTTTCTGTAAAAATTCAAACGAATGTGCGCATATCCCTCGCTAATAAAACTCGCTTTGTTGAGTTGTTGCAAGTTGAAGTAGTTAATCGCCATATAACTATGGTGTTTAGAAAGGTAGGTAATGTTGAGGTTTGCGTTGTATTGATTTACGGTATTTTGTTGTTTTTTACTTGCTACTCCAAAACCTATATTCCCCATCCAAATCTTTGATGTGTCTTTGTCTAGTCTATATTTTTCAATGTTCATAATCTGCGCTTCCAACAGAAAAGGAACCATAAACAGTGAAAATAGTGTTATGGTTTTCGAGGAGGATTTGAGCATTGCAGTAAGTTTTGCTATATTTGCAGGGTGAAAGGTAAAAAGTAAAAGGTGAAAAGTATAAATCTTTTTATTTTTCACCTTTTACTTTTTAAGACACATGGGGCTGACCGGAATTGACAGCAGGCGTAAAAGTGTGTAAGCATGTCGGGTGTTGTGAGTATTACCCGCAAATAAAACTTTCACAACTATAATTGGCGAAGAGCAATCTTATGCCCTTGCTGCTTAATCTAGGTATTAAGTAATTGCAAGCATCTCTCGGTTCCCCGTTTCCCGGAATTGATTCAGAGGTGTCGTAAGGGAAACTGGTTTTAACGTATGGTGTTGTCGTTGAAATGAGAAACCAATACCTAAGGTGTACGTTGAGTGTCTTTGTTCTGCGTACTCCCGACAATAAACAAAGAATAAGCATGTAGAAAACCCATTATTTATCTTGTCTGGACCAGGGTTCGAATCCCTGCAGCTCCACTTTTTAGAAATCAGACAGTTTCTAAATCGTTTAAAACAACCAAATTAGCCTGAAATATAGTTCATTATATTTCAGGCTTTTTCATTTTTATCTTATATTTGTTTCAGTAATGTTTCAATGAACCTAAAAATGTTTCAACGATGTCCAAGCATTCTCTCTCCATTAAATTCTATCCTTTAGGTTTTGATAAGAAAGCAGTTACCTATCCGCTGTATTGTCGAATTACAGTTAATCGTAAAAAATCTGAATTCAATACCCATGTAGTTGTTACTTTAAAAAATTGGGACGAATCTAAACAACGAATAAAAGGTAATCCTGAGGCTAGTGGAATATTATCAGAAATTGAAAATAATATTCGCAAGCATAATTCTAATCTTGTTATGCAAGAGAAATCCGTAACCGCACAGCTTTTAAGAGATTTATGTACCGATAGAGGAAAGAATCAAGATAGATTACTTGATTATTATTCTAAGTTCCAATATGAGATTGGTGAATTAAAAGATGAATTTACTCCCAGTACTATAAAGAAGTATAAAACCATACGAGTGCATCTTGAGAAATTTTTGAAAACAAAAACGGCTACAACTATATTGATGCAAGATTTCAACTTGAAAAAGTGTAGTGAATTCGAGCATTACTTAAAAACCGTTGCAAAGCTCAGTACCAATACTACAACAAAGTACCTGAAACAATTAAAAGCAATTTTTAACAGAGCTTTAAGATTTGGACACATAGAAGTTATTCCCTTCAATGCTTTCAAGTTCAATCACGAACAAACACAAAGAGAATTTTTGACGAATGAGGAGATTACAAAACTTGAAGAATTTGTTGCTCCAAACGAAAGTTTAAAGAGGGTAAGAGATATGTTTCTGTTTTCGATTTTTACTGGATTACGATACAGCGATGTAAATAATTTAAAAAACAATAATCTGGTCATAGATAAAGACGGTAACCCTTTCGTAAAATTTACAATTGTAAAGACAAATAAGAATCTATTTATTCCACTTACAAATAAGGCTTATGAGATAGTAAAAAAGTATGAAGACGAAAGTGAAATAACAGGAAAGCTTTTGCCAATTATCAGTAATCAAAAAATAAATGCTTATCTAAAAGTTTTGAGTGATTTAGCAGGGATTGACAAAGTTCTTACCTATCACATGGCGAGGCACACCTTTGCTACTACTATTGCATTATCTAATGAAATGCCGATGGAAATATTAAGTGCTATTTTAGGGCATTCAAGAATTACCACTACTCAGATTTATGGAAAAATTACTGAGGCAAATTTATTAAGAGCAACTAAAAATTTAAACGAAAAGTTAAAATGACAAAGGAAAGTAAGATTGAAATATATGTTCGTTCGATACTTGAGGATGGATATTTACTAAAGTTAGACGAACTGAAAGTCTTAGGACTATTAAGTGAGAAGGAAGTTAAGGAAGTATCGAACGAAATTGAAAAAAAATTCATTCTTCAAATTCCTAAAAATTTTAATGATAAACAAAAGGCTGTTAAAATTGATGAGTATTTAGATACTCTAGAAAATAAGCAAATATATTTTACTAATGAACCATCATTACCAGTAGATTTGAGAGAGGTTATAGGCAATGTTTTATTGATAGTTATTGCTAATTTGGAAGATTATCAAGATAAATTAGATAAAAAAAATTTTGCTAGCGATAATATAGCACAAAAGATAACTGAAAAAATAAAAGGTAAAGATGTTATTGAAGAATCAACTCGATTTGATGCTCAACAAATAGCTTATGTATTAAAATTACTTCAAAATAGAAGAGTTTTTATAAATGAAAACACATTAATATCAGAATATGTAGCACAATATCTTCCGAATGGTGCAAAAAAAATAAGACAGAAAATGTCTAACCCGAATAATTTAACAAAGAAACAAATTGCTTATTTGATTGAATTTTTTGAAGGCATATTGACGGAAATGAAAGAATATGAAAAGGCTAATTATAATTATTAAAAGTTGTATCGATACAGTAACCCCTTCTAATTTTTAGTTTCTATTACTTTGATTCCATAATCAAACGAAGTAACGTATATGGAATTTGTTGTAATCACTCAAGAGCAATTTGAAACCCTAGATAGAAAGCTCGAATTTATCCTTTCAAAAGTTTCCACAAAACATGAACCTGATAAGCCTTGGCTCTCCTGTAAGGAAGCTCAAAAGATGCTTAATATTGGTCAGACTACTTTGTGGAATTACCGAAACCAAGGTATCATCAAAGCTAAAAAATCAATAAGAAGCTCTACTTTGAAAGAGCTGATTTGCTCAAACTCCTTTCTTCTAAATCGCCCTAAGATATTGGTCAGGCTCTGCTGGAGAGCAACCTGACCGAATGCGACCGATGTTTATACATAGGTCTAGCTTCTGATGGTTATCATTGGTCTATATGACCTTTGGTGATCTGAGGGAGCATTCTAAAAAACTCATAAAAAAAG
>JAYTHK010000121.1:0-1606 GCA_043732665.1 Cytophagales bacterium | reverse complement strand
TATTCAGAAAAATTATTCAGAAAAGTACTTCTTGGAAAATAGTCAACAACATGCTTTATCTATACGAAAATGGAAATCTTCTATTGGAGTTTAAATCGGAAAACGGGAAATAATGAATTTTGAAGAAGGCATTGTTATCCTTATAGACAAACCGTTGGAATGGACCTCCTTCGATGTTGTAAGTAAAATCCGGAATACTATCCGTATAAAAAAAGTGGGTCATGCTGGTACATTAGATCCCTTGGCTACGGGACTTTTAATTCTTTGTACAGGAAAATTTACAAAAAAAATTGACGAATACCAGGCACAGGAAAAAGAATACGAAGGAGAATTGATCCTTGGTAAAACTACACCTTCTTGTGATTTGGAAACAGAAGTGGATAAAGAATTTGATATCTCTGCGATAACGGAAGAAATGATTTTTAAAAATGTGGAGCAGTTTATTGGAGCAATTCAACAAATACCACCCATTTATTCGGCTATAAAAGTCGATGGTGTTCCTTTGTATAAGAAAGCAAGAAAAGGGGAGACAGTAGAAATAAAAGCTAGAGAAGTTACTGTTTCGGAGTTTGATATAACAGAGATTAAACTCCCTGTTATTAAATTTAGAATTGTTTGTTCTAAAGGAACCTACATCCGCAGCCTCGTTCGTGATTTTGGTGCAGCGCTCAACAATGGAGCCTATATGAGTGGACTTAGGCGTACACGCATAGGACAGTTTCATGTGAAAGATGCAGAGCAGTTGGGTGAGTTTGTGGAGAAGGTAAGGAAGAATAAAGAAGCTGAAATAAGCAAAGAAAAAGAAGAGTTATAGGATATACTTATTCAAAAAAATAAAATTAATTTATAAATGAAAATAATCTGCGTAGGTCGAAATTATGGTGAACATATCAAAGAATTAAACAACAGCGTTCCCGACGAACCAATTATTTTTTTTAAACCAGACACTTCTATTCTTAAAAATAATGCTCCATTTTATTATCCATCGTTTACAAAAGAGATCGATTATGAAGTGGAGTTATTGGTGCGTATTTCTCGAGAAGGAAAAAATATAGAAGAACAATTTTCTCATAAATATTATGAAGAGGTAGGGGTGGGGATTGATTTCACCGCCCGTGATCTGCAAAAAAAAGCACAAGAAAAAGGGTTGCCATGGTCATTGGCAAAAGGATTCAACGGCTCTGCACCGATTTCTGATTTTGTTTCCAAATTAAAATTTACAGATATAAATAACATTGGATTTTCTTTGAAATTAAATGGGACTTTGAAACAAGAAGGCAATTCTTCAATGATGATCCATAAAATAGACAAGATTGTTTCTTATATCTCTAAATTCATTACGCTTAAAAATGGAGATATAATCTTTACAGGCACGCCTTCAGGAGTAGGGGCTGTAAAAATAGGTGATAGATTAGAATTATTTATAGAAAATGAAAAGATGTTGGAATGCGAAGTGAAATAACATTAATCGTCTTAGAGATGCATAATAATGCTTCTCCGCCAATAAGTTAAGGAAGTTATTGGCAGAAAATATTTTTGTAGAGACGCAATAATTTTCCTTTTCTGACTGTCAATTTCATAAAAAAAGGATTTTGAAAAAAAACAA
>JAYTHK010000120.1:0-5633 GCA_043732665.1 Cytophagales bacterium | reverse complement strand
TAGATTAGTTTTCCTGAAGCGTCTTTCTTTAGATTTCCCTGACGGTCTCTTTGGGCTTGTGAATAATCTTCTGTGACTATTATATCGGGGTGGTAGTATTCCCTTTGCCCCTTGCTATATACGACAAGGTATGCACTATATAATCCATGGGATGTTTTGCGAAAACGAATATTTATGCTCATATTTGATTTACATTTGAAATGAAATTTTAATACATCTTGATTTGGTTGCGCAACAAATCCGTAACAAATGTATCAGAAAAAATATACTTCAAATGGAAAGCAAGTACTAACTAGGTTGCTGTTTAATAAATTGATAATTAGTCAATTGTAGGCTATTTAGAGATTTATCAGCAGAAGCAAAAATTATGAGTTATGAATGTTGAATGTTGAGTTTCCTTAACAGATTTATTCGTGTATAATCATAATTAAGAATTCATAACTTAAAATTAAAAAATAAAGAAAATGTCAATACTAGTATTTATAGAGGGTGTCGACGGAGAAATTAAAAAATCTTCTTTAGAAGCTATTTCTTACGCTGCTGAACTGGCGAAGAAAAAAGGTGTTTCGGCTACGGCTTTGGCAATTGGTGCTTTTACCTCTTCGCTCGAATCTGTTGGGAAATACGGCGCTACTAAAGTGCTTCATATCAGCAACGAAAAACTAGCGCAAGCAAACGTAATGGCTTATGCCACTGCGATAGCCGAAGCAGCAAAAAAAGAAAATGCCGAAGTAGTCGTGCTTCCTAAATCTTCCGCTGTGGATGCTATCGTTTCCCGATTGGCTGCGAAACTCAATGCTAGTGTCGTAACAGGTGCTGTGGAGTTACCCGATACCTCTTCAGGTTTCAAAGTAAAAAAGACAATATATACTGGAAAAGCATTTACAACAGTAGAACTTACTTCTGCTGTTAAAGTAATTACGATAGCGAAAAATGCTTTTCCTGCTAAAGAAACAGTAGGTACTGCAACAGTAGAAATTTTCTCACCTTCTATTCCCGACAGCGACTTTAGTATAAAAATAACCAAAACAGAAAAAGCAACAGGAGAAATACTCCTTCCAGAAGCGGACATCGTAGTTTCGGGCGGTAGAGGTTTAAAAGGGCCTGAAAACTGGCATTTAGTTATCGACCTGGCAAAAGAATTAGGAGCGGCTACTGGCTGTTCAAAACCAGTATCCGATATGGACTGGAGACCACACCACGAACACGTAGGACAAACAGGTATAAAGGTGAGTCCAAATTTGTATATTGCTATTGGAATCTCAGGCGCTATTCAACATTTGGCAGGTGTAAACTCTTCTAAATGTATCGTAGTCATTAACAAAGACCCAGAAGCTCCTTTCTTTAAAGCGGCAGATTATGGTATTGTTGGCGATGCATTTGACGTAGTACCGAAATTAATTGAGGCAGCTAAAAAGTTAAAATAAGAACGAAGAGAATAAGATAAGTGGAGAAAATTAAACTCGAAATATTGGGGCTATCTTCTAGCCAATCGCATACGGGATCATTTGCATTGGTGTTGGGTGAAGAAACAGGAAATAGAAGATTGCCAATAATTATAGGGATGTTTGAAGCCCAAGCTATTGCTATAGAAATAGAAAAGATAAACCCTAACAGACCTATGACGCATGATCTGTTCAGAGCTTTTGCTTCAAACTTCAATTTCAATGTAGAAGAAATTCTAATTTCAGATTTAAAAGAAGGCGTATTTTTCGCTAAAATCGTTTGCTCGGATTCTGTGAAAACAGTAGAGATCGATTCTCGTCCTTCCGATGCCATTGCTGTTGGACTCCGTTTCAATGTACCGATTTTTACCTATGAAAATATTCTTTCTGAAGCAGGTATTGTATTAAACGATATGAACGAAGAGGAAGAAGAGGAAAATGAGGAAAAGTCGAAAGAGAAAAAACCTAAAGCTAAATCGGAAAAAGTACCCAAAGAATCAAAAGCTTCGGCAACGCCTCCGGAACCTTTTAAAAATTCTACCGTAGATCAACTAAAAGTCTTACTAGACGATGCATTAGCTAACGAGGATTACGAAAAAGCAGCTAGGATTAGGGATGAATTGAATAAGAGGAATTAAATTCTAAATCCGCCAAATCACAATGACTGTGCAGTAATTGTGATTTCTATTCTTAAATAATTAAAGTTAAATCTTCGATTGAAAGTTCTTTTCTCAAAGCAGAATAGAACTTGAAAATATTTATGTCAGCTCAAAAAATAATATTAAAACAACTTCATGGAAATAAAAAGTACTTCTACCAATGTACTTACTAATACATAGGTGAGTATTTTTTTTTCAGAAGTATTGTATTTATCCCAAAGGTTTTCATTGTAGATAATTATGCCAAGTAGGAAGGGTAAAGCATATTTGTAGACGAGTACAAACTCTTTTCCCGAAAGGGCATAACGGTATATAATGGGGAACATCAGGGCTAGTGTCATAAGTGTGCCAAACATTTCCCAATCTTTATTTTTTACACTGTCCTTAAATGTTTTATACCCTAGAAAAATGCCTAAAAAGAACTGCGAAAATTCTCCAGCGAGAATTAAATTTTTACTTAAAGACGGATCACTGAGTTGTAAATAAAATCCGATATTTAAAATTATAAACCCAACCAAAAAGAGACTATAAAAGTTTTTGGTAAGGTAAATATAGTAAGCCAGTAGAAGGCATTCTAATAGCAAAATAGAGGTATACATAGAGCCCATTTTTAATTCTCTATCTCCAGTAACTACATAATACACTAAAATGGAGACAAAAATGAGGGTGATAAGGATTTTTTCCAGATTACCGATTATACTTCTTGTATTGTTTTGTTTTGCAGTCATTTTAAATTTCAACTATTATTCTTCTAATAATTCGGCTAATTTTTTTCCCAATTCTTCTCCTCTGAGGTCTTTAGCTATAATGACTCCATCTTTGCCGAGCAAAAAAGCCATTGGGATGGCGTCTATATGATAAAGTGGAATAACGGCAGATTCCCATTTCTTTAAATCAGACACGTGAGTCCACTCCATGCCATCTGCTTCTATAGCGCTCATCCATTTCTTTTTGTCTGAATCAAGTGACACACTATAAACGTCAAAGCCTTTGTCTTTGTATTTCTGATAAAGTCTTACCACGTTTGGATTTTCAAAACGGCAAGGACCGCACCAACCAGCCCAAAAATCCAGTAAAATGTATTTCCCTCTCAACGAAGAAAGCCTTTTAATATTTCCATCTTGATCTGGTAGACCAATATCGGGTGCATGCATTCCAATCTTAAGACCTATTGAATTGTTAGTTTCCGACAGATTTGTCGTAACAGTTGTATTCACCTTTGTTTGACTTTCTTCTTTACGGGTTACTTCACAACTTACGAGTGAGAGTAGCAGAAAACAACGAATTATATAATTTAAACGCATTATTTTATTATTAAAAGAACTTAAACTACTTCACTTGCCATACTATTTCTCTCTTCGTGTTGTCTATTTGGAGCAAAAAGCGAAGAGGATTTGGAATTAATACCAGGCGTTTTATTTTACCAACAAATTTATCTGTGTCCATCGGTATTCCTTCGGTAGGACGTACATCATAAGTATTTAGTCCATCTGCAGACTGACCTTTTAGTATGTACTGAGTGCCTAAATAAGCTATTGGAAGCAATACATCGTTGTCGGCTTCTAATTCGTCGTGGATATCTTCCAAAATTTCAGAAAAATCATCTCCATACATATCCATAAATTCATCTTCCATATCGTGCAACTCATCTTCGATTTTATCGTATTCTTTATCGTCGTATGTAAGTGCATTTAAGTCTGCCTTTTTCTTGATTATTTCAATTAGGAATTTGTCAATTGCTATAGAATCCATTTGTAGTGTGTAATTTGTTATTTAAACTGTGTTAAAATTAAAGTAAAAATCAGAATAAAAAAATAAATTTTAAAAGATATAATCTCCTGATATCCAAGAGTATTTTATTTTACTGAAAAATTTACTAACATTAAACGAAAATAGTAGTATACTTAAGAAAGCCTAACCCTAATTTATATAAAGTAATCCAATTTATGAACGCAACAATTCAACAATCAACAAGGCTAGACGTTTCTGCCAAAGAAAGAATCCGAAAATGGCTAGAAGGAGCGTACGATGAGGATACAAAAAATACCATCAAAAAATGGATATCAGAAAATAAAGAGGATGAATTGGTTGACGCTTTCTATAAAGAATTAGAATTTGGTACAGGAGGATTGCGCGGTGTGATGGGAGTGGGCTCAAATCAAATGAACAAATACACGATTGGAATGGCTACGCAAGGGTTGTGTAATTATTTAAAATTAAATTTTCCTAACCAACAGATAAAAGTTGCTATCGCATACGATAGCAGAAATAACAGTCCTTATTTTGCTCAAGTTACCGCTGATGTGTTTTCGGCAAACGGGATAAAAGTATATTTGTTTAAAGCACTTAGGTCTACTCCTGAATTGTCCTTTACCATTCGTCACTTTGGTTGTCAGTCGGGCGTAGTGGTAACGGCTTCGCACAATCCTAAAGAATATAATGGTTATAAAGCTTATTGGGACGATGGAGCTCAAGTGATTGCGCCACATGACAAAAATATTATAAAAGAAGTACAAAAAATAGCAGACATCAGCGATGTAAAGTTTAATAGAAATGAAAGTCTGATAGAATTAATAGGAGAGGAACTCGATGAACTTTATATGAGTAAAATTCTTTCGCTCTCGGTTTCCAAAGAAGCAATAGAAAGACAGGCTGCACTGAAAATAGTATACACTTCTCTTCACGGAACGGGAATTGTATTAGTGCCAGAATTATTAAAGCGATTTGGGTTTACGAATGTAACGCTTGTGCAAGAACAAGCAGAACCAAATGGGAATTTTCCAACGGTCGTTTATCCAAACCCAGAAGAAACCGAAGCAATGACATTGGCGCTTAATAAAGCAAAAGAAATAGATGCAGATCTTATTATGGCAACAGATCCTGACGCCGACAGAGTGGGCATTGGTGCAAAAAATAATAAAGGAGAATTTCAACTTTTAAATGGTAATCAGACAGGTAGTTTACTAGTTAACTATATGTTAAATGCCTGGAAAGAAAAGGGTAAAATAACAGGAAAAGAATTTATTGTAAAAACGATTGTTACCTCCAACATTATTGAAAAAATTGCTACTTCGTATGGTGTGAAATATTACAATACACTTACTGGTTTCAAATACATCGCTGCACTTATAAAACAACTTGAAGGTAAAGAAAAATTTATAGTAGGAGGAGAAGAAAGTTACGGTTATTTGATTGGGGACGATGTACGCGACAAAGATGCGATTGCAGCTTGTGCTTTCATTGCAGAGATGGCAGCGTATTACAAGGACAAAGGAGTAAGTCTTTTTGATACGATGTTAGATATGTATGTGAAAAATGGTTTCTATAAAGAGAAATTAATTTCGATTACTAAAAAGGGAAAATCAGGAGCCGAAGAAATTCAGCAAATGATGAAAGATATGAGAGACAATGCTCCTAAGTCTTTAGCGGGTTCTAAATTGTTATATGTGAAAGATTATGATGCATCTCTACAATTAGAGGTTGCTACTGGAAAGCAATCTAAAATGGAGTTTCCAAGAGAAAATGCGTT
>JAYTHK010000119.1:0-1609 GCA_043732665.1 Cytophagales bacterium | reverse complement strand
GTGGTAAATCATTTGATCCAACGTTATAGGAAGTGTCGTTTCGTGTCCTGCTATAACATTAGAAGCTGAATCTCCAACAAGTAAAACATCTACTCCTGCAGCATCTAAAATCCGGCCCATAGAATAGTCGTAACAGGTAAGCATTGCTATTTTCTCTCCACGCATCTTCATTTCCTGAAGTTGATGGGTAGTTACTCTTTTAATTTCAGGAACTTGTGCTGACATCTTTCTAATTTGATGATTTGATAATGGGCAAATTTGATAATTTTATTTGATTAATTTTCACTTTCGAAGCCTCAAATGCCTGTTATCAGCCCTATTTTTTCTTTGACGTTGCGCCAAATATGTAATCCCATAAAGGTTAGGACAAGCCAAAAGCATGATTTCCTTCTTTATAATGATGTACGGAATGGTTTATCCAAAGTCCTTTTAATAAATTTTTAGGGGGAGGAAGTGCATGTACTGCTTAGTGTACAAATATATAGGTAGAATACTCAGGCATTACACCTGCAAGAAATCTATAAGTATTTTCTCGCATTATGAAATAAAATATGGTGTATAAAAACAGAGCTAGTGCAATACTTGAAGGAAGCGGCATCGCTAATCTGTCTTTATCTTTCGGATAGTCGTGGTGTAAGCGGTATATATTATATTGAATTTTTTCCTTGTATAGGTGAGGTGTATCTGTATTTATGTGAAATACAGAACGGTGTAGCATATATTCTAAAAAAGTAAAGAAAAAATACGCCTCCAAAAAATTTCAGAGAGGACAATGATGTGTATAAAGCATCATAACCAATCAAAAATACTGGTATCACATAATACATCGCGATTGGAGCAACTGCATTTATGCGCGTCAGCTCTTCCAATACCAGATTGTCAAATATTTTTTTTGTTCCTGTATTTCTTGGTTTTATATTGTTACTATTGACAAAAGTACTCATAAAAACGTGTTGGTTTATTGAAATCTCCCAACCCTTCATTGCTCCAAAAAGATACTTTAATCGTAAAAAAAACATTAAATACTTATTTTTGTTCCTGTACTAAGGTTTAAACAAAAATGCAGATCTTAAACCATCTTATGTTGATTATTCAAACAATACTCATAATAATCAAGGTATTGAGGTAAAATTATTTCTCCTTCAAATTCTTTGGCTCGCTTTAAAGCATTATTTTTAAAAATTGGCAAATTTTCATCTTTAAGAATATATATCGCATTTTTTATCATGTCTTCTACATCGCCGACGTTACTTAAAAACCCTGTTTTACCCTGAATATTTAGCTCTGGTAAACCACCAGTATTGGTAGAAATTAATGGCACCTCACAAGCCATTGCTTCTAAGGCTGCTAATCCAAAACTCTCTTTTTCCGAAGGCATTACGAATAAATCGGAAACAGAAAGCACTTCTTCTACTACATCTAACTTGCCAAGAAAACGAACATCGCTTGAGGCATTCATCTCACGGCATATCTGCTCCATACGAGCTCTTTCTGGACCATCGCCAACTAATAATAATTTTGCAGGAATCTGTTTTCTTACTCCATCAAATACAGCTAATACGTCTTCCACTCTTTTCACTTTACGAAAGTTAGAAGTATGAACGATCAG
>JAYTHK010000118.1:0-1610 GCA_043732665.1 Cytophagales bacterium | reverse complement strand
ATCATTAATAAAATTTTTATCTTTATGATAAAATACTCGGTAGCGCAAATACAATCCTGCACGCGATGAATAATCATAATCTAAGCCTATTCCATAGCCATGATCGTACTGATCTCTTGCTTTACCGGAAGCGCTATACACCGGGGCTTTTGTGGTTGGATCAATAATCAGAACTCCTTTGTTATCTACTAATTCAGTTCTTTTATTTGCTACTACTCTTTGATAGGAATAAAACCCTAATAAAGAAACTTTAGGATCAATGGCATAGAATACCATGAATTCGGAATACCAGGTTCTTAAGAAAGCTTTGTCTGTAAAGACAGGCAAAGCGGAAAGTGCATCCGATACTGAGTTGTAATTGTTGTAGTTAGAAAGAACAAGGTTCTTTCCCATAAATTTCATGTTGTATTTCAAAGAGAAATCAAGCGTATTGTATGCCTTTTTATAAGTACTGGAAACAGAGGCTGGATCTGTTATATAAACTTTTTCGAAAGTTCTTCTATACGATTGAACCAATCTTCCATAAGGACCATATTGACTTACGAAATAATTAAATCTTGAGCGCGTAAATTGATTTGCTCTATGTTGAAAAGTGATGACGTTAAATAAATTTTCAATCTCCTGGCCGCTGCTTAAGCCTAACAATAGTTTAATTTTCTTATAGGTTTCTTCATGTTTTAAATTAACAGCCCATCGGTTGTTTGTCATTTGTCCCAACTCGGTAATTGCTCCTTCAAAAGTTGTGATATCACTAGCCGTCCCAATATTTGAATAATTGGCAAGGGCATGTCTGTTCGCTGAATTCATAACATCGCTATTTACATTTACTACACTTTTGTTTATATAATAAAATTGTAAATTGAGGGGAATCAAAGTTACGGCTTTACTGAAATCTGCATGAATATTAATACAAGGTTTCCAGTTGTAATTATACCCTAGAGCTGAATCTCTTGCATTCATATTTTTATTATAAAGTAACTTATAATGTTCTTTCGACAAGAGGCTATCTTTAAATTGCCCAAGCCCAATTTCAGAGTATACTTTAAATTTTTTAAAATTTAATCTATTATCGAGTGTAATTATTTTTTGTGTAACACCATAAAGATTCGCCTGATCGATGGAGCCGAACTGATCAAAATAATTAATGGCGACTTTGTGAGCTTTAAAAGATTTTTCTATTCGGAAGGCAAACATATTTTTTGGAGTTTTGGCCAAATAGGTTTGAAACCCACCGCTGTTATCTGTCTTTCCATATAAGATAGCAAAGGACAAACCCTTAGGTAAACTTTTTCCTTCAAGGGCAATCCCTTGCGTTGCGGACATACCCCATCGTACATCTCTTGCCATATTTTGAGTAGCATAATAACTACTATACCTGCTGAAGGCTGCTCCTTCAGGTTCCCATGGATATCTTTCAAAGACATCGTCTCTATATTGATAATTCCATAAGGTAAAAGGACTCAACCGATACCAATTTGCACCTCCACCGGCAATGATGTTAAAGGTTCCGATTTTGGTATGAGAGGTACCTTGAAATTGAAGTATCCGATATCCGGATATACGTCGATTATATTGTGTGCTAATTCCAGAAATAGGACCTATTCCATCCG
>JAYTHK010000117.1:0-5645 GCA_043732665.1 Cytophagales bacterium | reverse complement strand
AGGATTAGGGAGTCAATATAATTTTAGCATGTTCGGTCTTGATGCAAGAAAATTCATTAACCTCACTCCAACACCAAAAAAATATAATATCCTGGCATTTAATTTTGTTCTGAAACAATCGAGCGGCAATGTTCCGTTTAGATATTTATCAAACATTTCGGCTAGGGGCTACCATCCAAATTTATACCGAGACAACTCTTTAGTAAGTTTGCAAGCGGAGTATCGCTTTAAAATATGGAATTGGTTTGGAGCATCTATTTTTGGTGGCGCTTCCGAAGTCTCCAGCTCATTTGCGCAAATGAACCTAAAATACATAAGAGAAAATTATGGAGGAGGTTTCAGATTTCGTATATTCAAAAAAAATAACATGTACATGCGTGTAGAATACGGTATGAGCAGCAATACTTCTAATTACTATATTTCTTTCACTGATGCATTTTAATTTGTCTCTTCATACAAATGGCCAAAAAATCTAACTGGATTTATAAATTAATTCTTTGCGTACTATTTTTAGTAGGGCATTACGGTTATTCCTATGGAAAGAAGGGCGAGGTTATAGATTTTAAGATGTCCTATTTTCTGGACTCCACTAATCATTATGCGATTGATAGTATAACACACTTCAATAATTTTATTCTGGCTAAAAAAGATCCATTGGATTTTGGCTTTACAAACGCTGCAATATGGTTAGCTATTGATCTTGAAAAAAGCAAAGACGACCTTCTGATCACTATTGAAAATTGCCATCTTGACAGCATCGATATTTATTTTCTATCGGACAATAAATTAATCAAAAAAAATCGATCAGGAGATCATTTACCATTCAATACACGTTATCTTGAAAATAGCTTTTTTAACTTTCTTGTTGAAAAAGGTACAGATAAAATATTTATTAGAGTAAAGACTCAAGGAACAACGGCATTGCCCGTAAAGTTATTTAGTTTCCAAAATTATTACAATTATTATCAAGGCTACATAAGATACCATTGGATTTATTTTGGCATTGTTCTTTTAACCATTCTATCCAACTTGCTTTTTTATTTCTGGCTAAAGGAATCTATTTATTTAAGTTATGTATTTTGTGTATTAGGCATAGGCATTGTAACAGCAGTAGATTTTGAATATACCTTCCAATTTCTATGGCCTGATACTCCTTCCTTAAATCATTATAATGTGGGGTATTATGGCTTTTTTATATTTACCATACTTTTCACTGATAAGCTCTTACACATCAAAAAGAATTTACCTAAAATTTACCCCGTATTTATATTCTTCTATTTAATAGCAATATCCATAGTTATTCTTTCTATTTTCAAACAATACAATACTGCGGTAAAAATCCTTCTTTATACAAGTCCATTAATCCCTATTTTCTGCCTTCTAGCCGGCGTTCTAACCTACCTTAAACAACGCAATCATGTTGTTAAATTTTACCTCCTAGGCTGGACTATTTATTTTATTTTCGTGTTTCTCTACCTTATCGCGATACTTGGCTTTATACCTTTAAATACATTGACTTCTAATTTGCTTCCTGTTGGATCCAGTTTTGAAATTATTTTTCTAAACCTTGCCATCCTAAGTAAAATCGATACCCTTAAAAAAGAAAAAGAAAAAAATCTATTTGAGCAAAATAAAATGCTTGAAGAAAAAGTACTTGAACGCACTGCCGAACTGAACGAAAAGAACAATGAAATTCTTGCTCAAAATGAGGAAATGTCAAGCCAGCAGGTAGAGCTGGAAGTGCAACGCGATACTTTAGCAACACAAAACAGAATAATAGAAGACCACAATATTTTATTAAGGGGCAGCAAAAACTCGCTTGAAAAGCTTATCGAAAGAAGAACTGATGAACTAAAACATACAAACCAAGAGCTAATCGACTATAACCACCGGCTGGAACAATTTGCTTTTGTAACGGCTCATAACCTCAGAGGGCCTGTAGCTACATTATTAGGACTTGCTCAAATATACAACAGAGAAGACATTACAGACCCTATCAATCTTTCAATACTTGATAAATCAAATAAAACTACCATAAAGCTAGATGAAATAATTAGAGATTTGGTGGAGATATTAGATTTGCAAAAAAATTCTGCAAATCTGGTGCAAGAAGTAAACATCAATACTGTATTGGATGATGTAAAAATATTATTATCTAAAGAAATAGAAGAATCCAAAATTATTATTGAGCATAATTTCACTCTTAATACTTCTATTAGTGGCGTGTCTGCTTATATAAATAATATTTTTTACAATTTAATTAGCAACTCCTTAAAGTATAGAAGAGAACATATTACGCCTATTGTTTCTATAGAGTATATTCAGGGGAACGACGATATCACCATACATTTTAAAGACAATGGCCGTGGTATAGATTTAGAAAAATTTAGCGATAAGGTTTTTCATTTATATAAAAGATTTCATCTTGATAAAGAAGGCAAAGGACTTGGTCTATATATTGTAAAAACACAGGTAGAGATTATGAAAGGTAGAATAAGGCTTACAAGTTCTCCTAATAAAGGTTGCTGTTTTTCTGTTGTGCTTCCATTGAAAAAAAAATAATTTGACTGATTCAAACAATGAAAAAATTACTATTCTCTACCGAAAATTATTCGTATTTAAAAAATAAAATACTGGCTATTTCCGACTTTGAAGACGGCCAATTAAAAGTGAATAAATTTCCAGACGGAGAGCGTTATTTGCGTATACTTTCTGATGTAAACGAGCGACACGTAATTATTTTAGGTGGCACCGTCTCCGATTCGGACACCTTGGAAATATATGACCTTGCAAGTTCTGCGGTAAGGTATGGTGCTGTTTCGCTCACACTCATCATGCCCTATTTTGGCTACTCTACTATGGAGCGTGCAGTAAAGTATGGAGAAGTGGTAACAGCGAAAACAAGAGCTACCCTTTTTTCTTCTATTCCCCGCACTAGTCTTGGCAATAAAATCATACTCGTAGATTTACATACAGAAGGTATTCCTCATTATTTTGAAAGTGGCATTCGTCCCGTGCATCTATATTCAAAACCAATTATTACGGAGGCTTGTCGTGAAATATATGGAGATGATTTTGTATTGGCAAGTACTGACGCAGGACGCGCGAAATGGGTAGAATCGCTGGCCAACGATATGAAAGTAAACGGCGCTTTTGTATTCAAGACAAGAATATCAGGCGATGAGACTAAGGTAACAGGCATTAGTGCAGATGTAAAAAACAGAAATGTGATCATCTACGATGATATGATCCGTACAGGTGGCTCTTTGATACAGGCCGCTCTGTCCTACAAAAATGCAGGCGCTAAAGATATTTCTGTGATTACCACACATGGTATTTTTGTTGGAGATGGAATGAAAAAGATAAAAGACAGTGGTATTGTCAGTCGAATTATTTGTACCGATACACACCCGAATGCAGAAAAACTGCAATCTGATTTTGTGCGAGTAAAAACAGTGGCGGGGTTATTGGCTGCAAAAGCGGTAGAATAATACTAATAAATAGTCCTTAAGACCAAAATCAGGATTACGTAGACACGTAAGAATTAATAGAAAATAGGATTTTCTATTATACAACCTAGTCACCATATTTGCGTTTAACCGTTTATTCAAAAGCCTTAATATATTAAATTTGTTTTATAATTAACATTCATTACAAATTTTTAACATTATGAACTCTTCATGGAATTACAAATCCTTGTTGTCAACAGGAATCAGAGATTCTTATTCCACAAGCACTAATCAAAAAATAACGCTGAGTAACGGAATCGCAAGCTACTTCATTTTGATGAGCCTGTTTTACATAGGCATTTCCATAGCTGTAATGCCTATAATACTGCCTTATGCGTTAGCTTCAATGGTATTGTATATTCTCGTACCGATTCTCAATAAAAGCGGATACAACCTGATCTCTCGATACATTGCCGCGACTATTCCTTCTATTGTTTGTTTTTTTATCCATATCAGCATTATCAAAGTATCCGAACCTATTATAGCAGGGTTATACCTGATTCAAGTCAGCATGCTTGTTCTCCCTTGGATTTTATTTGATGGGAAAGAAAAAGTTCACCTGTTTATCACATTCGCATTATGTGCTTTATTGATTGTTTTAGTACGCCCGCTCAATGGCCTAATCGAGCCGAGCAACTCAATAAATAGTGAACTAGTAAGCCAACCTTGGATGGAAATAATTTTTATACTAACATCTTTTTCTATTCTAGTAGTATCCCTATATATACTACAGCGTACAAATTCTAACACGGAAAAAGAAAACGACAAACTCATTTTACTGGCTGGTCTAAAAAAAGAAGAATTTAAAGCCAACGAAGACAAACTCAACAAATACATCGAAGAGATAGAGTTGACCCAAGTAGAAGACAAAAAAAGAGAATGGGCAAATAATGGGTTGGCCAAATTTGCGGACATATTACGTACTCAGCAAGACGATATTCAGAAATCTTACGACACGATTATTTCTTTTTTGGTAAAATATCTGGAAGCCAATCAAGCAGGACTTTTCATTGTGGAAGAAAAAAATGACACCACAAAACACATACAGCTTAAATCCTGTTATGCCTATGAACGCAAAAAGTACTTGGCTCGTGAAATTGAAATTGGCGAAGGATTAATAGGTCAATGTTATTTGGAAAAAGACATTATTTACTTGACAGATGTACCTCAAAACTATGTTACCATTACTTCAGGCATTGGCGCATCGACGCCTAGGGCTGTTTTAATAGTACCGTTGATATTGAACGATGAAGTTTTTGGAATTATCGAGTTGGCATCTTTCAAACCTTTTGAAAAATATCAAATAGATTTTCTAATCAAAGCAGGTGAAAATACTGCTGCCACTATTTCTAATTTAAAAACCAACGAACGCACAAAATTATTGCTCGAGGAGTCTCAGCAGCAGTCGGAGGAAATGCGTGCGCAAGAAGAAGAGATGCGCCAGAACATGGAAGAGATGCAGGCTACTCAGGAAGAACTCTCTAGAAAGAGTGAAGAAATTCAAAATTTCTTAGATGCTTCCAAAGCGCAGGAAGATAAAATAAGACAGAACCTTGATGAGACGAAAGCTCTTCAAGAAAGAACAACACGTTCATTGGCAGAAAAAATAGTTGAATTAAAAGTAAAAGACGATATTCTTGACATCACCACCGTTTTATCAGAAGCTGATGTAAATGGAGATATTCTATTTGCAAATCAAAAACTTTCGGAGCTTTCAAAATATACCATTGCGGAAATAATTGGCAAACCTCATCGTACCTTTAGGCATCCAGATATGCCAAAAGAACTTTTCAAGCTATTTTGGATTGCGTTAAAAAAAGGTGAAACGTTCAAAGCAATAATTAAAAATAAAGCTAAAGATGGTTCTCACTTCTGGGTAGACGGTTGTTTTGTACCGATAAAAGATGCTAAAGGAACTATCTTGAAATATATAGGTGCTAGCTATCATATTGAGAGTGATGCTATCGCATTGCAGATGTACAATGCTCAAGCCAAAAGATTAGGCCTTCCAGAAATGAAATAATTAAATTTACTTTTTAGAAGTAGGCGTTTGTTGACCCCTAAAATAAAAAGATAAATGCAGATATACTGCATAGGTCGGTGTTATGTTTAAAAAAATGTAATACTAACATGACA
>JAYTHK010000116.1:0-1618 GCA_043732665.1 Cytophagales bacterium | reverse complement strand
CCGCTCATATCAAGCGTACCGCTTATGTAAAGGCGTTTACAAAAAGCATTTGCAGGCACAGTAACCGTATTTCCAGCAGCAATAGTAACATCATCTGTGGATCCGGGTACTCCAAATGGAATCCATGTGGTAGCGACATTCCATGAACCACTAACCGATGAGGTTTTTTGAGCATGGCTGCTAATCGTAAGCATAAGCATTACAATGAATAAGGGGAAGAATTTTTTTATAAAATTTGCCTGTAGTAGTGGGCTGTAAGCAGAAGTTATTTTTTTCATAAATAATTGATTTTTATTGTATTAAGAATTTATTTTAATGATTTGCTTAGAATTAAACCGTTTTGGCAAAATTGCAATTTATATTAATATTTATATTAATATTTGAATTATTCAAATATACAGTATTAAAAAAAAGAGGGCTATTAATTATTAAAAAATATCAAAAAATAGTTAAAAAATAGTATATTAAAGTGTTATAAATTAATTACTTAAATAGTAAATGTGGATGGAAAAATATTGAATAAATATTCGTATGGAAAAGGATTTTGCAAGTAAAGAAGCAGGGAGGTCTGGTTGGGATAATTGTCAAGCTATTAATTATTAAATAGTTGCCTTGGGGGGATTTCAATTTTCATATAACCGCCACTATTTTATTGCAAATGAAGCGTTTGGTTCTGATTATTTTTACTAACTATGGATTACTATTCGTTTATAAAAAATTATAGTTCTTGTAATTTATAATTCAAAATTTTACAAAAAGTGTGTGGTATAAATCTCTTTATTGATAAAAGGAACAATTCAGATGACACCGTCATTCAAAAAATGAATGCTGCCATCGCTCACCGAGGTCCAGATGCTACTAAGTTTGAACGCTATTCTTCTTCCCAAAGTAATGTCTATATAGGAAATAATCGTCTGAAAATAGTGGACACATCAGACGAAGCCAATCAGCCATTTATTTCTTCGGATGGTCGCTATTGTTTATCCTTCAATGGGGAACTATACAATTACAAAGAACTTCGTGCGGCACTTCAGCTCAAGTATAGTTTTCGCACCAATTCAGATACAGAGGTGCTTCTTTACTACCTTGTAGAGCATGGCATTGATGGTATTGCTAATCTGAATGGAATGTTTGCTTTCGTCTTCTATGATTTGCAAACAGAAATTGTTCTTGTAGCCAGAGACGCTCACGGAATAAAACCAGTTTATTATTTTGCTAACGAAAATAATAAACTGGTTTCTTCTGAAATTAAAGGGATACTTGCTTCAGGGCTTGTTCCTAAAGAGTTTAATTCTAAGCAGATTTCCCACTATCTCAAGTATAAATATGTTAAAAGACCTGAAACATTTTATGTAAATATTTTTGAGCTTGAACCAGGGCATTTGATAGAAGTTACTTCTGCTTCTTTTCAAATTAAAAAATGGGCTAAAGAAACTGTAGCAAACAAAGAAACCATAGAGATACCTTCTCTTATTATAGAAATTAAAGATCTCCTGTTTAAAGCGGTGGAAAGACAATTGCAGTCGGATGTCGAAAATGGAATATTTCTTAGTGGTGGTGTAGATTCTACTTTATTGCTGGCTATGGCAAAAGAATTAGGTATAAAAAAAATGCCCTC
>JAYTHK010000115.1:0-16663 GCA_043732665.1 Cytophagales bacterium | reverse complement strand
AACCTGTTTTTTTATTTTTGTATTCTGCACCCACCGACTGAGCGTTATCTTCAATTACGAATAGATTATATTTTTGAGCAATGAATAAGATTTCGTCCATCCGACAGGGTAACCCGTAAAGATGAACAGGAATAATTGCTTTTGTTTTAGGGGTGATCTTTTCTTCAATTCGATTCGGATCTATATTGTAACTATCTAACTCAGGTTCTACAAGAACGGGTGTAGCTCCAATTTCAGTAACCGCAAGTAGTGTAGCGATGTATGTGTTTGCAGGTACAATAATTTCATCGTCTTGTTTTATTCCCAACGCTTTCAGAGAAATCTTTATGGCTTCTAATCCATTGCCAACACCAATCGTATGTTTTATGTTAGAATAATTTGAAAATTCTTTTTCAAATTTCTTCAACCTATCTCCAAGTATGTACCAATTAGAATCAAAGGCTTCCGTTAATGCTTTTAACGAAGCTTCACGTATTTGATCGTTTTGGTATTGGAAAGAATAGAAAGGAATCATTTTTTTTGAATGTTTTTGTAATTACTTATAGCGAGAATCAATTCAAAATTTAACTATGCCATCTGTTCTACCATTACGCTTATTCCCTCTACAAAAGAACGAGGCGTATAACCTAAAATTGTTTTTGCTTTTTCAATTACGAAACCTGTACGAGGAGGTCGTTTGGCAGGTTGGGAAAACGTAGATGAGTCAGCTTTATTAATATATAATTTATCAAGATGGAAGAAATCGGCGGTTATTATTGCCATTTCGTAGGGTGTAAGCATGTCTTTTCCTGAAATATTGAAAATGCCTTTTGCTTCTTTTTCTATAATTAAAAAACAACCTATAGCTAGGTCTTCCGCAAGTGTTGGTGTTCTCCATTGGTCGTCTACTACATTTATCGTTTTTTTATCTTCAAGGCTTTTCTTTACCCAAAGTACAATGTTAGATCTGCTCATGTCTTTTACAATACCATAGACCAATACAGTGCGCAGTATAGCCCAGCGAAGGTTGCTTTCGATCACTATTTTTTCTGCATCTAATTTACTCTGTCCATAAAAACTAATTGGATTCGGAGCATCTTCTTCTATAAGTGGACCTTTGGTGCCGTCAAAAATAAAATCGGTAGAGAGATGAATGAAAAAGCAATTGTTCTTTTCTGCCGCTTGTACTAAATAGTTTGTTGCCGAAACATTCAATAGAGTACAACCTTCTTTGTCTGTTTCACATTGATCTACGTTGGTCATAGCAGCAGTGTGAATAATGAAATCAGGTTTAAAATCAGTGACTATTTTATCTACTTCGTTTATATTCGTAATGTCTAACGCTTTATAATTGTAAGGCTTTCCGATGTCTCCAAGTCTATTTTCTCCTTTAGCGGTAGCCAATAATTGATAACCGGCCTTCCCAGCAAGCAAATTTATAAGCTTCTGTCCTAGTAGTCCGTTTGAACCAGTGATTAATATTTTTTTCATATCTCAGTGAGATTAAAATTTAGACATTAAATATTTTTTCTAAGGTATAATGTCTAGTTATAAAACATTTTGCAATTATATAGCTTGATAATTTGTTTCACCTTCATCTTCTTGACACCTACTTTCATGGTGATACTTTTTGAAGGACGGTCTCTCATATCTTTTGGTTGTTCTGAGATTTCATCTACCACCTCTAATCCTTTTACTACTTGACCAAAAACGGTGTAGCTTCCGTCTAAAAAAGGAGTTCCCTTTGCGTTGTGAACGATGTAAAATTGAGAACCACTCGATTCTTTTTTGGGATTTATTTGGTCTCCCATTCGAGCAGCGGCTAATGCTCCTTTAACGTGTTTTAGTGATGGAATGAATTCAGCTGGAATGGTATAGCCAGGACCACCTATACCATCGTTGGTAGGAAGAGAATCTTTGGAATTTGGATCTCCACCTTGAATCATGAAATCTTTGATGATACGGTGAAAAGTTGTGCCATTGTAAAATCCTGTAATATCTAATTTAATAAAGTTCTCTTTGTGTTTTGGTGTAGCATCGTACAAAAGAATAATCATCTGACCAAAATCAGTATCCATAGTTATAACATAATCTGTTTTAGGAAGTTTTTTCTTTTCTTGTCCAATAGCAAAAAAGCTAATAAATAGCAAAGACAATACTAGACTGGTTGTTAGTTTTTTCATTGTAAATAAAGTTATTTATTTTTTTGTAATTTAATATTTTCTAAAATTATGCCTGCCCCTTTTTTTAATAAAGAGTTCGCTAATGCTTCTCCTATAGAAAATGCATTTTTTGCTTCTCCTGAAACGGACTCTTCAATAAGTTCTTTTCCGTCAAGACTGATAATGCCACCGCGGATCGTTATGATATCTGAGTTGAAAGTTGCCAAAGCAAATAAAGGAACACTGCAACCGCCCTGTAATTTTTTCAGAAAGGCTCTTTCTGCCAGTAAACAATATTCAGTTTCTATATGGTTGGTAAGCGTTCGTATTTTTTCTTTTTTAAGTTTGTCAAGCGAAGAGGATATTTCTATGGCAACAGAACCTTGTCCTACAGCTGGAGTGAATTCATCTAGAGGGAATAATTTTACAATATTATCGTCGTATCCCATACGATGAACCCCTGCGTATGCGAGCAGCATGGCCTGGTATTGCCCTTCCTCCATTTTCCGGAAACGGGTTTGTAAATTTCCTCTACATTCTACAATTTTTACATGAGGATAATTTCTTTTTAAAACGGCTTTTCTTCTTGTGGAAGAAGTTCCCACAACTAATTCACTGGATGAATCTTGGAGAGAAAATTTTTTGTCAAAACTTACCAATACATCGTTCGGTTTTTCTCTTTCTGTAAAAGCTATAATTTCTAGTCCTTCGTTGAGCTCAGATTGCATGTCCTTGGCACTATGCACGGCAATGTCGATTTCTCCAACCATTAACTTCACTTCCAATTCTTCGGTGAATAATCCTTTAGAGCCAATTTCAGAAAGAGGCTGATTTAAAATTATATCACCCTTCGTTTCCATGGTAACAATTTCTGTTTCCAATCCACTTTTTTGAAGAAGTGATTCTACATAGTGAGCTTGCCACAAAGCAAGTTTTGAAGAACGGGTGCCAATTCTGATTTTAGTATTCATTTTTTATTAAAAGAGAATTAATCTCTTTAGGCAAATATACCTTTATTGTTTTTTATTGAAAATAGAGGCGATAAAAAAAGACGTGTCCATAAACGTAATTTTGGCACTCGCATTACGTTCTATATGGTAAAAAGTCTCATTTAGGCGATTACTCACTGTTTCAATCATTTCGTCCGTGAGGGTTTGAGAGAATTTTTCTACAAAAACCAAGTCTTCTTGTTGAAGTCTTACCAATTGTTGAGCGGTGTGTCTGAAAACAAGGGTTTCACGCATAATGTTGATCCCATATTGAAGCATTGTTTTCTGACCTTCACGACCCAACGCACCAAAGGCTTCTGTCCATTGGTTAAGCTCGATTAGGTTATTTGTTTTCTTATATAAATTATAACAAAGGCGCATCCAGTCACGAAACATATCGTGGTTGTCTTCTGTCTCGTGCTCATCGGTAAGGCGGATTGCAGCGTCCATATTGCCGTCTGCTAGAAAGGCAATGCGGGTAGCTTTTTTATCTTCCACCGAATACTTTTCTATAATATATTTTTTCACCTCATCGTCTGAAAATGAGGGGATCATCACCTTTTGAGTTCTCGATTGTATCGTAGTCAAAAGCCGGTCGATGTTATTGCTCACCATCAGGAATACTGTTTTGGCAGGAGGTTCTTCCAGAATTTTCAGAATAGCATTTGCCCCTTCCGTTTTCATAAGCTCTGGAAGCCAAATGATCATCACTTTGTATTCTCCTTCAAAAGATTTTAGCGAAAGCGCTTTGATTATACTTCTGCTATCGTCTGTATTAATAATAAGTTGCTTGTTTTCCGTTCCTATCGTATCGCCCCAACTGTGAATAGTTGCGTAAGGGTTATTGATTAAAAAACTTCTCCATTCCTTCATAAACAAAGCGCTAACAGCATCTTTCGGAACTTCTTTCGTTGTATTGACAGGAAATATAAAGTGAAGGTCAGGATGAATTAATTTTTTAAATTTAGAACAGGAAGCACATTCTCCGCATGAATCGTTTTCTTTTTGAGCCTCACAGTTGATATACATTCCATAGGCCAGTGCCATAGCCATGTTTGCACTACCTTCTTTTCCTGCGAAAAGTTGAGCGTGGGCAATATGGTTTTTCTTCACTGAGTTGATCAGTGTTTTCTTGGTATCTTCTTGTCCTGGTATATCTGCGAATAACATTTTTTTATTGTTAATGTTTAATTATTACTAATAATTAGTAACATATTATGCTTTACATACATTCTATAACATAGTTTTATGAGTTTTTTCTAAGTAATATAAAACTCCCTACGTATCTAAAAAATTCTGCCATTTATATGATGTTTTTTTGTGTTTATGGTATTGTCTTCTAGGTTTTATTATGAAATATTTATCTATTACTAATTTATCAATTATTTAATTCTTTAAGCTTTAAAGTTATACCAATTTCAAGTATTGTTTCTCAAGAGTTACATTAAAATGAATATCCGCTTTCAACGCTTTGAAAACTTTCAATATAGTATCAATCGTTGCACTATTGGCACTACTTTCGAGTTTTGATATTTGAGCCTTTTGTACGCCAATAAGTTTGCCAAGTTGTTCTTGAGTTAAATTACGCCCTTGTCTTGCTGTTTTTATCATTTGCCCTAATACATCCATACGAAGTTCATATTCGTACTCATCTCTCTCTTTAGTTCCAACTTTACCGATGTGTTTGTCTTTCATTTTGGCAAGTGAGTACGATTTTAGTTCTTTCTTAGCCATATTAATTATTTTTATGATGGAAATATTCCCTTCTTATTTTGTCGGCTCTTTCAATTTCATTTGCCGGTACTTTGTCTACCTTTTTTATAAAACCATGTGCTGCAAATACTAACGGTTAAGTCTTATTGGATTTGTCCCAAAATGCTAGTAATCGTATCTGGTTGCCTCCGAACTTTGTTCTAAATTCCCAAATGTCTTTTTGTAATTTTTCAAAAAGCTTTGTGTCATTTATTTTCTCCGCAAGGTCAATATTGTAAAATACTTTTCTAGAAGCTTTAGAATAAAGTTCACTAATAAATTTGTCCGCTTCTTCTAAGAACTTTGTTTGAAAGTATTACATCGAATTAATCGTTTATAAAAGTACTATATAGTTTCCAATATTGGAAACATTCTTAATTAAAAATTTATTTATAAAAATGATTATTCTTTCTTTTTTTTAATAAAATAAAGACTAAAATAATTAAAAACACTTTCATTATTTTAGTCTTTATTGACTGGCTGCCAACAAAGACTAAATTTTTTCATATTAATTACTTTTAACCTTTCACTTTTAACCATTCAAAACCTCCATCTCATATACCTTCGTCAAAATTTCTCTATCCATTTCTGAAAGCGGTATATTCCTGCGTGCCATTACTTTTTCCGCTACTTCTAATGCCTTGTCTAAGCGGAAGATTTCAAGGTTTTCAATGTCTCCCCAGGAAAAGGAGCGTATAAATTTTGGTGAATATTTTGTTCCGTATACGCTTGAATTTACACCTACTACACTTCCAGAATCAAACATAATATTGATCCCGCATTTAGAATGGTCACCCATAATGAGGCCACAAAACTGGCGTTCTGAGTTTATGTATTTTTTCTTTTTGTATGAATAGACATTAATATTAGCGTAGTTGTTTTTTAGGTTTGAAGTATTAGAATCGGCGCCAAAGTTGCACCATTCGCCTATTACAGAGTTACCCATGAAACCATCGTGCGCTTTATTGCTGTAGGCGAAAAAAACGGAGTTACTTACTTCACCGCCTACTTTGCTAAATGGTCCTATGGTATTGTCACCACGCATTTTTCCTCCCATGTTCACTACCGAACTTTCACAAAGTGCAAAAGCTCCACGAATCATAGCACCTTCTTGTACTTCGGAATTTTTTCCCAAATAAATCGGACCAAATTCAGCATTGAGTGTAGCGGCATATACTTTTGCGCCTTCTTCCACGAAAATATTTTCAGGGCTGTAAATTTTTGTATGTGGATCAGAAATACCTACCGATTTTCCTGATTTTTTAACCAGTTCAAAATCTTTACGGAGTTCTTTGCCGTTATTCGTAAATATATCCCAGGTTTTGCGAAGAATGGTGAGTTCTCCCTCGAAACTTTTTTTCGTTTTAGCCTCATTTCTGTAGGCTATTAAAGTGTCGTTTTGTACGAGTGCTGCTCCGTTTTCTAGTTTAGAAATCGCAGAAAGCAGTTCAGAAGTGGGACATACACTTCCGTTGATGTAGATAGAATCATTGTTTTCTATTATTGGAAATTTTTTGGAAAGATAGATGTCTGTTTTGAAAGAAACCTTTGTGCCGAGGCGTCTTTCCCATTTTTCAAAAATTCTAAAAATCCCAATCCGAATATCCGCCACAGGTCTTGTGAAGGTTAGTGGGAGAAGGTCTATTCTGTATTCGTTATCGTCAAAGAGGATGAAGTTCATAGTACAAAAATAAAAGAGTCTCCATGAAATGTTCACAGAGACTCTTAAATGTGTTTAAATTTATTTTGAGCCTTATTTTTTGGCGTATTTTTTCTGGAATTTTTCCACTCTACCTGCAGTATCCAAGAACATTTTCTTGCCAGTATAAAATGGGTGAGAAGCAGAACTAACCTCTATTTTCATACAAGGATAAGTATTGCCGTCTTCCCAAACAATTGTATCTTTAGTGTTTGCAGTAGATTTAGTAAGGAATTTGAACCCACTTGAAGTATCTTCGAATACTACCGCTTTGTAATTTGGATGAATATCTTTTTTCATATTAATTAATTTTGTATTTCTATCAAAAGGAATGCAAAGATAGGTAAAATCTGTCTTTTATGCCAAAATATTATTGAAAATATCGATATTATGTTTAAATTTCTGATAATAAGGCGATTGTGATCCAATTTCAAGGCAGTTTTAAAATTCAAAATTCAAAACTTAAAATTCAAAATTAAATTACTTAATATTGAATTCTAAAACGAGTAATTTATGTCGGAGACTAATATCATACTTGATAAAAAGGAAACGCTTCAAAAAATCAAGCGGATTGCTTATGAGATATATGAGCGCAATTATCAAGAACAAGAAATTACAATTGCGGGTATTTATGACAAAGGTTATTTTTTTGCTGAGTTGTTAGTGAAAGAACTGAAACAGATTTGTGAATTAAAAATCGGACTTGTAAAAATTACGATTGATAAAGCTGCTAAAAGTCAACGTGAAGTAAAGCTTGATACAGATATAAATTCGTTAAAAGATAAAGTAGTAGTAGTAACCGACGATGTTCTTAATACTGGACGCACCCTTGTATACAGTCTCCAGCCATTTTTAACTATTCCATTAAAAAAACTTCAAACCGCAGTAATCGTAAACCGCAGTCATAATAATTTTCCAGTGTCACCCGATTATATTGGTTATTCTATTGCTACTACATTGAAAGAACATATCGATGTAGTGTTTGAGGAGAATAAGTTTGGGGTGTATATGCATTAGTATCGTGTATTTAAGCTGACAAACGACTCCAGGATTGCGTTGATTTCTGAATATTCGGATATTCTGCGCATATATGAAATTTGTTAGCGTGATCCCAACAAGGGCTTTAATTTCGATACACAATTACTTCCAATCATTCCAAAGTTCTTCAAATTCCTCTTGAATAAGATTTAAGTCTTCTTTATTATTTTACGGAGAAGTCCTTTAGATAGGTCTTCATTTTTGTGAACTGGAATAGTAGTCACTCGTCCATCGGGATGTTTCAAACGATGATGTGAACCGTTTATTCGGACAACAGAAAATTCTATATATTTTAAAAATTTAATAAAATTCTTATCTAAAACAACAAAAGATTTAGCCATAAGATTTGATAAAAATAAAAAGTAGAAAATAATTAAGCAGTAACGAATTCAAGCTCTCTGAAACCTATAAAATGATTTACTGGTTCAGAATTTTCGTCTTCCAAACATATTTCTATTACTTCTTTGATATTACTCATTGCCTCGTCCACCGTTTTGCCCTGAGAATGGCAGCCTTTAAAAGTTGGGCAGGAGACAATGTAAATTCCATCTTCATCCTGTTCAATGATTATGGGTAAGTGGAGTGTTTTATTTTTCTTAGTTTTCATAAAAAATTTGCTTATAATAAATATACATAAAAATTGTTATAAATACAAGTCTGTACCATGGATTGCGTGGATTTGAGAATTGTGCCGATTTTTTTAATTGATCTTATTATAATGTTGTTGCAAAAACATTAACACCTTTACACTTTAATATAAAATTACAGAGTAGCCACCGCTTGCTTGCGTTCCCACCAGAAAGTCCTTTAAACTCTACAAAAACGCTTTCACCGCTTCCAAAAACGCTTTCGGTTTCTCCGCTTGTACCCAATGCCCTGAACCTTCTATCGTGACTATACTGGCATCAGAAAAAATAGTATGGATTAATTCAATATCTTTTTCTTGAATATACTTTGAATTAGCTCCCCGCACGAATAAGGTTGGTTTAGTTATTTTAGCTCCTTCTTCTAAAGCTTCTCCGATATTTTCTATTTTATTTTTTATCACCTCAAAATTCATACGCCAGCTAAACCCATTTTCTTCGTTGCGGTAAATATTTTTGAGTAGAAATTGTCTAACACCAAGTTCTGGTTCAAATGTTTTTAGAATATCGTCAGCCTCTTGTCTTGTCTTTAGATTATCAATAGGAATAGCAGTTAGTCCATCTATTATCGTTTGGTGGTGCGGTTTATAATAGCGAGGAGAAATATCTACAACGACCATTTTAGAAAAAGCATCAGGATATTTTACCGCAAATTTCATCACCGTTTTCCCACCCATGGAATGACCAATAATAATAGGTTTAATAAGTCGGTGCTGGTTAATAAATTCAAGTAAATCATCCGCCATTATGTCGTAATTAAAATCATCGGTGTGCGGAGATTGTCCATGATTCCGGGCGTCTAGCAAATATATTTTATGCGTTTCGGCTAATCCTTTTGACACTGTAAACCAGTTGTCGGAAGAGCCGAATACTCCGTGGAGTATCACGATAGGAGGGTTTCCCTCGCCAAGTTCTCTGTAGTATAGGTTCATATTTTTAGATTTTAGACATTAGATTTTAGGACTTAGGATTATTTTTATAACCTCTAATGTCTAAAATCTAATGTCTCAGTTCAGTTTTCTTAAATACATCTGAATTGTGTTCTCCAACCCGTAGTAAAGCGCATCACAAATGAGTGCATGCCCTATGGAAACTTCGTCAAGATTTAGGAGTTTTTCTTTTAGGTAACGAAGATTATGTAAATCTAAATCATGGCCGGCGTTGAGTCCAAGGTTTGATTTGGCGGCGGCTTCTGCAGCTTTTATGTAATCGATTATTGCTTGTTCTTTATTTTTGTAGAAATTAGTAGCGTAAGGTTCTGTATACAATTCTACACGATTAGCACCAGCATTGGCGGCACCTTCCACCATACTTACAACAGGGTCTACAAAAAGAGAAACGCGGATATTATTTTTTTGAAACTCTTTTGTGATCTCTTTCAGAAAATCCAAATGCTTCACTGTATTCCAACCTTGATTGGAAGTAATTGCTCCTGGTTCATCCGGAACGAGCGTCACTTGCGCTGGTTTTACTTCAAGTACAAGAGCTATAAATTTTTTATCAGGATTACCTTCAATGTTAAATTCCGTTTTTAGTACTTTCTTCAATTCCCGAGCATCGTCGTAACGGATATGACGCTCGTCTGGACGTGGGTGTACGGTTATTCCTTCTGCTCCAAATCGTTCACAATCAAGCGCTGTTTTGATGACATCTGGATTATTTCCGCCTCTCGCATTTCGGAGTGTTGCTATCTTATTGATGTTTACACTTAAACGTGTCATATTTTTAAATTCTAAAAGAGAATGTATATTTGAACAAAGTTGATTATTAAACCTATAAAATTCAAAATAAAATGAGTTTAAAAGAACAAATTGATGGAGATATCAAAAAGGCTATGTTAGCAAAAAATCAGGGCGAGTTACTTGCTTTAAGAGCTATAAAATCACAAATATTGCTTGTTGAAACTGAAAAAGGGGCAAAAGAAGAGTTGACGAAAGAAGCGGAAATAAAACTTTTAGCGAAAGCTTCTAAGCAAAGAAAAGAATCTGCAGAAGTATTTGCACAGCAAGGAAGAAAAGATTTGGAAGAAAAAGAATTGATGGAGCTTGCTGTGATAGAACGTTATATGCCAAAACAGCTTTCTGAAGAAGAAGTAAAAGTAAAGGTACAGGCAATCATAACTCAGTTAGGAGCTACTAGTGCTGCTGATATGGGAAAAGTGATGGGCTTGGCTACGAAAGAACTAGCAGGTTTGGCAGATGGAAAACTTGTTTCATCTTTGGTAAAGAGCTTGTTAGGTTAATTTTTTTCAACATTTCATATACAGATGCATGACGTTGCGTCTATATATGAAATGTTGAAAAATAAAAAATGCAAGGAAATTAATTTGAATTGAAAATTTCAAACTTTATAGTACTTTGCAACGTTATGTAACATAAATATACAATAGCTTATATGCCGTTTATAATTAGAGAAGAAGGTGAGTTTAAATACATTGACGAAGGAAAAGGTAAAGTTTTCCTTTTGTTGCATGGCTTATTTGGTGCTCTTAGTAATTGGGAAGGAGTTATTAAATGCTTTTCTTCAAAATACAGAGTAATTATTCCTCTTATGCCAATTTACGAGATGCCCATCAGATCTGCAGGTATCGAAGGGCTTGTAGGTTTTATTGATCGATTTGTAAAGATGAAATCACTTGAAAATATGACCCTTTTGGGAAATTCCTTGGGTGGTCACATTGCATTGGTTTATACATTGAATAATAAAAACAAAGTAGATCATCTGGTTCTTACAGGTAGCTCAGGCTTGTTTGAAAGTTCCATGGGAAGTTCTTATCCAAAAAGAGGAAGTTATGATTATGTGCAACAGCGCGTTGGATATACTTTTTACAATCCAAAGACTGCTACAAAAGAATTAGTAGACGAAGTTTTTGATATTGTATCAAGCATCCAAAAATGTCTGCGTATCGTAAGTATTGCAAAGTCGGCACAGAGACACAATATGGCAAACGACATAACAAATATTGGAATTCCTACGTTATTAGTATGGGGATTGAACGATACAATTACACCGCCTATTGTAGGACATGAATTTAATAGATTGATACCAAATTCTGAGTTGAAATTCATTGACAAATGCGGACATGCACCAATGATGGAACACCCAGATAAGTTCAATAAATACGTACAAGATTTTCTTGATAAACATAGCTCATAAATGGTAGCAGAAGATTTGATAAACGAAATGATTCCACCTTTGAAGCTTTCCGATTCAGGGGAGAAAGCCAAACATTGGATGGAAGAACTACGTTTGTCTCAGTTGCCAGTGGTAGATAAAAATATATTTCAAGGATTGTTATTAGAGGACACACTCTTGGATGCTGAAAATCTTAATAAAAAGATTTCGGAATTTAGACTTGATTATAAGGACTTGAATGTATTGCCTGGGACACATTATTACGACGTTGTGAAATTAGCTTCTCGTAATAAGTTGCAAATATTGCCAGTGATAAATGAAAGTAAAAAATTTCTGGGAGTCGTTTCTTTGAATGAAACAGCTAATGCCATCGCTCAAATGTTCGCCAGCCAAGGGCCAGGCGGTATTCTTCTGCTCAGCATGAAAGATCAGGATTATTCTATGGCACAAATTAGTCGCTTGATAGAATCGAACGATTGTAAAATCCTTAGTTCGTTTGTGGTAACAAACGAGAATGCTTCAGGACAAGTTAACCTTACACTCAAACTTAGTAAAATAGATTTGGGTAGGACAGTTGCTACTTTGGAGCGTTACGGTTATAATGTAGTTGCTCAATTTTACGAAACAGAACTTGTCAATAACGATCAAGAACGATTAGATTTGTTGATGAAGTATTTGAATATGTAAGTGAAATTATGAATGTTGAGTTATGAGTTAAACTTCTTTATTTTAATTTATAATTCAACATTCATAATTTACAAATTGCTTAAAGAATGTCCATTAATTTGCTCAAACAATCGATTTCGTAAGTAATTTTTTCGGTATGACTGTAATTGTTTCGGTTGATAAAAATTTGATCAATCCCTGCGGATCGAGCCCCGATAATATCAGCTTGTAAGTCGTCTCCAATCATGATCGATTCTTTAGCGGAAGCGTTGCCCAAATCTAGCGCAAAATCAAAAATTCTTTTGTCAGGTTTCATAAATCCGCAAACATCCGATTCTATTATATGTGTAAAATAATTCGATAAATTAGAGGTCGAAAGTTTTATATGCTGTGTTTCCTTAAAACCGTTGGTTATTATATGGAGTATATATTTTTTGCTTAGTAAATATTCTAAAGACTCATGAGTAAAAGGAAATACTTGTCCTTTTGCAGGGCAGGATATTAAAAATTCATCGTCCAAATTTTTTGGAATTTTAGATTTTTCATGACCAAGTTGAGAGAATGTATATTCAAATCGTTTGGAACGAATATCTTCTTTGGTAATACTCCCTTTGTGATAGCCTTGCCACATTCTGTCGTTTATTTCTTTATAGACAGCATAAAATTCTTCTTTGTAAAAACCCAGTTTTGAGAACGAATATTTTTCATGCAATTCATCAAGCGCTAGACGGCAATTAGTATTGAAATCCCAAATTGTATGGTCCAAATCAAAGAAAATATGTTTGTAATGAGCCATTAGAATTTTAGAATTAAGCGTTCTACTGGTTTGTTATTTACAATATGATCGTTGAAAATTTCCTCCACATCCGAAAGTTGAACTTTTCCATAGAATATACCTTCGGGGTATACCACTATGGAAGGACCGAAAGTACAAGTGTCGAAGCATCCTGCTTTTTGAGCTCTTACTTCTGTATTTAATTTATTTTTTTTTACGAGTGTTTTAAATGCTTCAACCAATTCCATTCCGTTTTTTTCACCACAGCAAGGTTTGCCCTCCTCTTTTTGATTGGTACAAATAAATATATGTTTTTTGTATTTCATAAATAATTCACGTAGTATTTTAAAGTGGAGGTAATTTGAATTTTTTCTGTTTAACATGCAGTTGTCTTACTGCTAATTCACTATTAGTGTAGAGCGTTCTGTATTCGTATAGATCGTCTCGAAGAAGTTTATTTTTGTCAAAATAATTCATAAGGTCGCCTATCATTTTTTTATATTCAGGATTGATAAAATAATAAATCCATTGATCGGCTTTTCGATAATTTAAAAGACCGTTATTTTTTAAGTAACCAAGATGCCTTGAGGTCTTGGTTTGCGTATAATCCAATATTAATTCGAGGTCAGATATACACATTTCTTCTGTTTTATAGATGAGGTGTAGTATTCGTACTCTCGCTTCGTCGCTGAAGCATTTGAAAATGCCTGTTCCTTTTTGAAGTTCCAAAAGGTGAATTTTAAGTTTTCTAGTATAAATATACTATACATTGACGATATTCGTAAAAGAATTGATAATTTTAGATTTCAATTATCGTAACACTAAAAGTGGTCAAAAATATAAAAATAGCGATTTCAACAGTTTGCCTGCTGGCAGGCTTTTCTGTGCATGCTCAGAATCCTCCCAGTTCTAAAGTAGTGCAAGTTTCGGGTCTTGTGGTGAGCGGAGATAGCTTATATGGAGTGCCAGGAGTAGTGGTGTATATATCAAATTCGGGCAGAGGTACTACTACCAATTATGTCGGCTACTTTTCTTTGCCCGCTTTACTGGGAGATAGTATTTTGATTAATTCACTGGGCTATAAACTTAGGAGATACGTGGTGCCCGATACCTTAACGCGTGACCACATGAGTCTTATTATCGAGTTGATAGAAGATACGGTAATGATGCCTACTGTTGAAATATTTCCTTGGCCAACAGAACATTTATTTAAAGAGGCCTTTTTAAGCCTCAAATTGCCAGAGCAAGATATGCATAACATGAATAAAAATCTAAATGAACAGGTTTTGAAGCGTATGTTGTATTCTACCTCTGCTAGTGGTGCTGAAAATCATCGTTATTATATGCAGAAGCAAATACAAAATTCTGATACCCGCTATAATATTGTTTCTCCTTCTTTAGCATTGACCAACCCATTTGCGTGGAGCAAATTTATCACAGACATAAGAAAGAAAAGGTTTAAGAGTACTATGCGTGAAGAGGAAGAAGGAGACGAGGAGAAATAAGTTGTTGAGCAGTCTTGTTGTGCTTTTTGTCCATAAATTTTCAAACTAATAAGTAATTAGGTTTGATAGAAATAATCAATACTATATATTTGTAGAGTTATAGTGAAATAAATCAATATATTATGAAAAAAATCGCCATCCTATTTATTACAATATTGGCTCTAGTGTATACAAAATCATATTCTCAGGGGATTTTGAAAAAACATAGTCTAGAAATACAAAAAATTATCAAAACAGATCTGGTAGGGGTAGTAAGAGGATATGATTTCGGCACTTCTATAGATAAAATTAAAGCAACCGAAGATGCTAAATTAGAAGCAGAAACAGCTGGAGCTCTTGTATATAGAGTTCCAATTAATGGAAAAGAATACTGTGAAGTAATTTATTATTTTGATGCTGCAAGAAAAGTAAAAAGCTTTGGCTTAGAGTTTATAGAGGATAAAGATGCTACTCCTGAAGAAACGTTGATCGATGACTTCCAAGGATATTTTTCTGAACGTTATGGTCAATTTAAAGTAAACGACAGAGACGATGAAGTTTGGACTTCAAAGGATGGAACATATAGCATAGAATTGAGTGATGAAACCAATGCTGATGTTGTAGAAATAGAAATAGAAATAGCTAAAAAATAAATTTTATTAGTTGATAATCAATTATTTTATATATAATTATCGGCTATATCTTTCAATTTTATTACTAATTTTATTTTTTTGGTACATGAAAATCTTTTTATAGCATTATTCCTGTTTATTTTATAAAAATATAAATAATGCTATGTAACCAAGGTGTTTTGATTACGTATACTATACATAATTAGAAGATAGATAGCGGGGATTACAAACAAATAAATTTATGAAAGCGAAAGTATTATTATTATCGTTCATTTTGGGATTCATAACAAGTTCTTATGCTGGCATTAATGCCCGTATAGCGCCTTCTGCAAAAAAAGCCTTCCAAAAAGGAGTAGAGAATTTTAAAAAAGAAAATTATGCAGAGGCGTTGAACGATTTCACTTCTGCGGTGACTATTTATCCTCAATATGAAACTGCTTATTTGCACAGAGGTTACACAAATGAAAAACTTGGAAACAGTTTTCAGGCCGTAGGGGATTATGATCAGGTGATTAAATTGAATTCACAAAATAAGGAAGCTTTATTCAGTCGTGGGCGTTTAAATTCGAAAGTAGGTCTTGACGATGAATCGGTTAAAGACTATACAAAGTTGATAGAAATGGATAGTAAAAATTATAGTGCTCATTATGAACGAGGTTTGATTTATAACATAATGGGCTTGTATCCAGAGGCGCTTAAAGATTTTGAAAGATGTAGTCAATTAAAACCAGGTGCTGAGATTGATTATATTACAGGAGTCATAGAATCAAAGATAGGTAATGACGGAAAGGCTATTATATTCTTTACAAATGCGATAAAATTTGAAAAGGACAACAAGGATTTTTATTTTCACAGAGCAGATTCTAAAATTAAATTAGGTAAATATAATGAAGCACTTGAAGATCTTGAAATTGCTAAAAATATCGATCTCAAAGAAATTGCAGCATCTTCTGATACCACAAAGAAGAAAGACGCTTATATCTATCATAGGATTGGCCTTGCGCAACATTATATTAGAAATTATACCAGTGCCTTGGCAAACTTTAATATTGCCATTCACATAAATTCAATTGTAAATGACTTTTATTATAGTCGTGCAAATACCTGTATGAACTTAAAAATGTACGAACAGGCAGTTTCTGATTTCAGTATGGTAATAGAACTAGATCCTCAAGGATTAGATCCATATATAAATAGAGCAGTAGCATATACTGCGATGGGCAAATACGCAAAGGCAGAGGCAGATTATACAAGCTATATAGAAATAAATCCTTATAATTTTTACATCTATCAAAAAAGGGCAGACGTAAGAGTTTCTATGAAAGATATGGAAGGTGCGTTAAGTGATTTGAATGCTCTTATAGAATTAAAACCAGAAAATGCTACGGCTTACTTTAACAGAGGAATTATAGAAATTAAATTAGACAAGAAAGACGATGCTTGCAAAGATTTTAAAAAATCGGGAGAGCTTGGAAATAGTGAAGTTGCAGATGTTGTAAATAAAAATTGTAAATAATAAATGGATTTGATAATTTGGTGATGTCAAAAAAAAGAAAATTAGTCTGTGCTTTTCTTTTTTTTGACAAACACCCTCACTTTTTAAATGCATTCAAACTTATTTCATCATCAAATCATCAAATCGGCACATCACCAAATTGTCAAATTATCAAATCAAAAAGCTATTCCCAAAGTGGATAATACTCAAGGT
>JAYTHK010000114.1:0-5693 GCA_043732665.1 Cytophagales bacterium | reverse complement strand
TCTTTCTGTCGATGTACGAATACATGACATTGTTCACATCCGTTGCAAATTCTATCCAAGAACCTTTAAAAGGAATAATTCTAGCAGAATACAACTTAGTACCATTTGTATGCTTGCTTTGTGCAAAGAACACACCTGGAGATCTGTGAAGCTGAGAAACAATTACTCTTTCAGCACCGTTGATGACAAAAGAACCTTTATCTGTCATATAAGGAATATTTCCAAGAAATACTTCTTGCTCGATTGTTTTGAAATCTTCGTTATCCTTGTCGTTGCAAGTTAAGCGAAGTTTTGCTTTCAAAGGAACAGAATAAGTAAGACCGCGGTCGATACCTTCATCTACAGAGTATTTGGGAGGATCGATTGTAAAATCGATAAAGTCAAGTACGAAATTTTCCCTTGAATCAGAGATTGGGAAATTTTCTTTAAATACCTTGAACAGACCTTCTTGAATCCTGTTTTCAGCAGGAGTTTCTATTTGAAAGAAATCTTTGAATGATTGGACTTGTACCTCCAAGAAATCAGGATATTCGAGTAGGTTTTTAACCTTTGCGAAACTTATCCTATCAGTTTTTTTAATTGTAGCCAACGTTCTTTTTATTTAATTTAGTTGTAACTAATTGAAATTCAAAGCGATCTATTGGATCTTACTTTGAAAATTAGTTTAAAGCCTTTAAAAATGCACCTACAAACAGGAAAAGACCTGACAGTTTTGTCAGGCCTATCCGTTGTTTTAGGCTCTTTTGGTATAAAACAAAATAAGCTTAAAACTTATTTTATCTCTACTTCAGCACCAGCTTCTTCAAGTTGTTTCTTAAGAGCTTCTGCTTCGTCTTTAGCAATACCTTCTTTAACGTTTTTAGGAGCACCATCAACTAGTTCTTTAGCTTCTTTCAAACCTAAACCAGTAAGATCTTTTACAAGTTTAACGACCGCTAATTTTTGACCACCACCGTGTTTAAGAACTACAGTAAAAGCTGTTTTTTCTTCTACTACTGCTGCACCAGCACCTGCGCCACCAGCCATCATTACGGGAGCTGCTGCTGCTGGTTCGATACCATACTCATCTTTCAATATTTTAGCTAATTCGCTTACTTCTTTTACAGTTAAGTTTACTAACTGCTCAGCTACTACTTTTAAATCTGCCATTTTATTATTAGTTTACGATTTACAATTTTTAATTAATTATTAGTTTATTATTCGGGTCTTTCAGAAAGAGTTTTAAGAACACCAGAAATTTTTTGACCTCCTGATTGAAGACCAGAGATAACATTCTGAGCAGGTGATTGCAACGCGCTGATAATATCTCCGATGAGTTCATTTTTAGATTTCAGAGTAGCCAATACATCCAATTGGTTTTCGCCAATAAATAAATCGCTGTTTACTGAAGCACCTTTCAATTTTGGTTTGTCAATTCCTGTTTTGTAAAATTCCTTTAACAATTTAGCAGGACCATTTCCAGAATCTGCAAACAATATGCCTGAGAAACCTTTTAATACTGTACCATGAAACGGAGAATAATCCGTTTTGGTAGATTCAAGAGCTTTTTTAATCAGAGAGTTTTTCACCACTTTGTATTCAATACCTTTTGAATAACAAAGTTTTCTGAATTTATTTACGTTTTCTACTGTCATTCCTGAAGCATCAGTAATGTAGAAGTAGTTAAATTTCGCAAACTTATCGCTCAGCTCTTGGATAATTATACCTTTATCTTCTTTTTTCATTTGAACTGCGTTTTTTTGGGTCTAAAAAATTATATCCCCGATACTGTTCCTTTGTCTATACCTACTCCTGTGCTCATTGTACTAGAAAGCGTAATGCTTTTAACATAAGTACCTTTGGCTGAAGCTGGTTTCAACTTAGCTATGACAGCGATCACTTCTTGAGCATTTTCAACCAATTTCTCAGGAGAGAAAGAAGTTTTACCGATACTTGTGTGAACGATACCATATTTATCTACTTTGAAATCTATCTTACCAGATTTCACTTCTCTTACTGCCTTACCTACATCTAGTGTAACGGTTCCAGATTTAGGATTTGGCATAAGGCTTCTTGGCCCTAATACTTTACCTAATTTCCCAACTTTAGCCATTACAGTAGGCATTGTGATAATAACGTCAACATCTACCCATCCACCTTCGATTTTCTGAATATAATCATCCAACCCAACGTGATCAGCACCCGCATCTTTTGCTTCCTGAACTTTATCAGGCGTACAAAGTACAAGTACTCGTACATCTTTACCAGTACCATGAGGAAGTGCTACGATACCTCTTACCATTTGATCTGATTTCTTTGGATCAACACCGAGTCTTACGTCGATGTCTACTGAAGAGTCAAATTTGGTAAAACTTATATCTTTCACAATACGAGCAGCGTCAGCCAAAGAAAATTCTTTGGTAGCGTCGTACTTGGCAGCAGCATTTTTTTGGTTTTTTGTTAATTTACCCATTTTGCTACTTTATTTTAGTTTTCCCACGGAGCTTTGCCCGTAACTGTTATCCCCATACTTCTTGCCGATCCTGCGATTAGTTTCATTGCTGAATCTAATTTTGCAGTGTTAAGATCAGGCATTTTAGTTTCTGCAATAGTTTTAACTTGGTCCCACGTAACTGATCCCACTTTAACTCTATTAGGTTCTGCAGATCCTTTTTTCGCTTTAGACGCCTCCAAAAGTAATATGGAAGCAGGAGGAGTCTTAACAACGAAATCAAAGGATTTATCTTTGTATATTGTAATTAATACCGGTAATACTACACCTGGTTTATCCTGTGTTCTAGCGTTAAATTGCTTACAGAATTCCATGATATTAAGACCTTTCGATCCAAGTGCAGGACCAACTGGAGGTGAAGGGTTTGCTGCCGCTCCTTTAATTTGGAGTTTTAAAAACCCAAGTATTTCTTTTGCCATCTTAGTATTTCTTAATTATTGTTTTTCTCTACTTGATTATAATGCAACTCGACTGGTGTATTTCGTCCGAAGATTTTCACCATTACGTTAAGCTTTTTCTTTTCTTCAAACACTTCTTCTACTGTACCGGTAAAAGTGGTGAATGGACCGTCCATCACTTTCACTGTTTCTCCGATAATAAAAGGTGTTTCAAGTTTTTCTACCGTAGCATCAACGGCATCGACCGTTCCCAACATCCTGTTAACTTCAGATTGCCTTAATGGAACTGGTTTCTTAGAAGTACCCACGTTGGACCCAAGGAAGCCGAGTACACCTGGAATACTGGTAATAGTGTGAAGCGCCTCTCCATGCGTAAGATCTGCGTAGATCATTACATATCCTGGGTAGAAACTTCTCTCTCTTACTCTTTTTTTACCGTTTCTCATTTCATAGACCTTTTCGGAAGGAATAAGTACTTGTGGAATAAAATCGTTGAGCTTTTGACGCACAATTTCATTTTCAAGATAACCTTTTACCTTCTTCTCTTGTCCGCTTACGGCTCTTATTACATACCAATTTAGTAGTTCTGACATCGCTAACATAGTTTGAAATAACTAATAAATGTATTCCATAACATTTTTGAACAGTAAGTCTATGAATCCAATCAATATCGCAAATACCATAGAAGCAATAATCACTAGAATCGTGCTACTTTGCAATTCGCTGTACTTTGACCAGGTAACATTGTTGGTCATTTCATCGACAGAACCTTTTATAAAACCAAATACTTTATTCATATTCTTTTACTTTCTCCGTGCACGGGTGGAGAGATTCGAACTCCCATCAGCGGTTTTGGAGACCGACATTCTACCCTTGAACTACACCCGTATAATATCGCACCCCAAAAACAGGACTGCAAACTTAGGTAATATATAATAAATAAACAAGTGCGTTTCTGAAAAATTCAAAAACGCACTCATTTTATTGGTTATAATAACTATTTTAAAACCTCAACTACCTGACCAGCACCTACTGTTCTACCACCTTCACGAATTGCAAAACGAAGACCTTTCTCCATTGCAATTGAATTGATTAATTTTACAGTAATAGTGATGTTATCACCAGGCATTACCATTTCAACACCTTCGGGAAGAACGATTTCTCCTGTAACGTCAGTAGTACGGAAGTAAAACTGAGGTCTGTATTTGTTGAAGAATGGAGTGTGACGTCCACCCTCTTCTTTTGAAAGAACGTAAACTTCAGCTTTAAATTCAGTGTGGATAGTAGTAGAACCTGGTTTACAGATTACCATACCTCTTTTGATTTGTTCTTTTTCAATACCTCTCAAAAGCACACCTACGTTATCGCCAGCTTCACCTCTGTCAAGAATTTTACGGAACATTTCAACACCTGTACATGTAGATTTAAGATTTTCAGCACCCATACCAATGATGTCAACTGCATCGCCTGTATTGATGATACCTCTTTCGATTCTACCAGTAGCAACAGTACCACGACCAGTGATCGAGAATACATCTTCTACTGGCATAAGGAAAGGTTTGTCAGTCAAACGTGGAGGAATTGGAATATCATTATCTACCGCGTCCATTAATGCATCTATAGTAGCTACCCATTTAGCATCTCCGTTAAGACCACCAAGAGCAGAACCTTGAATGATAGAAATTGTATCGCCAGGGAAGTTATAGAAAGTAAGAAGTTCTCTTATTTCCATTTCCACTAATTCTAATAATTCAGGATCGTCAACCATGTCCACTTTATTCATGAACACAACTAAAGAGGGAACACCTACCTGACGAGCAAGAAGGATGTGCTCGCGAGTTTGTGGCATTGGACCATCAGTAGCAGCAACAACAAGGATAGCACCATCCATTTGAGCAGCACCAGTAACCATGTTTTTAACGTAGTCGGCGTGACCTGGACAGTCAACGTGAGCATAGTGTCTTTTTAGAGTAGAATATTCTACGTGAGAAGTATTTATTGTAATACCTCTTTCTTTTTCTTCAGGAGCGTTGTCAATTTGAGAGAAATCTCTTTTCTCCGCAAGACCTTTTTCTGAAAGAACTTTTGTAATCGCCGCAGTAAGAGTTGTTTTACCGTGATCGACGTGACCAATAGTACCCACGTTAACGTGTGGTTTAGAACGGTCAAAATTTTCTTTAGCCATATTTGAAAATCCTCTGTTTAAATTTAGTTTGTTACTTTTTTGTTTATAAATACTATATAATAGATAGTATGCATTTTTTAATTAGTGAGCCAGCGAAGAGAATTGAACTCTCGACCCCGTCCTTACCAAGGACGTACTCTACCCCTGAGCTACACCGGCTTAAAATTGAGCGAGAGACGAGGTTCGAACCCGCGACCTGTAGCTTGGAAGGCTACCGCTCTACCAGCTGAGCTACTCTCGCAATTTATAAATCTGAACTTTTACTATTTTAAATTTTTAAATCAGGGGTAAAGCCAATTTAATAATTCAACATTCTCAATTTAAAATCTTTCTGGTGGGGGAAAGAGGATTCGAACCTCTGAAGTCATAAGACAAAAGATTTACAGTCTTTCCCAGTTGGCCGCTTTGGTATTCCCCCCTGATTTTTTCAATTTTTACAAAGAACTTTACCTGCCCTTGCAGATACTTCCCGTTAAGGAGGTGCAAAATTACAGCCTTTTTTATATTATTCAAATATTTATGGAAAAATATGTTCACACCTACAAAAATCAAGTTTTATAAAAAGGCAATAACACCTATAAAATCATCAATTAAAACAATAACTACCTATTAATTAAAT
>JAYTHK010000113.1:0-16680 GCA_043732665.1 Cytophagales bacterium | reverse complement strand
TCAAAATTCATGGCCGATTCGTTTACATCAGGACCTAAAACGGTACATCCTATTTTCTTGCATTCGTCCATGAAAAAAGAAACCTTATCAATATTACTCATGTTGTGCGTGAGCACAGAGGACATATACTCTGCAGGATAATGCGCTTTTAACCATGCCGTCTGAAAAGCAACAAAGGCATAACAGGTAGAGTGCGATTTATTGAATGCGTATTGTGCAAAGGCTTCCCAGTCCGTCCATATTTTTTCTAATTTATCAGCAGGATGGCCATTTTTGGCAGCCCCTTCCATAAATTTAGATTTCATTTTATCAAGTGTAGCCTTATCTTTTTTACCCATTGCTTTACGCAAAACATCGGCGTCTCCTTTAGAAAATCCTGCTATCTTTTGCGAAAGCAACATCACCTGCTCTTGATAAACGGTAATGCCATAAGTATCTTTCAGGTATTGCTCCATCTCTGGCAAGTCATACGTGATAGGCTCTTTACCGTGTTTACGTCTTATGTAAGCAGGAATATATTCAATCGGCCCTGGTCTGTACAAGGCATTCATCGCAATCAAATCGCCAAAGGTGTCGGGTTTTAGATCTTTTAAATGTTTCTGCATTCCAGGAGACTCAAACTGAAACGTACCGTTGGTTTCAGCACGTTGGTATAGTTCAAAAGTTTTTACATCTTCGAGATCTACTTCGTCCATATCCATCACTACACCATGATTTTTCTTAATCATAGCAAGTGCATCTTTGATGATCGTAAGGGTTTTCAAACCCAAAAAGTCCATCTTGATTACACCTGCATCTTCGATTACTCTGCCATCGTATTGCGTAAGTAATAACGTAGATTCTTTAGATGTCGCTACTGGAATTAAATCTGTTAAATCGCAAGGTGCAATAATAATACCAGCAGCATGAACACCTGTACCTCTCACCGATCCTTCTAACACCAGCGCTTCTCGAAGTACGTCTGTTTCTAATCCTTTTCCTTTTTCAAGAATTTCTCTAAGTTTTTTTGCATTCTCAAGATCTTCCGTACTCAAGTCTTCTTCCAATGTTCTTTCTTTTTCGTCCTTTGGATCTTTCTTGTCGGACTTTTTCATTGGCCCTTTCAAAAGCCAGTTGAGTTCGATACCTGGTTTTTCAGGAACTAGTTTTGCAAGTGCATTTGAATCCTGCAAGGGCAAATCCAATACTCTTGCCACGTCTTTGATACTCATCTTGGCAGCCATAGAACCGTACGTTACGATTTGGGCTACCTGATTTTTTCCATATTTTTCTACCACATAATCAATCACTTTCTGACGACCTGCATCGTCAAAGTCCGTGTCAATATCAGGCATGCTTTTACGATCTGGATTTAAAAAACGCTCAAAAAGTAAATCGTATTTGATGGGATCAATATTTGTAATTCCCGTACAATAAGCAACCACCGAGCCTGCAGCAGAACCTCTGCCAGGACCAATAAATACGCCTATTTCTTTTCCTTTATTTATAAAATCTTGTACAATTAGAAAATAACCAGCGAATCCCATTGTCCGAATTGTAAACAATTCGAAATCGATCCGCTCCTGAACTTCGGATGTAATGTCTGTGTATTTCCTTTTTGCACCCATATACGTCAGGTGCTTCAAATATTCCCATTGATTCAACTGATCTGCTCCTTCTCCTGTGTTGATCTTAAACTCATCAGGTATTGGAAAATTGGGAAGCATAATATCCCGCTTCAATTTCAAAGGCTCTACTTTGTCTACAATATCCATTGTATTATCCAACGACTGAGGAATGTCTTGGAAAAGCTTCCCCATTTCTACTTTTGTTTTAAAATAAAACTGATCGTTAAAAAAAGCAAAACGGGTTCCTTTGGAAGAACCGCTCTCGTCGTTAAATTCTTTGGCGGTGGGAGTGCTTTGCTTCTCTCCTGTATTTATACAAAGTAAAATATCGTGTGCGTTAGAATTCGCCTGATCGATGTAGTGTGAATCGTTGGAACAAATCACCTTCACGCCATATTTAACTGCAAATTTCAAGAGTACAGAATTTACTTTCTCTTGTTCGCCCATACCATGGCGTTGTATTTCCACATAATAGTCTTCGCCAAATATATCGAGCCACCACTTAAATGCTTTTTCTGCTTCTTCTTCTGTTTTTCTAAGAATAGTTTGCGGCACCTCTGCTCCTAGACAGCAAGTAGTAGCGATAAGGCCTTTATGGTATTTTAAAATCAATTCTTTGTCAATCCGAGGGTATTTGCTGTACATCCCTTCCATATAGCCAAGAGAGCAAAGTTTCGAAAGATTTTTATAGCCTTCCGCATTTTTCGCTAACAGCAATTGGTGGCGACGGACATCTTTGTCTTCTTTGGTGAAACTCTTTTTATGACGGTCTTCGACCAAATAAAATTCACAGCCAACGATCGGTTTTATATTGTATTTATTAGCTTCCGCGACAAATTTAAACACGCCAAACATATTCCCGTGATCGGTAATAGCCATCGCCTTCATCTCGTCTTTCTGCGCTTTTTTCATCAGTCCAGAAATACTGGCTGCTCCGTCTAGAAGAGAGAATTGGGTGTGTACATGAAGGTGTACGAAATCTGTCATTTTATTGGATTTGAATTTTAGGTCCTTAATTTTGAATTGCTTTTTGGAAAACAATTCACTTACTAAAAGTACTAACAATAAAGGGGATAGTAGAAGTTCAGAAGGGGGAGTTTTACACAAGTTACGGGCAGCTATACCTATGGGACAAATAACCGTAATATGGCTGTGTTATTGAAATTACATCTGAGCAGACATAACAATAAAGAGGATAGTAGAAATTCAGCTCGGGGAAATTTTTGAGCCTTTGTTTGTGTCTTCACAAACGACTTAGTTAATAAGAACGGATCGCCGCTGCATAAAAAAATTTGTTTGTGAAAACACAAACAAAGGCGAAAAAAATATTTATTAAAAAACAAGTGGCAACTAAAAAAATTAAATTACTCCATTAGTCGATGTGCCATCAACTAATGGAGTATAAATATACTACTTCAAAATCTCAATAGACTTCATCAACACCGTCAAATCCTCGTCTTCCAATTGTTTCTTTGTGTCAGCCATTTCCAGAAAACGTTTGTAGGCGATTTCAAGGCTTTCTTTGTTCAATTTATAACCAATATTTTCTAAACGGTAAGAAAGTGCCGCTCTTCCACTTCTTGCGGTCAGGACGATTGTAGAAGATCCAGCGCCTACATCTTCAGGATTTATAATTTCATAATTCTCTCTGAATTTGATTACACCGTCTTGATGAATTCCTGACGAGTGGGCAAAAGCATTTCTACCTACTACTGCTTTATTTGCCTGCACCATCATATTCATACTGGTAGAAACAAGACGACTGATCGGCACTAATTGTTTTGTATTGATTCCTGTTTCTAAACCTAAGGTTTGATGACTTTTAATAATCATTGCCACTTCTTCCAAAGAAGTATTTCCTGCTCTCTCTCCAATTCCATTAATGGTACATTCCACTTGTCTTGCTCCGTTGGTAAGCCCTGCCATTGCATTAGCAGTAGCCAAACCAAGATCATTGTGACAGTGCACTGAGATAATGGCTTTATCAATATTTTTCACATTGTCTACCAAATATTTTATTTTTGATCCATATTGATCTGGTAAACAATAGCCGTTGGTATCAGGAATATTCACGACGGTAGCTCCCGCAGCGATTACAGCTTCTACCATTTGTGCTAAATAGACTATATCGGCACGTCCAGCATCTTCGGCGTAAAACTCTATGTCTTCAACAAATTTCTTAGCGTATTTCACAGCATCAACAGCTCTTTGAAGAATGTCTTCGCGTGTACTGTTGAATTTATATTTGATGTGCATATCGGAAGCGCCAATTCCAGTATGGATTCTTTTATGTTTAGCATATTGCAACGACTGCACTGCCGCATCTATATCTTTCGTATTGGCACGGGTAAGCGCACAAATTGTAGGCTTTTTTACTGCTTTGGAAATTTCCACTACAGAATTAAAATCACCAGGGCTGGAAATTGGGAAGCCCGCTTCTATCACGTCTACGCCTAATTCTTCGAGCGCTTTGGCTATTTCTATTTTTTCAACTGTATTCAATTGGCAGCCTGGCACTTGTTCGCCGTCCCTCAATGTTGTATCAAAAATGTAAACCCTCTTAGACATATTCTCTATTTTTTTTAATATAATGCTTTTCAAAAAAAAACCATTCCCTGAAGTTGAGAATGGTTTCTATATGGTATTAACCTCCTTACTCAACAACGACGATCACAGTCTTTGAGAGGTTCGGAAGGATTGATATCGTAGCTATAGTATTCATTCTTTTGACTTATTACAAATATAATCATTAATTCTTAAATAGGATAACAATTTTGATTCAATGTTTGGTTTTAGCAATAGTCCTCTATTAATCAATAAACTAATAACTTTGTTCTAAAATTTTCTTGTTTAAATAGGCTAAAAAGCAACATTACTGTTTCGAACCTTTTACTTTTCACCTTTTACCCTTTTCACTTCCTACCCTATTCAAAACAAACACCGCTACAATACCCAGTAGCCCTCCAGCTATTGTATTCCAAAGAGGGATTTCATCCAATATTAGCCAAGATCCTAAGGCTGCAGAAAGTGGTACTAGAAATATAAAACTACTTGCTTTATTAGCACCTATTTTTGCGGTAGCATAAAAGTAAAAAGTGGTAGCCAGCGAAGTCGTAATGGTTGCGCTAAAGATCAAGCTTAGCCAAAATCTAGTATCTCCAGTTTTGATAATAGAAAGGGCAGAATCATTTTCTACAAAAACATACATCATCAAAGAACAAATTCCATACATCCACAAACTAAAACTAATCGGCGATCCATAACGAGAAGACAGCGAGGTTAATTTACTTAAGCCAGCCCAACAGATGGTGGCAGAAATAAAATAGATATTCCCTATGTCAAAAATAGCAGCACTATTGTTCCAGATTTGCAAAAGTACCGAACCAGCCAAAAGCCCTACGAAGAGTCCTATGGCTTCTTTCAAGGAAGGAGGTCTCAAACTTAGTAACATGGTAAGCGCATAGGTTATAATTGGATTTAGTGTTGTGACTAACACTCCACCTGCTCCAGCTTTTCCGTGATTTAATCCTATTATAAACAAATAGCCGTACAAGGTCATAAGCATACTGGCTCCAATGAGTACGAGTATACCTTTTTTTGAGATGGACAATTTTTCTTTTGTTAACAGTAAAAGAAAAAAAAGCGAAATGAACGTAAGTAGAAAACGCAGAAAAGCTATACTTTCTGGATTACCATAAGAGGACAACATTTTACCTACTGGCCAACTAATTCCCCAACAAAACATGGAAGCCATCATCCCATACAAAAACTGCTTCTCTTCCTTATCCTCTCTCACAATGTTTTATTTTTATTATCACCCTAACCTTTTCTCTCCGCCTGTGTATTGCCAAAACCAGCCGAGGGTAAATGTGGGTATAAAATCCAATCCTGGCATAGCTTCTTCGATAAAATTAAAAATACCTCCTATTATCCCTACTTTACCGCCAAAGGTTATGTAAAAAACAAAAGCAGAAATAGGAGCCCAAACAATATCTCCAAATTCACCTATAACTGGAAGAATATAGGTTGCATAGCCGATAATGTCCATCACTATACACAAAATAAAAGAAGGCTTCTTCTTCATACTTATAATTTCATTCATTAAAGTATTGTCAAATAAAAAAAGCCCCGCTAATTAGCAGGGCTTTTTTTATTATCTGCTTGTATATAATTAATATCTGTATTCGTCTGATTTGAAAGGGCCTTCTACTGTTACACCAATATATTTGGCTTGATCAGCAGAAAGAACATCAAGTTCTACATCAATTTTCGCAAGGTGTAAACGTGCTACTTTTTCATCTAAATGTTTTGGAAGCGTGTAAACATCATTTTTATATTTACTAGCATTTTGCCATAGCTCCAATTGTGCAATCACTTGATTAGTAAAAGAGGCAGACATCACAAACGATGGGTGACCTGTAGCACAACCAAGGTTTACAAGACGGCCTTCTGCAAGAACAAGCACATCGTGTCCGTCTACGTTGTATTTATCAACTTGTGGTTTGATCTCTACTTTTGTATTACCATAGTTTTTATTTAACCATGCCATATCAATTTCGTTGTCAAAGTGGCCAATGTTACATACGATAGCTTTGTCTCTCATTGATTTGAAGTGACGGTCTACGATGATATTTTTGTTTCCAGTTGCAGTAACAATAATATCTGCTCTTTTCACCGCATCGTCCATTTTTTTAACTTCAAAACCGTCCATTGCAGCTTGAAGCGCACAGATAGGATCAATTTCGCAAACTATAACTCTTGCGCCAGCTCCTTTAAGAGATGCTGCAGAACCTTTTCCTACATCACCATAACCCGCTACTACGGCTACTTTACCAGCCATCATTACGTCTGTAGCTCTTCTGATAGCATCTACTAAAGATTCTTTACATCCGTATTTGTTGTCAAATTTAGATTTTGTTACCGAGTCGTTGATGTTGATTGCTGGAAGCGGAAGCGTACCTTTTTGTACTCTTTCTCTCAACCTCAAGACACCAGTAGTAGTTTCTTCAGAAATACCTCTGATGTCTTTTGCTAACTCTGGAAATTTATCCAATACCATATTGGTAAGATCTCCGCCATCGTCAAGAATCATGTTCAACGGGGTATTGTCTTCTCCAAAAAATAATGTTTGTTCGATACACCACTCAAATTCTTGTTCGTTCATACCTTTCCAAGCATAAACAGAAATTCCTGCAGCAGCAATAGCAGCAGCAGCATGATCTTGTGTAGAGAAAATATTACAAGAAGACCAAGTTACTTCGGCTCCAAGTTCGATCAGTGTTTCGATCAAAACCGCAGTTTGAATCGTCATGTGCAAACAACCCGCTACTCTTGCTCCTTTTAATGGCTTAGAAGGACCAAATTCTTTTCTGATAGACATAAGACCTGGCATTTCAGCTTCCGCCAATTGTATCTCTTTTCTACCCCATTCAGCCAAAGACATATCTTTAACTTTAAATTTTGTGAATGTATCAACCATTATCTTATTCGTTTTTTTTAGTTTTCTTGTTATTTAAGATACAAATATAATTCATTGGTTATTTAATAGCAACACTGACTAGGATTTAAAGGATTGATTGATTTTAGAATTACTTTTCTCTGAACAACTATTTAGGTGATTTTAAAAGAAATGAAGAACTAAATCGAGAACTGTTAATACATAAAGCAATTCTAAAATCAATCAATCCTTTAAATCTTAGTCTAGGACAAAAATTCTACTTCCTTAGAGGAAAATACCCTTAATTGACCCTCTGACAAGATTATCAACCTTCCCGTCTCGTCTATACTTGTAATTTTACCAGTAAAAATTCCTTCATTGGCTCTAAAAGAATGCTCTTCTTCGAATCTATATAAATGGGTTTTGTAAGTCTGATAAAGCTCGTCCAGCCTGTTACTTTGTAATTTCGCGTAATAAATATCTAGATTTTGTAGAAGAACCTTTAAAACCTCCTCAACAGAATATTCTTTAGAAGAATATTTTTTCATAGAAATAGCCTTTTTGTCGGAAAAGGCTTCCTGATTTACATTTAGGCCTATTCCAATGACAGAAAAGCCTAGAACATGCCCTTTTACGGTATTTTGAATAAGAATTCCTGATATCTTATTATTATTCAGATATATATCATTTGGCCATTTTACTTTAACGTCCGTTTGCAAAAATTGAGCAACGGTATCCCGAACGGCGAGCGAACTAATGATATTCAAATAGAACTGATGCCCTAATTTGAGAAAGGAAGGCTTGTAAATAAGCGAAAATGTAAGATTTGTACCCGCTTGAGACTCCCATCTATTTCCTCTTTGACCTTTTCCTGCGGTTTGCTCGGGAGTAATAACAAGTGTACCTTCCAGCGGATTTTCTTCTGCTAGAAATCTGCTCGCATAATCATTCGTAGAATGACAGGTTGGCAGATATACAAGAGTTTTCCCTGTAAAAATAGTATTGGCTGAAATATTGTACAATTATTTTTATAATTTTAGGCAAAAATACACATAACTATATATAATTAGTGGTTAACAAGAAAGAAAAAGTAGCTCCAAAGTCAATATCGGCTAAGAAGAAACCAATTGATATAAGTCTAGTAGATCTGGTAGTAAAAGGAATGCAGGAGAAAAAAGCGCATGGAATCACAATCATAGATTTAAAAAATGTAAAATCTGCGGTAGCTGATTATTTTATTCTTTGTTCTGCCAATACGGATACGCAAGTAGATGCTATTCGCTCTTCTATCGAAGAAGAAGTATATAAGGCCTGCGGTCTTGATGTATGGAAAAAGGAAGGAATGCAAAACAGAGAATGGATTTTACTCGATTATGCAGACGTTGTAGCACATATCTTCAGAACAGATCGTCGCGAGTTTTATGGGTTAGAAGATTTATGGGGTGACGCCGACATTATCATGTTGGACGATGAAACATCAGAGCCTATTAAAAAACCAAAAAAAGAAATTACAATAAAACCAGAGCCTAAAACGTCTAAGAAGATAAAAGCCAAACCAAACGTGACAGTAGCTGGAAAATCAAAATCCAGCGTTAAGTCAAAAGGAAAAAAACCTGCGACAAAGAAACTGGTAGGAAAAAAAGTAGTAGCAAAAAAAAGTGCTTCTCCAAAAAAGAAGTCTTCTAAATAATCTTGAAAAAATAATTTATAAATCGAATGGAAGATAATAAGGATAAAAAAGTGGACAGCACTCCGAAAAAGAAAAGTTCTTTGCCTGGCAATCCGTTAAAGCCAAAACCAGGAGGAGAGCGCCCTAGTTATCAAGTATGGATAATTGTGTCGTTACTTACTGTTATTTTTGGTATTATGTGGTTTGGCAAACAAGGCTCCATGCAAAAAATCGACAAGAAACAATTTGCAGAAATGTACCTTGGACACGATGTAAAAAAGGTAACAGTAGTAAACGATAAAGTAGTAGAGGTAACTTTAAAAGAATCTGCGCTAAAAAACGCTCATTATAAAGATCTTCTTAAAGAAAATACACCCTTTTCTGTTACTCAAGGACCTCACTTTCAATTTGAAGTAAGCTCCTCGAAAAATTTTGAAGACTGGGTTGATAAATTAAATAAAGATAAAAAAGTACCAGAGTCGGAAGAGATCGCCATAGAAATGGACGGCAATCGCTCTGATGTTTCTAGTCAATTAATGAGCTGGGGAATGCTAGTTCTGCTAATCGTTGGGTTTTGGTATTTAATGAGAAGAGTAACGAATGCAGGTCCTGGAGGACAAATATTTAACATTGGAAAATCACGTGCCGCTTTATTTGACGCTGAAAGCAAAGTAAAAATTACTTTTGCAGACGTAGCTGGTTTAGAAGAAGGAAAAGAAGAAGTAAAGGAGATTGTAGATTTTCTAAAAAACCCAACTAAGTTTACAAAACTAGGTGGTAAAATACCAAAAGGTGCTTTATTAATAGGCCCTCCAGGTACTGGTAAAACATTGTTGGCAAAAGCGGTAGCTGGAGAAGCAGGTGTTCCTTTCTTCTCACTTTCAGGTTCTGATTTCGTAGAAATGTTTGTAGGGGTAGGTGCTGCAAGAGTAAGAGATTTATTTAAACAGGCGAAAGAAAAAGCACCTTGTATTATATTCATTGATGAAATAGACGCTGTTGGTCGCTCGAGAGGAAAAGGCTCTATGCCCGGCGCAAACGACGAAAGAGAAAATACATTAAACTCTTTATTGGTAGAGATGGATGGTTTTGCTACAGACTCTGGCGTTATTATTTTGGCGGCTACCAACCGTCCAGATGTACTGGATCCAGCACTTTTGAGACCAGGTAGATTTGATAGACAAATTTCTATCGACAAACCAGATCTTGTAGGAAGAGAAGCCATTTTCAAAGTTCATCTCAAACCATTGATTTTAGATACAGAAGTGGATCCGAAAAAACTAGCTGCTCAAACACCTGGTTTTGCTGGAGCCGAGATTGCTAACGTATGTAATGAAGCAGCATTAATTGCAGCTAGAAAAGATAAAAATAAAGTTGGAATGCAGGACTTCTACGATGCAATAGACAGAGTAATCGGAGGACTGGAAAAGAAAAATAAAATTATTTCTCCTGAAGAAAAGAAAATTGTTGCCTATCACGAAGCAGGTCATGCTGTAGCGGGATGGTTCTTAGAACATGCAGATCCATTGGTAAAAGTAAGTATCGTACCTCGTGGAATAGCAGCACTGGGGTACGCACAGTATTTACCAAAAGAACAATTCTTGTACACTACAGAACAACTGTTGGACGAAATGTGTATGACCTTGGGTGGCAGAGCTGCTGAAGAGATCGTATTTGGAAAAATATCTACTGGTGCACTGAGCGACTTGGAGCGTATTACAAAAATGGCTTACGGAATGGTCACTATTTATGGAATGAACGAAAAACTTGGAAATGTATCTTATTACGATTCTAAACAAAGCGAATATTCCTTCAATAAACCTTATTCAGAAGCAACTTCAGAAACAATAGACGAGGAAGTAAGAAAGATAATTAGTGGAGCATACGAGCGCAGTAAAGACCTCTTGAAAGACAAAAGAGGCGAACTGGAAATTATTGCACAGGAATTATTGAAGAAAGAAATTATTTTCCAACAGGATTTAGAAACCCTTATCGGAAAAAGACCTTTCGATAAACAGACGACTTACCAAGAATTTACAAATCGCAAATCAGAAGACAAGAAAGAAGAAACTGTTGAACCTTCTGTTAATGGAACTGAAGTAAAAAGCGAAATCAACCTTGCAAAATCTAATGATTAATTATTCATCAGATTTTGCAAGGTCAGATAAAAAAGGAAATATATAGCTCAATGATTCTTCCATTTCATAGGCTTCCGGAAGGCAAAAAAGTATATTTTGTTTCCGATTTCCATCTCGGAGTTCCCGATCATGCTTCCAGTTTAGTACGAGAAAAAAAAATAGTGCGGTGGCTTTCCTCAGTAGAAAAGGATGCCGCCGCTATCTTTTTAATGGGTGATATTTTTGATTTTTGGTTTGAATTTAAACACGTAATTCCCAAAGGATTCATAAGACTTCAAGGCAAACTCGCCGAAATTACAGACAGCGGTATTCCTATCTATTGGTTTACAGGAAACCACGATATGTGGATATTTGATTATTTCACAAAAGAATTAAACATTCAAATCTTCCGTGATACGGAGGTTTTCCAATTGAACGATAAGGAATTTTTCATAGGTCACGGCGATGGATTGGGGCCTGAAGATGGGTTTTATAAATTTATTAAAAAAATATTCCGCAATCGCTTTTTTCAGGAATGGTTTAGAATAACACCTCCTTCTATTGGACTAGGGATTGCCAATTACTGGTCTAAAAGCAGTCGCATAGGAGGACTAAAAAAAGAAGTATTTTTGGGTGATAAAGAGTGGCTGCATATTTATTCAAAAGAACAAGAAGCAATAACACATCACGATTACTATATTTTTGGGCATCGTCATTTACCTTTGGAAGTAGAAGTTAGCGAATCAAGCAAGTACATCAATCTGGGAGAATGGGTCAACTATTATACCTATGCGGTGTTTGACGGGGAAAAAGTATCACTGACTACATATAAGGATTAAAGGATTTCACTTTTTACATTATTATCTCATTTTTCTATTATACAGATAACAATATTTCAAGCATATTTCTACTATGCATCTGAAAAATAAAAAGGGTTATATGATTCATAATCATATAACCCTTTTTATTTTTAAATCTAAACAATCTAATAATCCGTAAAATCCACGCTACTACTTTTTATGCTTTTCGGGCTGTTCTCCAGCCAATGCTTTAGCCTTAGCAAATTGCTTCAGTGCCGTCGTATAAATTTCATCGGTTTCATTAATAATTGGATAAAAACCGCTGTTGCCATAAAGGCTTCTGGCTATGTATGCTTTCAAATTTGTTTTAATAAAGCTCTTTGACTTGTTATACTGAACATCGTTGTATTTTACACCTGATTTCGTTCCAAGTGTAATCAAATCGTTCAACATTGCATCGGTGATTTCAAATTTAGCTTTGTATTGCTCAAACTTCATGGCTTGCAACTCCACCTTGTTGTTGGTATAATACTCTAACGTATACTCGCGAATCAGATTTTTATTAAACAAATTCAACAAATAATCTGTAATATCTGAAGTATCTCTTGGCACAAAAACGTCGGGCATAATTCCACCTCCTCCATATACTGTGCGCCCATGGACGGTTTTAAAAGTAAGAGAGTCGTCAAATTTAACACTGTCGGCACTAAAGTATTCGCCTTTTTTATACCGGTTAAGCAAATCGGAATTGTATTTATCTATTCCTTCTTTATCGTAAGGTTTCTGTATACATCTACCACTTGGCGTATAATAACGTGAGATAGTAAGACGCAATTCAGATTGATCGCTCAATGTAATAGGTCTTTGAACAAGTCCTTTACCAAAAGAGCGACGACCTACAATCAACGCACGGTCATTATCTTGCAAGGCACCTGAAACAATTTCAGAAGCAGAAGCACTTCCTTCGTTGATAAGTACAATAACCGCCCCTTCCTCAAAATCTCCTGGTTTTTCTGCTAATATTTTCTGATCGTAACGAGTACCTTTTCCATCAGTATATACAATCAACTTATTTTCACCTAAAAACTCGTCTGCGATATCTGTGGCTCTATCCATATAGCCACCAGGATTCTCTTTCAGATCAAGGATGAGCTGTTTCATCCCTTTCGCCTTCAAATTCGTCAACGCTTCTTTAAACTCGAAATACGTATTTTCAGCAAAACGGCTTATTTTAATATAACCCGTTTTTTTGTCGATCATATAACTAACATCAACTGAAAAAGTCGGAATTTTATCTCTGGTGATCGTGTAGTCAAGAAGATCTTTTGAGCCTTTTCTTAGAATCGAAACCTTTACTAAAGTACCTTTTTTACCACGTAGTTTACCAAATACATCCATATTGGTAATACCAACACCTGCTACCATTTTATCGCCAACTTTAATAATTTTATCTCCTGTCAAAAGACCTACTGTCTCTGAAGGACCTCCACTAATAGGAGCCACCACCATAATAGTATCTTTTATGATGTTAAATTCAATACCGATTCCCTCAAAGTTTCCTTCAAGTTGCGATCTTGCCATATCAATATCTTTTTTAGGAATGTAAGCAGTATGCGGATCGAGTTTCTCCAGCATTTTATCAATAGAATAATCTACCAGATCATCAATATTAACAGTATCTACATAATTACGATCTATGAGATTTAAAATTTCCATGTATTTCAGGTAGTTGTCACTGACATTGCTCTTGCCGTTATTATTAGACATTACGGCTCCAATAAAAATACCGCACACCAACGCTAACGCTAGAAAAATCGGAAGTTTTATGTAAAAACTATTATTCTTTATTTTATTCATTATTCGTAGTACTAAATGATTTTAGCAAATTTATTCAAAATATCGGTTTTACAACCATTATACAAGGTAAAATTACCTTGTATAAAATTCGCAGAATCAGTTTATATAGAGAATATTAATCGCTTTTAAACAATAAAAGAATTAATTTCGGGAAAAATAACTTATGCCAAGACTACTCGCCATAGACTACGGAACAAAAAGAACTGGTCTTGCGGTAACTGACCCTCTAAAAATCATCGCTACCGCACTTACTACCGTGGAAAGCAGAGAACTGATCAAATTTCTAAAAGAATATACTGCAAAAGAAGTCGTGGAAGCATTTGTTTTGGGAATGCCTAAAACGCTTTCCAACGAAGACTCTGAAAACGCAAAATATGTGAGAATTTTTGCCGAGAATCTTAAAAAAGAAATACCATCCATTCCTATACACTATGCGGACGAAAGATTTACATCTTCCATAGCAAAACAATCTATGATCGATGGAGGTATGAAAAAAAAAGACAGGAGAGTAAAATCGAATGTAGACAAAATAAGTGCTACGCTTATTTTACAAACTTTCATGCAATCTGTAAAATAAATAAAGTAGAAAATAAAAAAAATTAAAACCTTCGCAATTATAGTGAACAAAATTATCCTACTACTACTTTTTACTGCGCTTCAGTTGCAGGGCCAAGGTCAGGCTTTACCAGTCTGGTACGAAGATCCTACTACTGACATCCAAAAGGTTGATTTTTTTAAATTAACAACCAATCATTCTGATTTTTCCTTGGTAAAAGTAGTGGATACAGTTAGTATTCCTGAAGCTGTATCAATTGTGGTTATAAATAAAGATGGAAAATTTTCCCGACAACTTAGCTTCGACGCTGCAGCTTATTGCAACAGCAAAGAACTGATTATAGCAGGTAAAAAAATCCGAGGTACGCTTTTAATAGGTGTTACTGACCTCAAAGGCAATCCCATTATTCCTATGGAATATTTAAAAATAAGATACGGCAAAAACTTATTTGCTTTAAAAAACAAGAATTACTTTTGGGCTTTATACGATAGTAAAGGCTCTAAAATCAGTGACTTCATATATACCGATATGTCGTTCACTCCTTATGGAAAAGTAAAAATAAAAGACAAAAAAGGAACAGGCATCCTAAACGAAGATGGAACCGTTTTGATTGACAATATTTATGGAGAAATCATTCAGATTAAAGCGGACAGTTTTCTTTTAAAAGACCTTGATACATGGGAGCATATTGACTCGAAGAAAAATATAAAATTCAAATGGACGGCAGATAGCATAACTGCATTGAACGATTCTCTCTATTTGGTTTATGCAGATGGTCGCGTTTTTATAAAAGATAGCTTAAGCAATACAATTGGTTCTGAAAGTGGGTATGAAAAAGCAGAAAAGATAAACCCTAATTTTATCAAGGTTTCACGAAACGAATACGCTGGATTAATTGACCTTTCAGGCAATCAGCTATTGCCTATTAATTATTATGACATTCAACTGGACAAAGCTGGCTATATAAAAGCGCTGGGAGACGAAATAAAAGCGCTGCGCTTTGGCGATGTTATCAATAGAAATAAAAAACGTTGGAGTCTTTATGATTCGTTAGGAAAGAAAATATTAAGCAAACAATATAAAGCTATTAGCAATTATAATGAAGGTATTGTCGCCTTGCAAACAGATGAAAATCTTTGGGGTTTTGCGGACGAGAAAGGCAATATAATTATAGAACCAAAGTACAAATTTGTAAGCAAAAGCAAAAACGGCTTACTACTCGTAAAACTGCCTAAAACGTGCATCAATGATTATCAACTCATAGATAAAAATGAACAACTAGTCTATACAGGAAAGGAAGCTCAGCTTTTTCACCTTGGCGTTATTCGTTATAGAGCTTGTAAAGATTCGATTCGATTGGAAGGCGAGCCTGAAACTGAACTCTATTATGGAGTACCGCCTTACCGTTACGATTCCTATATACCTGCCGAATATGGTTATGTCAGAGTTAAGAATGGCGCCTACACAGGTGTGCTTAATTCTGATGGAAAAGAAGCTGTGCAAGCCTACCAAGATACAGTTTACCTCGCTTCTGCCGACACCTTTTTCCTATATAAAAGAAACAACGGACTTGTTGGTTATTCAGACAGATATTGCAATACCACCATGACGCTTAACACTAAATTCGAACAGGTCTTATCTTTACAAAATGGTTATTCAAAATTCAAGAAAGACGGTCTTTACGGATTTATTGATACGCAGGGAAACGTACAAATTGCTCCAAAATATACTGCTTGTGGTGAATTCAATAATGGAATGGCGGCTGTATTTCTCCGAGGGAAATGGGGCTTTGTAGACAAACAAGAAAACTTAACGGTACAACCCTATTACAAAGAAGTAAAACCTTTTCGGAATGGTTTCGCTCCTGTAAAGAACGCTAAGAATAAATGGCTTTTTATTGACAAGAATGGAAAGCCGATAAACAGTACTTTGTACGATGATTTTAGAGAAACAAAAAACGGCAAATACATTGTATTCAAAAATAAGCATTGGGGATTAACGGATGCTAAAGGGAAAGAAATTTTAGCTCCCAAATATGAGTATTTAGAGGGGTTAAGTGACAAATTTATCAAAGTAAAAAAAGATGGGAAGTATGGTGTAATGGATTATGAGGAGAATATAATTCTTTATTATCAGTATGATGACGTGGTTTATGATGCTTATTTGGAGAGTTTTTTTGTAAAGAAAAAAGGTGAAAATAAAAAAACCAGAAAGGTCGCTCAATCAAGAAAATAGCGCTAGAAAATTTTCCTTGTTGGACTCTACAGAATAGTGTTTTACTATTTTCGCTCTTGCCTTCTCTCCCATTTTGGTGCGCGTAGATTCATTTAAGATAAGTGTTTTTATGGCTGTATACCATTCTTCGTCTGTTTGACAGCAAAAACCATCTACTCCATTATCTACTATTATTTTATTGACACCAACAGGAGATACCACTGCAGGCATCCCTAATGCCATATATTGTAAGGCTTTGAATCCACATTTACCTTCTGTCCACTTATCTTCAATTAAGGGCATAAGTCCAAAATTAAATAGTAGCAGATCGTCTATTTCAGAGTCTTTATTCCATGGAATAAATTTAAAAGAGCGCAAAGAATATCCAGGATTTTTATTGCAGATGATTATAAAATCAAACTC
>JAYTHK010000112.1:0-5702 GCA_043732665.1 Cytophagales bacterium | reverse complement strand
TCAGAATACTTTACCTCTGCCGTATGTGTGACGGTTGCCGCAGAACCCTCTTTCGCAATCTTTGTATTTACTTGAACGGTTGCTACAATACCTTCTTCAGAACTTTTAGGTATCGTGGAGAATGGAAATTCAAAATGGATTTCTTTGTTACTACAGGTAGGACAGCATTAACTCAAACTAAACACGTACTTGCTCGGACGGATACGCTGCTGGAATACCCATTCCTATCAATCCTGTTCTTAATCCTTCTGTACCTACATCAAACCATTCAATTTTCTTCAAAAAACCTTTGAAAAACTTACGCACCTATCCACATTATGACATTTAAGTGAAATTCCCTATATTAGGGGATAAACTAAAAGTGAATACCATGAAAAAAATAACAGAATCTGTAGCAGGAATAATGATTTTATCAATAATACCAACTATAATAACATCATAACAACGTTTAATATAGAAACCAAAAACATAAAAGAAACAGCCATGAGCCACCTTCCTTTCATAATATCATTATTTGTAATTGTAATGGGCGTTCTTTTTTCCAGTTCCGTATTTGGAATGACAATTCTAACAGTCTTTTCTACCTACATATTTTCAATAGCTTCCATTCTTTTAGCTTTTCTTGTGCTAACTTAACATTTAATTTATCTGCTTTATCCATATCTTCACAACCGCCTTTATCATCTTTAAGCTCATTCTTTAATAATCCTCTTAAATAATAGGCGTCCCCAAAGTTTTTATCTATCTCTAAGGCTCTATTATAATCTGATAATGCCCAATACTTTTTACTCTCTTCATGAGAATAATAAAAACCTCTTGAGTAAAAATAATACGAAATGGTATCAATGGTAAGAGCTTTATTTATATCTTCTATAGCTTTTAGACTATCCCCTAAAACCCAGTACAACGAGCTTCTTTCGTAATAATAAGAAGATATGGTATCCTTGGTTAGTTCAATCAAAGTTGAAAAGTCGTCAATTGCAAAAGTAATATAATCGGGGTATTCTATATACGCTCTTGCACGAGCCTCGTATGCTTCTTTATACCTTGAATTTATATTAATAGCTTTAGTTAAGTCTTTTATGTCTTTATCTTTCATAATGGCTCTTGTATAATAGGCTTCCTCATTAACCGTATCCACAGAAATTACCCTATTCATATCCTCTATCGCTCCTTTCTTGTCCTTTAAGGATGCCTTCACTTTCCCTCGGTTAAAGTAAGCGGAAGTAAAATCAGGAGATAGCTCTATTGCTTTATTAAAGTAAAAAACAGCTTCGCCATATTGATTTTGAATACTCCTTAATAGCCCTAATCCATAATATGAGTTTGAATTTGATGAAGAAAGTTTTATCCCTTCTTTAAAGTCAATTTCAGCATCTTTTAAATTATTCATTTTCATTTTTGCCATACCTCTATTATAATATGCCGCAACTAGATTAGAATTAAGTGATAGAGCTTTATTTAGATCAAATAATGCTCCTGAATAGTCTCCCATTTTATATTTAAGAATACCTCGGTTTAAATATGGCGTATATTTAGTTGTATCAAGTTCGATTGCTTTGTCGTAATCTGTGATTGCGACTTTGTTCTCTTCCAAAAAGGCATGGTATATATAAGCCCTTTGAGAATATGCCGAACCATAAGATGGATTTTTTGATATTATTTTATTTAAATCTTCTATAGCACCCTTATAATCCTGCAGTTCTACTTTAACCCAAACAATCTCCATGGAAAAGTATTCATCCTTTTTCTCACCAAGAACAACGCTCTTATTAAAGTCTGCTAATGCGGATGGATACTCCTTAAGTTTATAATAACATCTTCCTCTTAATCTGTATGCGGTAGAATATTTTTCATTGTACTGTATAGCAATGGTATACTCGTCTACTGCCTTTTGATACGACTTTGATTTAAGAAAAACATTACCATTCTCAAAATGCTTATGCGCTTCAGAAGTATCTACTTTCATTAAATTATTAAAACCCTTGCCTTCGATACAAAAACAAGTGAAGAATAATATATAAAATAATAGTTGTCCTTTTATCATACCTAATGTCAATAATATCAAAAGTAATGCGATTACTTTGTGGTGGTGGCGGTGGTGGTGGCTGTATTTGCATTTGCGTTTGCCTTTACACCTATATTATTTCTGATTATTTCTTTCTTTTTATCTTTTAATGCTAAATCTAATTTATCACTAAACTCCTTAGGTGTTAATATTCTCTTCGGATTCTGCAAATTCATATAGTATGTACTCGGATGCTTGCCTTCTTGGTATGTACTTATAAATTTAGCAGTGGTATTTTCTTCTTTTCCGCTATTAAGTGCCTCCTGAAAATGTTCCAACATATCTCTAACATTAGGAGCTTTTGTTTCTTCTTCAGTAAGTCCAAATGTTTTTGAAAATGTCTCAGAATCTTCCTTACTATCTTGCATTGGATTTTTTAAGAAGTCAGGCGTTTCTTTTTCAATTTCAAACTCTGGAGCTTGGAACCCATCTTCTTTATTATGTTTTAATAAAAGTGAATATTTATCAAGTTTAACTCCAAAATTATATTTCAAACCTTCTTTATTATCAAGAGAAATTCCTCCATTATATGTATTATGAGCAGTTGAATGAATTATTCCTGTTCCAACAATAACTCTTTTTTGCCCCCATAAATAAATAACTGAAAGACCTTCATTCGTTCTATTTTCAGTTGCTTCCAATCCATCCAAGCCCTTTACCATTAATATCTACTAATTTTATAGGACAATTTGCTGCATAGAGGATTATAAACCATTCATTAATCTTAATCCCCCCCAACAAAAAAATCTAAAAACTAAGAAAATGTTTATTTTTCACCACTACCCCAAACCAACATCTTCCATAGTCTTTAAAAATTATAAAACTTGGCAGAATGTTTGTTTTTAAATTCTACTCTAAAATAACATTCCCTATGGTTCTCTATATATGGTTCTTAAAAAGTTTAAAAACTTGGCAGAATCTTTATTTCAAATTCCATCCTAAACAACATATTACAAAGTCTCAAAAAGTTCTTTTAACTTTTAAAATGTTGGTTTTTGATTCACTTGAAAAATAAAATTTCCTGTGGTCTTGAAAAATCTTACCCTTTTAAATCATGGGTGGGTTTCGTGGAAATGAATGTTCATAATGCTTTGTATCAGGTTTCCATGGAAATTTATGCCCCAATTAGTCCACTTTAAAACTTTTCACCATTTCTTCAAAAAGCGATGCATATTTATTGTAATCTTCATTTTTACAGGTACAGGTTAAATTATACCCTTTACCATTTTTTATCATTTGATAAAATGTAACAGTTAACGGAATACCGCCTGTACTGTGCTGGTATATAACTTTAGAAAAAGGAATGTTATTATATGTTACGTATTCTATTTTAATTAATTTGTATTCTTTTAGATATTTTGGCAATACTTTTAGACTTCCTTCAACATATTGATTTAGTTTCAAGTCATGTAAATTATCTACAATAATTAAATTTATACTCTCTGAAAATTCATTAACATTTAAAGAAGGGCGGTATATATTAAAGATAACATTATTAGAATTTCCTACTTCCCATGAAGCAGGGTATTTTATAAAAACTCCTACCTGAGCATTTTCATATACTTTTAAATTTTGATTCATTTGTGCAAATAGAGAGTTAGTACTAATAACTAAAAGCAAAATAAAAATTTTATTATTCATATCTTAAATTTTTAAAGGTCTATCTTCCTCACTATACCCTCCTTTTTATAGGAAACTCTATTTGTACTGAATTCAATATAAAGTTCATCTATTAATTTCATGTCTTTATCCCGTGTTATAATTTCAATATTACCGCTCATCGTAATAGTTCCTGATAATTGTGTATAAAATAGGTTATCCCCTGAAATTATCGAACCCGTTTTCGGTTGCTTCAATGTCACTTTATGAGCACTGTATTCATCAGTATCCATTAAATGAACTAATTTATAACAGCTTACCCTATAGGGAAGGATTTCAAAATTTACTGATTTATCGTTCTTACTATGGGAATATGTATTTACCGAACCTGCCACTGTTCTAAGAGCTTCAACAGTTCCTGCACTTATAATATTAAGATGATATTGACTGGAATTTATGCTATCAATCGACTTTTGTTTTTCTAATAGCTCTTTCTCTCCTATTGGCTTGTCTAAATAAATAATAGATCTTCTATAATCATTTACCCAATATTCAACAAGATATTCCTGCCCCAATTTAAGATTCGGATATTTTATTTTATAATCATAAGGCAAGTCTTGTGACCTTTTAAAATAAAAATCAGCTCCTGTATTATCACTAAGTTCGTCATTATATTCATATTCGCAAAAATATTTTCCTAAACAAGTTACCTTACCTATAGTTTTTTTTGTTTTTTCGCTGGGCAAAAACAAAGGTGTATTTTGAACTACATCACATTTATAAGGATTTAAACTATCATACAACAATTTATATTTCTCTCCCTTTACATAATATGATCGATAATTTCCATCAACTGTATATTCATGACCTTTTACATAATACGCAAAATCGGTCTCCATTACATTTGATATATGATAAGGTTTTATTATTACCGCATACGTTTCTTTTTGCCTTGGAATAGTAACCGTACAGCTTATGAAAAAATGTATGTGTACCAATAAAACTAATCCAATAATTATTTTCTTTTTCATTTAATTTCAATAATTATTAACCAATATTATGAGCAGCACTTTGCTCCTCAGGAGTTGATGGACGAACATTATCTATTTTATTCATATCAAAAGTTTTGTTCATCTGTTTATTGTCTTTTTTTAATGTACTGTTGATTAAATGTCGTAATTTAATCGTTTCGCCTAATTCATCTGTAGTACTACCCATAACAGCACCTTTCCAATCATCAACTCCATTTCCTCCAAAATTCTTTATTAATTGATCCTTAAATTTAAGCTTTTCATCTGGAACACCTAATTGTTTATTTATATTATCTCCAACTCCTCCTAACTCATCTATTCCTGCGTCCAAAAGACCCTCTGCTGTTTCTAAACCTGCCTTTAAAAGATCTTTAGCATGTCCCCTCTTTCCAAAAATCGTTTTGGCTCTAGCCCCTTTATCTTCACTAAAATCGACATCTACACTTGAATTAAATAAAGTGGTAAGAATATTTAAAAATCCGCTTCCTATCGACAAACCACTTGCAGCCAAAGCTCCATTAACAGCAGACCCTGCAACATCAGCCCAGTCGATTGATTTAAAGCTTCCACTAAAAAACTTCTTTCCATCTTTCATGTTTTTTAATCCGTTCCCAACTACTTGAGTAATTATTTCATGAGCTGCTCCTATTAATGCCCCTGCTACTATTGCAAAAAAGACATCTCCGTTGGGATCTACATATAAGTTTGGGTTATTATTGTTGTTTACATAAGGACTCGAAGAAGGATGTTTTCTAAATTGAGGATCTACGCTAAACCATCTTCCAAGTCTTGTATCGTATTGCCTAAATTCTGTTGTGTATGAGTTGCCAGAGCCTTTAACCTCATCGTCCTTCTCCATACCATTATATCCGTACCTATAGCTACCAGCGCTGTAAGAGCGACTAGGCATGCCCATTCCGAAGGCATAATAATGAGTATAAGACTGCACATAAGCTTCGTAACCAGTCACAACAGAAGCATTCGTCATTACCTCTTTGTTGTCT
>JAYTHK010000111.1:0-16713 GCA_043732665.1 Cytophagales bacterium | reverse complement strand
CGCTTATGGCTTTGCCTGCCAGTAAATTGATCGAGAAGATAGGATTAATACAATCAATAGTAGTAAGTACGGTTGTAGCTTCTTTGTCCATCCTTGTTGTTTTGTTTGGCCAAAACCAAAATTTGATTATAGTAATGTGTATTCTATTAGCGTCTGCTTACAGCTTACTTTCTGTTTCTGCTTTTCCATTCACATTAAAAAACCTTTCAGCAAGGAATATAACGTTTGGGGTAGGCTTATTTTATGGCTTCCACGAACTCGCGAGTGGATTGTTTACGATTGTGTTGTTTAAGTAAGGGGTGAGAAGGGAATGGTAGAGCGTTTAGAAAAGGAGTTGAAAGTTTAAAGTGGAAATGAAGTCATCTACTTTAAACTTTCAACTCCTTTTCTAAACTTCTCTACTATTGAAAATCGGAAGGAATATCTTGTTTTACTTTATGTAAAAATGTAGAGTCTTCACTATTCGTTTCTTTCTGTACATATTTTTCGCAATCAATCTCTATGCTAAGTCTTGATGGTCTTGGAAATCTTTCTTTTTTAAAATTTAATTCGGGATCTTCAAAAATAGCTTGCATAAAGTATGCCCATATAGGCATGGCCGTTCTTGCGCCTTGTGCATATTGATAACCTCTTAGGTGAATACAACGGTCTTCGCCTCCTACCCAAACACCAGTAGTGAGTTTGGTGACAATTCCGATAAACCAACCGTCGGAATAGTTTTGTGTAGTACCTGTTTTCGCTCCTATCTCTGCTCCAGTTCCAAGAAGATTATACTGATTTAAACCCAATGCTGTTCCGCCGCGTTCCTCTGTAGCACCTTTGAGCATGTGCACCATTAGGTAGGCACTTTCTGCGTTTAACGCTTCGCGGGTTTTAGGAATAATAGCCTCGATCGTATTTCCATTTTTATCTTCAATTCTTGTTATGAAAGTAGGTTCTATCCATACTCCTTGGTTTACAAAAGTGCTATAAGCGCCTACCATTTCAAATATGCTCACATCGTTTACGCCCAGGCACAGCGAAGGAACTGCATCTAGGGGACTTTCGATGCCGAGTTTTCTAGCCATGTCCACTACATGCTGAGGGGTTACTTCTTTGATCATTCTTGCGGTCACAGAATTGATCGAGTTGGCCATCGCTTTTCGAAGAGTGAACGTTTTATTGCTAAAAACATTATCACTGTTATTAGGGCTCCATGTTTTATTTTCATCTTGCGTTTCAAACGTAACAGGAGCATCTATTACTTCATAGCAAGGTGAGTAGCCATGGTCGATTGCGGTAGCATATACAATCGGTTTGAAGGTAGAGCCCGGTTGGCGAGTACCTTGTTTGACGTGGTCGTATTTAAAATATTTATGATTAATTCCTCCTACCCAAGCTTTAACATGTCCTGTTTGTGGTTCAACTGAAAGTAAGCCTGCATGAAGAAAACGCTTGTAATAGCCTAGTGAATCTAAGGGAGAAAATAGAGTGTCTTTTTCTCCTTTCCAAGTAAATATCTTCATTTTATATTTTGTATTCAATACTTTCCATATAGCTAAGGTATCTGTGTCGTATACTTGTTTTAGTTCTATGTACCGCCAAGTTCTCTTGATAGAATTTTCAATGAAGCGAGGGATTTCTTTTAACTTCTCGTCTCTCCATGGAGTCATGGTTTTCCATTGCGAATTAAAAACTCTTTGTTCATCTCTCATGTGACGTTCCACTGCAGCCTCTGCATACTTTTGCATTCGTGAATCAATAGTTGTATATATTCTTAGTCCATCGGTATAGAGATCCAGCCCACGTTCTTTACTCCATCTCATTAAATATTCTGTAATAACGCTTCGAAAATAAGTAGCAGATCCGGTGTTGTGATTTTCTACTTCATAGGTAAGTTCAATAGGCTTTTCTTTGATTGTAGTAGCTTGTTCTTCTGTGAGATAGTTGTATTTAGCCATTTGGTCTATGACTACATTTCTTCTAAACAAAGCATTTTTAGGATTAATAACCGGACTGTACAAAGTAGGCGCTTTCAGCAGACCAACCAAAACTGCTGCTTGTGGCACAGTGAGAGAATCTGGTGTGGTATCAAAAAAAGTTGCAGAAGCCGTTTTTATACCAAAAGCATTACTTCCAAAGTCGACCGTGTTCAGGTACATAGTTATGATTTCCTGTTTTGTGTAAGAGCGCTCAAGTCTGACGGCAGTGATCCATTCTTTCGTTTTTACAAAAATAATATTGAGTAATTTTACATCTATGTTGCCTTTGAAATCTTTGTTTCGGGTATTAAAAAGATTTTTGGCGAGTTGTTGAGAAATGGTACTACCGCCTCCAGAATTCCTTTGTTGGAAAACAACGGATTTGACAAATACTCTAAACAATCCTTGAAAATCAATACCTGAATGTTCATTGAAACGATAGTCTTCAGTAGCCTGTAAGGCATTGATTAGATTTGGAGAAATAGTAGCATATTCTACAGGATTTCTGTTTTCACGAAAGTATTTTCCAAGTTCTACGCCATCAGAAGTGTATACGATAGATGCTTGATCTTTTTTGGGATTTTCCAAGGTTTCGAGGCTTGGCATTGGTCCGAAAAAGTTAAGAAAATTAATGGATACAAGAAAAATATATAGAGTGAGAAAACCAGAAAAGGATAAAAAGCCGATCCAGGCATATTTAATTGTTATGTACCAAATGGTATTGTTCGTTTTGCTCATAAATAGTTTTCAAATTTACTAAAAAATGATTGAGAGAAAAGCCCTAAAGGAGGATAGTTGTTTTTTTTAATAGTTCGGCATAAGTATAAGGAATCATTGAACAAATGGGGTTAAAGTTATCGATTATGTTCAAAAAGCATCTTAAACGAATGGGTTGAGTACCTTTTTTTCATTTTCTGACAATATTTAGTATATTTAAATTCTTAAAAAATGTAAATTATTAATTAACAACTATACAATATGTCGGGAGAATTGAAAAGCACAGCCCTAAAAGGAGTATTGCACGGAGATGCAGTTCAGGAATTATTTGAGTTAGCCAAAAAACATGAATTTGCGTTGCCGGCGGTAAACGTAATAAATACAGACTCGGTTAACGGAGTTTTAGAAGCAGCTAGAGATTTGAATTCTCCAGTCATTATTCAGTTTTCAAACGGTGGAGCTCAGTTTTATGCAGGTAAAGGTCTTCCAAATGGAAAACAAGAAGCCAGCATTGCGGGAGCAATAGCAGGAGCAACGCACGTGCACCAATTAGCAGATATATATGGTGTAACTGTGATTTTGCATACCGACCATGCGGCAAAAAAATTGCTTCCATGGATAGACGGCATGTTGGATGCAGGTGAAAAATATTTCAAACTACATGGAAAACCATTGTTCTCCTCACACATGATCGATTTATCAGAAGAGCCGATCCATGAAAACATTGAGATATGTAAAAAATATCTTGAGAGAATGAGTAAAATGGGAATGACACTCGAAATCGAACTTGGTGTAACAGGTGGCGAAGAAGACGGTGTAGATAATACAGGACTAGATAATTCAAAATTATATACACAACCTGAAGAAGTAGCGTATGCTTACGAAGAGTTGAGTAAAGTGAGCCATAGGTTTACGATCGCTGCTGCTTTCGGAAATGTACACGGTGTATACAAATCAGGTAGCGTAAAACTTTCTCCGATTATCTTGAAAAATTCTCAAGACTATGCGAAGAAAAAATTCAACCTTAAAGGTGAAAAACCATTGAACTTTGTATTTCACGGAGGTTCAGGTTCTTCAAGAGCGGAGATCAGAGAAGCTATTTCTTATGGTGCTATTAAAATGAATATTGATACAGATTTGCAATGGGCATTCTGGGAAGGCATCTTGAAATTCTACAAAGAGAAAGAAGGATATTTGCAAGGGCAAATTGGTAACCCAACGGGTGAAGATTCTCCAAATAAAAAATTCTACGATCCTCGTGTTTGGTTGAGAAAAGGCGAAGAAACATTCGTAAGCCGTTTGAAATTGGCGTTCGAAGATTTGAATGCTATAGGAGCAAACGAAAAAGAATAGTTTTTAAGCAGAAATTATAAAAGACCTGTCAACAGTATTGGCGGGTTTTTTTATTGTTAAATTTTTCAATAATATACAAATAGCTAATCGATACTCGCTCTTGGATTGGATATGAAAATAGTACTGCATATTTGAATACTATTATCTTGGGTTATTAAAATGAGGAAAATAAATAATGTATTTTTCTGTAACAAAATAAAAATGGTGAGTCAAACTAATAGAAAGAAGGTTAACTGAATAGTTGATTAACTATTATTATGAAGTACTGCATTGTCGTAACGTTATTTTTTTTTATCAAACTTAATATATGCGCAACAATCCTTTTGTGGGATAAACCTAATGCGTGGTAATAAAAGGCAAAGTCATTTAATAAACACCAATTATATTCGTCTCAACAAGGGGACATATTCGCTTAATCTTATTTACTCCCCAGCAAATTGACTTAATTCTATTTCTACGATGATTCTTATAAAAAACAGGTAATAATGAATTCCAACAAAACGATATAAAACCTGTGATAAATGTAAAGGTCTCTTCTAATAGTGTAAGGTCTTATAGTGTTATTGTTCTCACCTTGTGCCCAACAATTAATTAAAAATCGTCTAAACTACTTAAAAATCATCTTTTATTTAACACAATTTGGAAATACTTTGTGTTATACCATTATAAATTAAAACCAGTATACAAAATGAAAAAACAATCAAATCTAAATAAAACGGTAGCTTCTATTATAGCTCTTTTTTTTGTCGGTTCCGTATCCGCTCAGACTAGTGATCCAGCAAAAGATCCGCGTATTGAAAGCAACATCAGAGCATTTTTAAAAGTGCTTAACTCTGGAACGGGCAAACCTCTGGAACAATTAACTCCTAAAGAAGCTAGAGCTGTGCTGGCTGAAGCCCAATCTGCTGTTAAAGTTGACCTGTCTGGTATTATTGTTACAGAAAAAGTAATTAACCAGGATGGACAAACGGTTAAAATTAATATTATTAAACCTACGGATGTAAAAGGAATCTTGCCAGTATTTATGTTCTTTCATGGTGGTGGCTGGGTACTGGGAGATTATCCTACGCATCAACGTATGGTCCATGATTTAGTTGTTGAATCAGGAGCTGCAGCCGTATTTGTGGATTACACCCCTTCTCCAGAAGCACATTATCCTGTTGCTATTAATCAAGCTTATGCAGCCACAAAATGGGTAGCTGAACATGGTGAAGAAATTGGTTTGGACGGAAAACGCTTAGCTGTAGCTGGAAACAGCGTGGGTGGAAATATGGCAGCGGTTGTTGCATTAATGGCTAAAGACAAAAAAGGCCCTGAAATTAAATTGCAAATTTTGTTTTGGCCGGTTACGAATGCTTATTTCGAAACAGAATCTTATAACCTTTTTGGCAAAGGTCGTTTTTTAACCAAAAGTTTAATGATATGGATGTGGGATAATTATACCACTAATACAAAAGAACGTAAAGAAATTTATGCTTCGCCCTTGCAAGCCACTACTGAGCAACTGAAAGGATTACCTCCGGCATTAATTCAAACTGCTGAAAATGATATTTTGAGGGATGAAGGGGAAGCCTATGCCCGCAAATTAGATGAAGCAGGGGTAAAGGTTTCTACAACACGTTACAATGGCATGATTCACGACTGGGGCTTACTGAATGCCTTAAGTACATTACCTGGAACTAAATCTGCCTTGCTACAAGCTGCTGCTGAATTAAAAAAAGCACTTAAATAATTTCGAACATAGTATAATTGAAATTTTTAATTCAAGGTTAAAATTAAAGAATGTAAGGGCATGTAAAATTATTAAAAGTAGCAAACTATAAAAAAGCATAAAATTTCCAAAGCGGTTGTAATTGTTAAAACTGCGGGATGGCTGGGGCACTAAATAAATTAATAAGTCAATTATACAAAGACTTCCTTCTACCTATATTAGTTGTTCAATATATTTCCCCTTATGCTACTGAAAATATTACTTTGGATACATTAAATAAGTTGAACAAGGTGAAATGCCAGCATGAAAAAAGTGGGAATGACCTAAAAACAAGAAATTTGTATACCTCCAGTCTATAGATAAATTTGGTAATTTTAAGCCGAATTTGGTAAATCTCTACCAAATTCGGCTTTTTTTTATTGGAACTCTCAATTTTTTATTTTGGTAAATTGGGGCTGCTGATTAAGTCAGTAATCCATTTTAATATCAGTTTTAGAAAGCCTTCTATTCTTTTAGGTCGAGTAAAATAGTGAAAACAGAGGTTGCAAAGAAGCTGCGAAAGAGTAATCTAAAAAGAAAATAGATGAGTAACCCATGCACTTGATTCTCTTTTTTTAGAGGTAATAAAATAAAAATCAATATATAGATAATAAGCAGACTTTAAATACCAAGAATAGTTCTTTAGAAACATGTCTGATAAAAACATCTTTTATATTAGAGAGAAAGCTGACCAAATCTGTAATGTTTATTATTACAAACGCTTTACTGCATCTCTATGGCAGAAATGCCTCCTAAACAGAAAACAGCTTGATTACAATTAAAGGAATCTGTTATGTTATTTAAGTATTGACTGACTTGTTTAGAATCTTTTTAGATAAAAAAAGCCGAAAAATCAAGTATCTAAGACTTAGATATTAATTATCCGTCAGTTTGACAGCCATACCTAAAGCCAATCTTAGTTAATTGTTTTTATTTGTTTGATTGAATAAGGAGATAATTTACTTTATACATTTTGTGAATCACATCATAACGGTATATCTTGGTATCATTCATAAATTCCGAATCCAACATATTTTGATAGACCTGATTAGTTGGAAAAGTTAATTTTAAATTTGCCAAAGTAAGCTTTTTAATATCTCCATTTGAAGTGCTGCTAAAATAGTATAGTGGTTCTTCTTCAATAATTCCTCCATCCATTACTATTTTTCTTGCGGAATATATATACAAGTCTGATATTTCTAAAATTTGATATTCTTTATCATTATAAAATCTCCATACTTTATTATCACAATTGCGGTAAGCATATATATTCTTTTTTTTATACGTGATACTCTTTCCTTTATACAATACATCGAATGATGATTTGGAGAAAAATTTATTTGTTTTAAATTTCGCTTTATCATTTTCGCAATCAACCTCTTGAATAAGCTTGTTATGTTGAAAATCTTTTGCCGTAAGAAATATACCGCTGGTAACAGTAGTATCTTGTGCAATGGTTTTTGATGTAAATACAAACAATATGATAATGGCGTTAAATAGAGTAGTTTTCATTTTATTTTTTATTTATTGTAAATCAAAATAACTATTGCTAAACATTGTGTAATACAAGATTTATAAATAGTTCATATTCGTAATTTAACTAATACATAATCTTCTAATAGAATTTAATTAGCTATTATACTCGATAAAATAAATTTAGGTTTATTCGTCTCAAATCTTGTTATACAATTGTAAAAAAAAATTACAAAATTAATTTATTTTTTAAAAACCTCTAATTTTAACTAAGAGAACAGAATCTATATGCCAGCGGAAACAACAGCTATATTTTGAGCAGTTTGAAAAGTGATCCCCTTCCGAAAAAGTGATTGTTAAAATTAGAAAAAACGGGCATTTATCGTAATTTGCAATGGCGATATATACAATGAACGATACAAAAGAATCGCTAATAATATGGCAAAAGTTTTAATTACAGGCTCGACAGGAAATGTAGGAATAGAAGTAATAAAATCTTTGCAAAATATTAGACATAATCTTGACCTTTATGCTGGAGTTAGAGACTTAAATAAAGACAAAATTAAATTAGCAAACTATAAAATTAAGTTTTCACAATTTGACTTTATGGATTTTAATTCCTACAAATCATCTTTGAGTGGTTGTGAAATACTTTTTTTACTTCGACCACCACAAATATCAGAAGTTGAAAAATATTTCAAACCAATTATTGACATCTGCATTGAAATGCGAGTTCAGCACATTATTTTCTTATCTGTTCAAGGTGTTGAGAAAAGCAATATAATACCACATCACAAAATCGAGAAGTTAATTATAGATAGTAGAATCTCCTACACTTTCTTACGACCAGCGTATTTTATGCAAAATTTTACAACAACCTTACGCAATGAATTGCTAAAGAAGAAATGCATTTATTTGCCTGCTGGCAAAGCAAGATTCACGCTTATAGATGTTCGGGATATAGGTGCTGTGTCAGCAAATATTCTGACAAACGTTTCTCAACATATAAATAAATCTTACGAATTAACTTCCAAAGAAAGTCTGACATTTTCAGAAATGGCAAGTATATTAAGTAGCCATTTAGGAATCAAAATTGAGTTTAAATCTCCAAACCTCATTAACTTCTTCTTTACAAAAAGGAAAGAGAAAATTCCAGTTATGCTCATATTTGTTATGATTATGCTTCATTATTTTCCTCGATTTCAAAAAGAACCAGAAGTGAGTGATTGGGTGGAAAAATTAACGGGCAGACAACCGATATCATTCGGCCAATTTATAAATGACAACAAAAAATTATTAACGGAATAAAAGGAAATATTTGACAGCATTTTTAAAAACTTGGCCGCTCCTCGATGGAGATATAATTTACATGCCTTTGTAATAGATTAGCATGAGCCTGAATTTCATGTCAAAACATGCTGGAAATTTTTGACCACTTGGTATATAAAACTAACCTCTTACTATTCATTACATTATAAAACAACTTAACACCAAACCAAAATTTTAAGTTTTTGGTCAATTGGCGACTGCATTAATTGGTCTATGACACGGGCACTTCCACTTATTTATCCGATTGTTGTAAAAACTCAACAATTTTATTTCTTTCACTTTCGGTAATCAAAGCACGTGTTTGCATATGCATTCCAATGGTTTCCCATTGGTCGCCCGAAAAAGAAGTAGGATCGGGAGTATTGTGACAATGCTGACAATTTTCTGACCATAATTGTGCTCCTGATTTATTAGCTACTTTTTGACTTACCTTACAACTTTCTATACTAATTGTTATCCCTGTCATAAAAACAACTATCATAATAATTTTTTGTTTGCTTCGATTTCGCAATTGTTTCATCGTAATATTTTTTTAATTATAATTGAATGGAAAACTGAATATGAAGAGCATTTTTTTTAGTTTCCAGAGGATTGTTATTCCCTATATCCGGATTGATGCTACTTTTAAAATCCATTATCTCATAAGTGACCCGTATTACTGTTCTCCAATTAATCCAGTAATTCACCCCATAATCAATTTGACTTGTTTTACTTTCCCAGGCAGAATTAGCAGGTGTGATAAAATTGGCGTAACGAAAAGCAAATTCAACATTTTTAAGAATCTTATTTTGCAAACCGATTGGTCGAATGGCAAGTTGTCCGTAACCCGATGTTGTATGGTTTGAAAAGGTATATTGTTTTGTTGTGTCTCTAGGATTTACATAGTTCTGATTACTTATATCGGTAACATTGTATTGACTTTTAAAATTAATTTGAATTGGATTGAAATTCTTGACATAATTAAAATCAAAAGCATACAAGTAAGATTGGGCATTTCGAAACTGGGCATTACCATTGGCAACATTACCCGTCATTCCAGATACTCCAATTTCTAGAGAGCTATTTGAAAATGGAAGAATCCCCAGACGTCCTGTAAACGCCTTCCCTCTGCTGGTTGAATTGAGATTTATACTTTGAAGTTGGCCATTAGCCATTATGGCTAACCCATTAGTCACACTAAGATCGTAATTCCATTTCATATTACCCAAATGCATACCACCGGATGCGCCTACTCCATAATCGGATCCTGTTGGCAAGCCGATTGGATCAGTAGCCATTTTATTTATCCATCCCGCTGCAAGTTTTTTATTATACATACCAAAAGGTAAAGTAAAATATCCACCTCTTACAATCACATTTGGCAGAGCAAAATAAGAAATATTAGCCCAGTTCACACTAAGGCCATCGTTATTAAAAGAAGGTTCGAATTCGAGTAAAACCTTTTTACCTTGCCTGAATAGAAACATAGGACTAAACTCATAAGTATCAGCATTTCCCATCGCACTGGTTTTTATAGTTTGGCTAACGCCAGCGGTAGTGGTTGTGGTACGATCGCTCTCATAACCGAATGTCGTAAGTCCTACTATTACCAACCTGCTGATACCTGGTTTGTACAAGCTAACCTGTTTTTCCAATATTGATATTCTTGTTTCAGTTGCTGTATCAACTTTAACCACTGTTTGCTGTGCAGTTGCCTCGAACAAAAACATACAAACCAAAGCCATTGCAAATAATAGTGTTTTCGTTTTCATTATTTCAAAAATTCAGCTTTTAATTATCCAATCACTTTGTTTGCAATTCAAGTTGTCTAAGATAATTGACCAACTGCCAACGCTGTGTTTCCGACAATAAGGTCTTATAAGAAGCCATGGGAGGATTTCCTTCTGTTAGTTTCCAGAAAATAGCACCATCACTTTCTTCACGAACACGAATGGAAAGAAAATTGGCAGGAGTAGGTGACAAGGTTACACCTGCTACCCCATTGCCTTTCCCTTTATCGCCATGACAAACGGCACACATAGACTGATAAATCACTTTTCCCTGTTTAACAGCTTCCGCATTTCCTTTCAAAGGGTTTTTTACATTATTCGCAGAGACAGGCGCCGTCCAGGTTGAATTTTGACCTATTACTCTTCCTGAAAAACAGGAAAATAAAATAACCAGTAATAGTAGTTTCGATTTGTATTGTTTCATGGGAAGTATGTTTTTTACAAAAATGTTGTTTATGAATTTTCTGTTCTATAATAAATCTTAGACTACTAGATGACGTCCATCATGTTTCTATTTTTTTGCCTTATTGCTTATTTTATAATCCGTTTGCAAACAGTCAAATACAAGTATTACGACACCACAAACTTATAGAGCTCTGTAGTGTTAAGTGTTACACCTTTCTTTTTATTTATTGTATAACTTACAGATTTGAATGGACGTGCCGGTGTCATAGATCAGCATGAGTCCGAATTTCATGTCAATGTATGCTGGAGATTTTTGGCCACTTAGTATATAAAAATAACATCCTGATATTCATTATATTATAAAATAAATAACGGAAATCAAAAATTTTAAATTGCGGGTCAATTGGCGACGGAATTAAATGATCTGTGAGACTGTCAGGTCCAGAAATAGACCAGTCCAGAAATCTGGAATCAGTCAATACGCAGAGATTATTCTACTATAGAATTGCAATATACTGAAAATTAGCATCGAGCATAGCGTGGATAACTATACTCGCAACCTGTGATTTTTTGTTGCGAATTTGTATTTAAATGTATTTTAAACTATTAAATATCGATAGGTTAAAATACTATATTTAATGCATAGCTTAAAACTTAAAATTAAAGCTCCTCTTCTTCAATCACCAAATCTTCTCCTCTATAACTATGTTTCACAAAATTGCACCACTGGCAATCCTCTTTGCCACAGCCTTGGGTAAATTCAAAGTCCATAATTTTTTTATAGGTAGTTGTTATTTGTTCTTTCACAATAGAGAGAGAAAGAGGGTCGATCATTACTTTTTCTTTCACAAATTCACCAGCTTTAGTAGGCTCTAGGAAATCGAGTTCGCCAGAAATCATGTCATAGTCTTTTCTTTTATCGCTGTCAAGAAGAATTTTGTAGAAAATGATCTGACGCCAGTAGTCACCGCCGTTAGGATCTTTTTCATTGGGAGGATTTAATTTTTTCTTTCCATTATCAGATTTTCCTGTTTTGTAATCGATGACATTCACATAATTTTTGCCTTCAAATTCTATCTTATCTAATTTACCAGAAAGTGGAACACCTTCGTATTCTGCGCCATTTACTGAATACTCTGTGATCACATTTTTACTCCATTTTTTTTTGTAATGGTTGTACAGTTTTGGTAAAAATTCTTCTCCATATTCTATTCTACGATCAAATTCTTTTTTTGTGAAATGAGAATGAGACATTTTCATGCCGAAATGAAAAGAACTTAAGAAGTATTCAATAGGAGGGAATTCTTTATCCAGTGATTCGTTCATTTTTTTGAAAAGCTGATCCATGGCGTGGTGTACTGCATTTCCAAAACCCATACTGTCGCTACGTGCAGAAGGGACATGTACTACATTTTCAAAGTAAAACCGCAAGGGGCATTTTAAGTATTTATTCAAATGCGTTACACTCATTTTATAGTTTTTAAGCGCATTTTTCAAATACTCTTCGTCCATTAATTTAATTTCAGGAAGCGTCAGGCTCAAAGCGATATCCGCTTGGTACTGTATGATTTCTTCGTCTGGTAGATTTATGTTTTGCTTTTCTACCAAAGAATTTTCCAGTACTTCAGCTATAAACTGCGAGCCTTCCAGCGCTTTTCCATTGTCGTCTGTGGAAGGGTAAGAGAGATAAAGATATTCTTTAGCACGCGTCATGGCTACGTAAAAAAGACGTCTTTCTTCTTCCAGTTTATTTTCTTCTACGGATTCTACAAGCGTATCTGGAAATTTAAAATTATCGCCTCCGGCTCTTTTGCGTTCCCATTGTTTGCTGCTGCATCCAATTAGGAAAACGTGTTTAAATTCTAATCCTTTTGAAGAGTGAGCTGTGATAAAGTTCACTCCAATTTCAGCAAAAATAGATTGGTTGATTTCTATAGTAATACGATGGTATTGCATCTGATCTAAGGTTTGCAAAAGATCTTTTAATTGATAGCGCACATTTCTTGCCGATTCTTCTTTTATAAAATCAAAAAAAGTAGTGACTATTTGCATTAGCCAAACTCTTTCTGGATGGTTCATCATCCAGGTAAGTAAGCCTCCTCGTGTTAGAATTTTTTCAAACAACCCTTGCAAGGTCATGTTCACTGATTCTTTGATCCAGTAGCCAAGATTTAATTCTAAAGAAGAAATTGCTTTTTCATTTTGCAAGCCAAGTTTGAACATACGCTCATTGCTTTGCATTAACAAGCGCCATGAATTTTTCGTGCCTTCTGGATTATCTCTTCCATAACAAGCCCTCGCTATGGCATTTGCATCTTGATGACTAATATTAAAAAAATCAATATGCATGATTTCATATAAAATATTTTCAGCACTATCAGGCCTGTTGAATTCATCTTTGATGTATCGTAAAAGGCTAATAAGATTTTGTACTAAGGGAAGTGTAAGAATATCTACTTTTCTTTTTATACTTAAAGAGATATTATTTTTCTGGAGTAATTTTACAATATTATCCACCTGCTTATGGTTTCGGTAGATCACTGCAATATCCGCAAGCGATTCACCAGCGAGGTGTAGCTTCTGTATTTCTTTTACGATAGCCAGTTCTTCGTGGCGCACGTTATAATATTCCGTTACTTTTGGAACAATTGTCGAAGCCGCTAGTTCTTTATTACTTGCACTTAGATTTTTGTCTAGTCCTGGTAATTTATTTATAAGACGTTCCTTATTGTATTCGATTAATGTTTTAGAAGCATCTAGAATGGGTTGTGTGGATCGATAGTTTTGTTTCAATAAAACTATTTTTATGTTTTTAGCATGACGCTCGTTGAACTCCAAGATATTGCTCATGTTGGCACCTTGAAAACGATAAATAGATTGGTCGTCATCGCCCACTACAAATACGTTTGGCTTGTCCCAATAGGAAGCTAGAAGGTTTATGATTTGATTTTGTGCGCCATTGGTGTCTTGGTATTCGTCGACCAACATATATAAATAACGTTCCTGATAATTCGCCAGCAAATTTGAATTAGAGCGGAAGGCATCAAGTACCCAAATAATCATATCGTCGTAATCGTAACGTCCAGCTTCGCGCATGATGACTTCAAAATTGTCAAATTCTTTTGCACCAGTGCGCAATTTTTCCATTCGCTCTGTTTCATCATCTAGTGCTTTTTGTTTGAGATCACCAGCTTTTACTCCAGTTTTTGTATTCCCCTTTTTATAAATGAACTCTTCTCGCTCTGGAATTTCTATTACGTATTCGTCAATTTTTTTAGAAATAAAATCGGAAGACCATCCTTCTCTTTTCATAACAGAAAATAAAGCTTTCAGTTTGCCAATTTCATAATATACGTCACCTGCAAATCGTTTTAAAATATGTTTCGGTCCAAAGCTGTCAATTAATTTTTCAAACAGTTGGGCTTTCTCTAAGTCCGAAATGGCTTGCAAGCCTCGTATACCAAAGAGATCTAGATTTTCTTGGATTACTTGATTGCAAAAAGCATGAAAGGTAAAAATATTTACACGGTAGGCGTCAGGACCAATAAATTTCAAAAGTCGTTTACGCATTGCTACCGTACCTGCGTCTGTGTAGGTGAGACAAAGAATGTTGTGCGGTTTCGTATCCGTATCGGTCAAAATTTTTCCAATACGTGCAGAGAGAATTTGAGTTTTGCCAGTTCCTGGGCCAGCGATTACTAATAAAGGACCTTCAATATGTTCTACCGCAACTTTTTGCTCGGGGTTCAGTTTTTTGAGTTCTTCAAGAAAAGATTGATCGTAATCGTGCTTCATCAGTTGCTAATTTTAAGGATAATTTACGGTAAAATTATGAGAACAAAAATAGAGAAAGGGAATGAAGTATATCTGCATTGAAAAATATTTATATTCTTAACGCTCTAAATATTTATGGATTTAAGCAAAAGACAAACTAGCTTAAAAGCAACTTTTGACCTACTTTAATAATGTTTCCGTTTAGGTTATTCAACTGTCTTATTTTTTCTATAGAAAGGCCTCCATATTTCTTAGAAATAGTCCATAACGTATCTCCAGGTTGAACATAATGATATTTTGGAGCAGCTTTATTGGTAGTTGTTTCGCTATTTGTATTACTTCTACTTCCTGTTGTATTCGTATTTTTCTTAGCTGTTATAGAAGGAGCAGTTTTAGAATACTTCATTTTATAAATAACCAATTTTTGTCCTCTACGAATGGTATTATTTTTCAGGCTATTCCATGATTTTAATTGTGAAACAGAAACACCGTATTTGCCAGCTACTTTACTTACCACTTCGCCCGTTTTTACAGTATGTATAATCTTTTGACGATAAGCAACAGCGGCAGAGTTAGAAGATCTTCTTCTGTCGTTTGTAGCTACTTCTATGGGGTCTGTTATTACATTTATACATTCCGAAATTTCATGTTGATTAAGAAGGAATTCTAGCTTTTTCTCTTTTGGTAAACGAATGGGATAATTTACATTATCTGGCAAAATATTGGTTCGAATAGCGGGATTTAGTTTGACGAAATCTTCATAACAGATATTTAATTTTTCGCAGAGGATATGAATATTTACAAATTGGTAAAGTAGAATTGTATCCGTCTCCATTGGATACAGAAGAGAATCAGCTACAATGTTATATTCCTTTAAATAATTCATACCATAAGTTATGGCCACAAACTGTGGCACGTAGCTGCGGGTTTCTCTAGGTAGGTATTCGTAGATACTCCAAAACGTATTTCTACCAGATTGGCGCATGGCTCTTTTTACGGTGCCAGGACCACAATTATAACTTGCTAAACATAAATCCCAATTGCCGAAATACTTGTGGAGCCATGTAAAAAAGCGGCAAGCAGCTTCAGTAGATTTATAGATATCAAGTCTTTCGTCAACATAATCTGTTACGATCAGTCCATATTCTCTGCCTGCAGAAGGCATGAACTGCCATGGGCCTGACGCACCAGCGATAGAAATGGCCATTGGGTTCAGTCCGGATTCTACAATAGGTAAATATTTCAACTCATCTGGTAAGCCCCATCTTTTAAGGGCTGCCTCAAATATGGGAAAGTATATATTTTTTCTACGCTCCATTGTGAGGAGGTAATTTTTATTTTTCCCTGTAGTAAAATAATCAATAAACCCTTTTACTTTTTTATTGTAAACAAGTGGCATCACGTTTTGTATTTCTTCTAAACGCTTTGCAATCATTGTGTCTATATTATTGTTACTTATTAGTTGAGCTGCTAAAATTGAGTCCGCTTCTAATATAGAATTCATGCGAGACAAAGTGTCTAGCTTTACTTGTTCTATTGCAATAGTATCAATAGCTACGATGGTATCTTTTTTTGTAATTAACGAATCTGTATAAGGAGTCGTTCTTTGCGCTTGCGAGGAAGAAGTCGATAGCAGCAGCATAAGCACAGAAAGCGCAATGGTAAAAACAATAATAGTTCCTTTGAGGATTTTCATTTAACTATAAAACGAGAATAATTTCTAATTATTATTTTTGAGGAGGTAGTTAGAGAAAGCCATCATTTCTCCTTCTCCAAATGCTTTTGTCATTATTTGAAGCCCTATTGGTAAACCTTCTTTGTCAAAACCATTGGGAATAGACATCGCAGGGATTCCACAAAGATTTGCCTGAACTGTAAAGAGGTCAGCTAAATACATCGAAATAGGATCTCCTTCGTGTTCCCCTATTTTAAAGGCGGTAGTAGTGGTAGTAGGAAGGATAATGAAATCGTACTGGGATAATATTTTTTCCGTTTCCTCTTTAATGAGTCTTCTTATTTTTTGAGCTTTCGTATAATATGCATCGTAGTAACTAGCACTAAGCACAAAAGTGCCCAGCATTATTCTCTTTTTTACTTCTTCTCCAAAACCTTCGGAACGTGTTTTTTTATACATCGATTCCATGTCTGTAGTGCTTGGACTTCTATAGCCATATTTTACACC
>JAYTHK010000110.1:0-5714 GCA_043732665.1 Cytophagales bacterium | reverse complement strand
TACATTTATATTTTTTACCATCTACAGTCAAAGCCACAGTATGTACTTCTCCTGAATAAATAAGGTCTCTGAAAAGAAACGCTGGCGTATGAAAATGTAGTTGTTCTGTTCCACCATACAATACACATGGAACGTTGGTTTCTTGTCTAAGTTGTTTCGCTTCAACTTTTCCGAGATTTGCTCTTTTAAACCCTATAACCTCTAATGATTTCATAATTATTTTATTTAGTTATTTTTTGAAGTTGCAATGCTCCTGAGCATCCTGGCTCCTTTGATTTTTATTACTACAGGAATTATCTTTTTCTGCTCTCTATAATTTATATAATAAACAGCGAACTTATTGAATCGTTATCTTGTAATTTTCTTATCGCTTTTGCGAAAAGTTCGGACACTGTCAATACTTTTATTTTATGGCTTTCTCTTTTCAATGGAATAGTATCTGTTACTACAAGTTCCGTCAACATTGAACCTTCTATATTTTCATATGCTTTACCAGATAAAACAGCGTGTGTACAAACGGCTCTTACACTTATAGCACCTTGATCCATAAGTAATTGAGCAGCTTTACTCATTGTTCCTCCTGTATCAATAAGATCGTCGACTAAAACTACGTTGGCACCTTCCACATTTCCTATCAATTGCATGGAAGCAACTTCGTTGGCTCTTTTTCTATGTTTATCGATAACCACTAAATCTTTTTCCATGATCTTGGCAAAACCTCTGGTACGTCCTACTCCTCCTACATCTGGAGAGGCTAAAACCAAATTATCAAGATTTAGAGTACGTAGATAGGGTACAAATATAGCCGCTCCATCTAAATGATCTACTGGGAAATCAAAAAAGCCTTGAATCTGACCTGCATGCAAATCACAAGTCATTAATCTATCAGCACCAGCGGCAGAAAGCAAATTTGCCACTAACTTAGCTGCAATGGGAACTCTTGGTTTGTCTTTTCTGTCCTGACGAGCATAACCAAAATATGGGATTACCACTGTAACATGAGCAGCAGAAGCTCTTCTTGCAGCATCAATCATCAGGAGTAATTCCATAAGATTGTCGGAAGTTGGATAGGTAGATTGCACCAAAAACAAATCGTACCCACGCACAGATTCGTTGTAACTTACAGAAAGTTCACCATCGCTAAAATTTGAGATTGTGATGTCTCCGAGAGGCTTACCATAATATCCAGCTACTTTTTCTGCCAAATTTGACGATGCAGTACCAGAAAATATTTTTACGTAGGACATTTTCGTTTTTAAATAAGAAATGTTGAACGTTGAACCGAACATCGTATCAACATTCAACATTTTTTTCGTTGCCCGAAAAGGATTCGAACCTCTACAGACTGTACCAAAAACAGTCGTCCTGCCATTAGACGATCGGGCAATTTTCCTTTTATGGAATGCAAAAATAATATATTATTTACTATTTTCAAAAAAATGAGCTAAAATTTTTATAAACATTAAAACATCTATACTAAGAATGTGGAATTTCAATTTGTTTAGACGTTTCATACTTAGTTTCTGAAATTTAAAGACAGTCTATGAGAAACCTATATTAATTACACTATTTTATACACTTTTTTCAACTAAAAACAGCTAAAAATGACAATTTACCTTATCATAATTTCACCTCTTGCTAGTACTTCCCTTTCATTAACTAATTGATAATAATAGATATCAGGAGAAAGTCCTTGTTTTTCAAGTGTGACCTTCCCATTTAATAATGTTAAATCACGAACTTTAATTCCTACAGAGTTAAAAAGAGAAAAATTTACATTATTCGCTTCAGGAAGCATACTTATTTCTGCCATTTCCGATACAGGATTTGGAATCACTGTAACTAAATATTTTGTAGAAATTGAAGAACCCGAAAGAATAGAAGTTGTAGAAGTTTTATTATCAATTTTATACGTTTCTGTACTGTCTGTACTTTTTATTTCAACAGTAGCAGCATTCGTAATGACGGGAACGTTGTAATCAAAATAAATAGAGGCTTTATTCGAAACGATAGTAAAATCTGAAAGTCCACTCTTCAGATCAATTGTAAATGAAATAAACCCAATACTGTTTGCTGAATCCAGACTCGCACAAGGTAGATTAACATTCTCAAACGACCATTCTATAGCAGGTTTATCTCCATTTATAATTTCCCAACTTGCAGGATGACTGACTACCACATTTCTTATCGAAGACAGATCCAGTAGAGCAGATAGTGTGTCTACTACCTTTATAGTAACCGCAGGACTTGTTCCCGTATTCTGAAACCGAATCATGTAATTTACTTCTTTTTTACCTTGATTATAATCTTCAAAATTTAGTATAGAGGGAAATACTTGTTTGTCATTTGGATCAAAAGAACCTACTAGATGAACACTAGCGAAGGTAGTATCGTCGCTTAAATCACTATAAATACAGGTGGTAGAGGTATGTGTAGTAGTTCTGAAATAATATTTTTCATCAACTAATAGTTCGTTACAGCCCATTCTACTTTTAATCGTAATTATAGTGTCCTTTCCAGCTGAAAGATCTCCAATTGTAAACTTTAGTTTGTTGTTTGTTTGAGTAAAAGGAACTGAGGTATGAAGCACTGAATAGCCAGAAGGCGCTTCTAATGTCACGGTAACGGCCTGTGCCGTTACATTTCCACTGTTGCTACAAATGATTTTATTATATTGATTAAGACAATGTGCAGCATCAGATCCAACGCCGAAATAAGCTGAAATATCTGGACAGGGAACAGGATAAATTCCAAAATTATTATGTAAAGAATCTTTACCCTTTACATGAAATAAAACAGGATAAGAAGCCGCACAATTATTTTCCATCAATTTTAGATGGGAAATTTGCGGCGTAACGGAATAACTTACTCCAGTATCCACCTGAATTTGATAGGCTCCATTATTATTTGTGAAACCATATAGCGGACCAGGTAAAACTTCTACTAAAACTTTTGCAAGAGGTACTTCTCCCAAATCGATTACGCAATTGTCGTTAGCATCTTTGTATATATTCCCATTGATAGAATTGCTGTATAGGTTTCCGTATTTATCAAACTTTACAAACAATGTATTGTTTCCAGAAACAAATGTGGTACATATTGCCATCACACCACCGTCTGGAGCAGCTTTAATTTTCGTAATTAAATCATTAGGAATAGCAGAAACTGTCGCATTCCAAAGAATCATTCCATTTAAATCTACCTTGTATATTTTTTGACCGTCCTTTTCAGCCATATAAAAATAATTAAGCGAAGAAGAAAGAGTATTCCCTCCATTTATGATTTTCTTTGACCAAAGTGTATCACCTGCAACATTTAATCTATATACATAGCCATCCGATGCACCAGCCAGATATCCTCCATCTGCTGTACCTGTAAAACCTGTTATTGTTACTGAACTTCCATGAAGAGCATATTTTTTAGTAAATAAAGTATCTCCGTTATAGTTTAATCTAGCGATGACCATTTTACCACCGTTATAACCTCCTAGCATATATCCAGATAAAGCCTTTTCAACGCTTGTGATAGATGAAAAATTATAGCTCTTCGACCATAATAATACTCCTAGACTATTCACCTTCATTATATCAGGATTAGGATGGTCGATAAAATGGGTCAGCAAATAATTATCCTGATCATCTTGCATTATATCATTACTTCCTGCAATATTTACTGACCATAAGACCTTTCCTGATGAATTTATTTTTGTTAATGAATCATTATTGCCTCCTAAATAATCACTATATATAAATCCTTTATCCGAGGTGTTAATAAAAACCCTAGGCATAATAGTTCTAAGTAGAGCAGATTGATTTATATCGTCTCCCTTATAATTATACTTTACAAGTGCACTTGTATCGCCTGTTAAATTTAATTTTACGACAGCGACATTGCCCATATCGTCGTAGGCAAAATCTGCAATACGGTCAGGGAAATACTTCTTCCAACTTTGCGCTTTTGCGGGAAGAGCAACCATCACAAAAATAATAATCAGTACTAACCTCATGGTCAATTTATAATTTTAATAGCCGTTGATAAATAGTTTAAAAATTAAATACATACATTATTTAGAATATTTCAAAAAATAGAAATACAAAATTCATCATACACCCTCCCTGACAAGGTTTCATCTTTTTGTTTTTTTGTACTAGATATTAGTAAGAACAAACTAGTATACCAACCTCCTAATAATAAAGAACGAATACTAGCGATTTAATAGTATACATTGATATTGTTAAATCGCTACTGATTTTTGTAGCCCTTATAATGCTTCTCGTGAAACTGCTTCTTAGAATCTTGATAAGACGTTACACCTCCGATTGCGTAAAGAAAACGGATATAGTACCATGCAAAATCTATTTGATGTTTTAAAAAACCTGTACGTGCACTTGTTGGATAAAGGTGGTGGTTATTGTGCCATTCTCCTGCCACAATACCTGGCCAAAATTGATTGATTGACAAATTTGACCTATCGAAATCTACACCTAATTTTCGCATATCTTTCCCTTTCCCGTGGCCTTCAAAATTGAAAGTACGAACACCTACTGCCCATATTAATGCCCCCCCAAATAATGCGCAAGCGAGAGCATTACCTCCAATCAAAAAGAATACTCCGTACCAAAAAGCCCAATTTAGAGCGATTGATAATAGTGTATCAAAAGGATGTGCGATAGAACCCCATTTTTGATATTGAACGTATGAATTACATCTTACGCCTGTATGTTTCAAAAGAGATACCGCTTTTGCATAATCTTTTTCACTAAGGTCTTTGGCTATAGGTTGATGATTTGTGTCTGCCAAAAAGCAGTATAGAAATCCAGCTTCTGCATTGTATGGATCACCTGGCTGATCCGACTTCGCATGATGTACATGGTGCGAGACAACGTATACTTCTTCCGGTACAACTTTAAGCACAAGGTGCTGTGTTATAAACCTCCAAAACGAATTACGAAATACAAACGCATGGTGCGTACTGTATCTATGGTACCAAACAGTACCATGAGAACCCATTACAATCATACTGTATATAAAACCACAAACAAATAACCACCAGGTGAAATACTTGAAAAGAAATACTATAAAAAAGGGAATAACGCACACTACCAATGCCCAACCAGTGAAAGCCAACCAATTCTTTTTGGACTTAATGATGTTTATTCTAGAAAGAAATTCTTGGAAAATCTGAGAAGGGGAAGGTTTGACTAATTCTCCTTTCTCGTTTTGCCATCCGTATGAAGGAGGAGCCAAAACAATATCGATAAATGACATAGTATTTTATTAAAGGATACCAACTACAACTAATTATTGAGCACAAAACTAAGCTTATTATATTTATGTAACAATATATCTATTCATAATGGCATGAAATATCTGGGTGCGACGGGGTATTTTTGTGTAAAGATGGTATTAAAAAGTAGCCTATTTTAGTATTTTAATGACTATTCACTTTATTTATAGCGTATAGATATTTAAAAAAAATAAAACATTTTTTATTTTTTTTAATAAGAATAGCTGTAAAATATAGTTTTTTTTTAATTCGGTTTCTTATACTGTATAAGAACTAATTCGGTTTCTTATTCAGTATAAGAACTATTAGGTGTAAAAATTAAATAAACTTAATATTTGACTATTAAATCAGGTTTTGTAGTTTTTATCCGCAATTGTCGATAATGAAAGTTCATTCATGAATAGAATCCACCAACCTTAAAATTAAG
>JAYTHK010000109.1:0-5729 GCA_043732665.1 Cytophagales bacterium | reverse complement strand
GCCAATAGTATCTGCTGGTTTTTAACCAGCAATAAGCCAATTAAATTTCTTTGACATTGAGGGTACAATGGTAAAATGTTAAAACATCCACTATTTATGGGGGTAAGTGGTGAGTGGTTTAAACAAAATTTGTGGTGGTTTTAATTGTCGTCAAAGACGACCAGATAATCAGTTCGGTCAGAGACCGAACCGAGCGTTGAGCGTTTTTTGTAATTTTTTTTTAAGACTTGTTCCGAGCGGCGAGCGGGGCGAGCGGGTACAATGAAAACTTTTGCTTAGAGTTAATTCTCACTATTTTTCGTCGAGAAAATTATCCATTACGTTGCACAAATTCTCCATTTTTTAAGGCTTAGGAAACTCTCACCTTTGCACTGTCAATTTCGACAAAGAAAATTTTAAATTTTTTATAATGTCACACACATTTAATGTTCCACAACGTGCAGAGGTTTCAGAAGCAAATCAAAATTTATTCGATGCTATTCAAAAAGGTGTCGGATTCGTTCCAAATTTATACGCTGCTTTCGCGTATTCCGAAAATGCTTTGGGCACTTATTTACAATTTCAAAATGCTAAAACGTCTATTTCTAAAAAAGAACGTGAAGTTATCAATCTAGTTGTCAGTCAAATAAACGACTGTCGTTATTGCCAATCTGCACACACAGCGATAGGTAAATTGAACGGATTTACCGAAGCACAAATTCTTGAAATCCGAAACGGTTCTGCTGAGTTTAATCCAAAATTTGATGCCTTAGTAAAACTTACTAAAGAGATTACACTCAATAAAGGTAAAATTTCTGATAGCGTATTGACCAACTTCTTTGAAGCGGGTTACACGCAAGGCAGTTTGGTGGATGTCATTTTAAACATTGCCGACAAAGTGATTATGAATTATTTGCACAATATCACCCAAGTTGCCATTGATTTTCCGATTGCACCAGCCTTAAATGAACACGCCTTTTCAGAAAATTAAGTACCACAGTCTTTTAATATCTATCATCAGAAGGAAGGCTTCCCGTCTTCAGAAGTTTTGGAGACGGGAAATATCCTTCGATTAGAACATTTTTTCTTTCACCTTTTAATTTTAAAATCATGTCAACATAAGCTTTATCTTAAAACAAGTTTTTTAAATAACATTAAGCCTACTTCTGCACTCAATATTATTTTTTATCAGTATTGGTAGGCGGTACTTTAGATGCAACAGCAGGTGTTATTTTTTACTATATTTTTTTGGGTTTAAATCCTTTGCAAGTTTTGCAATACATTGCCAGTGGCGTTTACGGTTGTAGCGTTATCGGAGGAAGCTTTGCTTATGTTTTAGTAGTCTTAGTATTGCACTATCTGATTTCATTTGTAGCAGCAGGACTGTATTTTGCAGCATATCCTAAAATTAATTTATTGAGCAAATTTCCAATTTTACCCAGTTTGTTATTTGACTTGGCTATTTGGTTATTTATGAACCTGTCGGTATTATCTTGTAGCAATATTCCGAAAGGTATAATCAATGAAATTTTGAGAATTATTGAAATTATTTATCACTCGTTTTTAGTGGGTTTACCAATGGCTTTAGTTATCAGAAACAATTACGCAAATAAACAAATTTAGACTATAAAGCAAGCTTTGCGTAAGCGATTCCATTGCTTCTGTGAAACAACTTCTTAACTCATGAGTGTTTTATCTTTTAAAAAATAGAAATTATGGAAGAAATAGTAAAACGTTATCCAATTCCACCATTCACTTTAGAAACTGCGCAACAAAAAGTTCAAGCAGCCGAAGACGCTTGGAATACAAAAAATCCAGAAAAAGTTTCTTTAGCCTATACTATTAATACCGAGTGGCGCAATCGCACCGAATTTATTAATGGTAGAGAAGCAGTGCAAGCCTTTTTAACCCAAAAATGGGAAAAAGAATTGAGTTATAAACTCAAAAAAGAACTTTGGGGTTTCCGTGAAAATAGGATGGCAGTGCGATTTGAATACGAATGGCACGATGCAGCAGGACAATGGTTCAGAAGTTATGGCAACGAGCTTTGGGAATTTGATGAACATGGGTATATGCAAAAGCGCTATGCCAGTATAAACGATTTAGCGATTGACGAAAAAGATAGGAAACTTTAAAATGATTTATAATGAAAAGAACATCAAAAAAATAATGGATTCAAAGTTAGTTGAGCCATTACAAAAAGCACCATCTATTTTATCGGGAGATGATTTCAATGATGAAAATTTCACTATTGATGGATGTAGTGATACTATGTGGGATAAAGTTTTAGAACAATAAGATATAAAAAATGCTTTAAAATTTAAAACATAAAGTTATGGCAAAAAATTATGCGAAATTGGCGTTTAGTGATGCTTCTAAAGTATTATAAGAAAAATTTGGAAGTCGAACTAACTACATCAGAGTTGAGGAAGGCACTGAATTTCTAGGTTTGACGGAAAGAGAAATGGGTTTTATCGCCGAGCGCGACAGTTTTTATATGGCAACGGTTGGTGTAAATAATTATCCTTACATACAACACAGAGGAGGACCGAGAGGTTTTATAAAAGTTTTAGACAATCGGCGGTTGGGTTTTATTGATTTCAAAGGCAATATGCAATATATTTCTGTTGGAAACCTTGCAACAAGCAACAAAGTGTCGTTATTTTTTATGGATTACGCGCACAAAGCGAGATTAAAAATTTTTGCTAAAGCCGAAATTGTTGAATTAAAAGATGACACAGAATTATTTAAGTCGCTTGATTTTACCGATTACAAATTCAAACCAGAACGCATGATGGTTTTACACGCTGAAGCCTATGATTGGAATTGCCCACAACACATTACGCCACGCTATACAGTTGAAGAAATTAATGCAGCTTTTGAACCCCAAAAAGAATACATCAAAAAATTAGAAGCAGAAATTAAATTTTTGAAGAGCAATGACAAATAAAGAAGCCTTCACACTCACAGATTCGCAAAATGGAAACTTAGCGTTAAAGATATTTTCGTTCGATGATGCGCGCCATTTCGATTTTGTGCAGCGCAATAATTTCTATTCACTTATTTGGGTGAAAGACGGTATCGGAACAATTAAAGCTGATTTCTCGGAATATTCTTTGCAAAATGACACGCTCTTCGCGTTTTCGCCGTATCAGCCATTTATGTTCAAAGCTGAAAAATTACAGGGAATTGCTATAAATTTTCACGCTGATTTTTTTTGTATTCACGAATATAACAACGAAATAAATGCCAACGGTGTTTTATTTAATAATGTCTATAAACCGCCCTATATTTTTGTTACGGAGCAAACTGCGGCGATGTTCAATATGTTGGTTACGCAGTTGAAAACAGAAATCCAAAACAAAGCCATCGCACAAAAAGTATTATTGGTTTCGTATCTGAAAATATTTCTGATAGCTGCTGTTCGATTAAAAATAGAACAGCAACCCTTAGCAGAACAAGCCGTCGCGGATTTAAAAGAGATCTTTATCTTAAACCAGTTGAAAAATGCTATCGAAAAAGATTATAAAACCAAACATTCGGCGAGTGATTACACCGAAGATTTAAGTATTTCGGCAAAATCTTTGGCAAAACTCATAAAAACACACTTTAATAAAACTTTAACGGATTTAATTGCAGAGCGCATCATTATTGAAGCCAAGCGCGAGCTTTACCTCACAGATAAAACCATCAAAGAAATTGCTTACGAATTAGGTTATATTGACGAATATTATTTCAGTCGCTTTTTTAAACTCAACACCGATGTTTCCCCTAAACTGTATCGCGAATCAGTCGGGTTTGCTCGCGGTGCAATTATTTAGGTTATTTTTACTAATGATTTATAAACAAGATGACATTTAGATACGGCGAAAGGTTTATTGATAAAGAAAAAGTTCATTGACATTGAGGGCACAATGGTAAAATATTTAAACCGCTCACTATTTATTGGGGGTAAATGTTGGATGGTTTAAACAAAATTTTGGGCAGTTTTAGTGATCGTCAGAAGACGACAAGATAAACAGTTCGGTCAGAGACCTGAACTGAACGTACTTTTTTTGTAATTTTTTTTAAGACTTGTTGCGAGCGAGTTTAAACAAAATTTATGGTGGTTTTTGTGGTCGTCAGGAGACGACCCGATACTATGTAGAAGTCTGAAAGACATTGCAAAAGCGGTAGGAGTTTTTGAGAACATATGGTTGGAGAGCGGTCTCATTTATGCATCAAATATAGGAGTTTATGTGCATGAAATCGGATATTTATTAGATTTAGATGACAGAAAGAAGGATAGCGATGGTGGAGGAATAATGCATCCTCCAAAGTCTTACTTTATACCCCCTTCTGATGTTTGGACTATAGCTTAATCATTTGTAGTTGATAATCTTGGAAAGTCTGGATATTACTCACCTGCAAAAACATTAGGAAAAAGCTTTAACCAATATATCGAAGATGTTAAAAATTAATATCATGAAAAAAGTATTGTTTATTTGTTTTTACACTCTCATTTTTATTGTAAATATTAATTGTAATCCGCACTCAGAATTTAAAAGGAATGGAACTCCAAATTTTTATAAACTAGATTCTGTTTATACAATCGACAGCATTAAATATACCAAACAAATCTATAAAATTGGTGATTCTATTATTAGTATTAATATTTATTCTTTTAATCAATTAATTTCAATTCAAATTCGAGATAAAAGATTATTTGAAATCTATCGAGACTCAATGGAATTACAAAGCAATCGAATAATTGGTTCTCAACTCTATGGTTTTAGTTGCATGGGGTGCCACGATGCAAGAAATGAAAAAATTTTAAATTATTCAGATAGTACAAATTTTATTCCTTTTGTGCGAACGCATTTAGAGACTCTTAAAATGGATACATTGAATCAGGATGAGATTGTTTTTATTAAAGATTATCTTTGGTATTTTAAGAAAAAATAATCTAAGTGTTTCGCTTGCAATAAATAATGACCGCTTGTTACAAATGTTACTAAAGAACGCACCGCTCGCAACGAGTGTTATACAGCTTGCCCGATACTATGTGCAAGTCTAAAAGACGTTGCAAAAGCGTTACGCGTTTTTGAAAACATAAGGTTGGCGAGCGGTGGTTTTAAAAAATAAACCCGAGCAGTGCTTGCAAATTATTTTTGTAAATTAGTTTTTTAAAAAAGTAAAAGTGAATTTAAAAACAAAAATACTTTTACAAAACTGGTTTTTGCAATAAATGAAGGTGATTTCAAACACGAAAACGTTTTTGCAATTTGTATTTTCAAAAAAACGAAAGTGGTTTCGTTCGCAGAAATCATTTTGCAAAACGTGTTCTTGAATAAAGGTTAAGTCACAACGACAGCGTGAGTTGGCGCGAGCAGTATATTGCAAAATTATAATTCATTTGAAAATCCAAATAAATTAACTCCTACCCTATTTGCAAATACTAAATTATCGAACGAAAATTTGAGTGCAATAATTCCACCCTTTTCAGTTGTTGTTTTAGAGTTAAAGTAGAATTGAAATTCTAAAAATGAATTAATTTGTGTGCGCAGTACAAAACGCACTCATACAATTTGCAAGTTTAAACATATTTCGTAAACGTTGCGTGGTTTGGAAAATACTTGTATGATTTAAATATTGTCGTCAAAGACGACCAGATAATCAGTTCGGTCAGAGACCGAACCGAGCGTTGCAAGTTTTTTGTAATTTTTTTTAAGACTTGTTGCGAGCGGGATCAGTTCAGTCAGAGACCGAAC
>JAYTHK010000108.1:0-5761 GCA_043732665.1 Cytophagales bacterium | reverse complement strand
ACATTTTTCGCTAATGATAGAGCCTGAGCCTTGACATGTAGGACAAGTAGCATTGGAGACCATTCTTCCAAGCATCGTATCTACTACTTTTCTAGTTTGCCCTGATCCTTGACAAGTGGTACAAGTTTTTACAGCAGTACCATTTTTAGAACCGTTTCCATGACAAGTATCGCAGGCCATGTGGCGTTTTACTTTTATCTTTTTTTCCGCGCCGTTGGCTATTTCTTCAAGGTCTAATTTAAGTTTTATACGAAGGTTTGATCCTCGTTTTTTGGCTCTTCCACCTCCTCTGCTTCCGCCGAAAAAACTACCAAATGGACTATCGTCTCCAAAAACATCTCCAAAGTTGGAGAAAATATCATCCATATTCATTCCAGCGTGTCCACCGCTACTGGCTCCGCTTACTCCAGCATGTCCGTATTGGTCATAGCGTTGTTTTTTTTCAGGACTACTTAGTACCTCGTAAGCTTCTGCGGCTTCTTTAAATTTTTCTTCTGCTGCTGGATTGTCTGGGTTTTTATCTGGATGGTATTTAATCGCCATCTTGCGATAAGCTTTTTTTATCTCATCAGCGGGAGTGCTTTTCGTAACTCCTAAAATTTCGTAATAATCTCTCTTTGCCATTCTTTTACTATGCTCCTGTTACTACTTTTGCGAACCGAATAACTTTGTCATGCAGGGAATAACCTTTTTCCACCTCGTCAATAACTTTACCTTTCATGTCGTCTGAAGGCGCAGGGATCTGAGTAATTGCTTCGTGTAATTCTACATCAAACACCTCACCCACTGTAACCATCGCTTTTAGGCCTTTTGATTCTAATGTTTTTAACAGTTTGTTATAAATGATAACCATTCCTTCTTTTGCTGCTTTTAAACTGTCATCGTCGCCAATAGATTTCAATGCTCTGTCAAAATCGTCCAACGTTGGAAGTATAGATTTTACTACATCTTCGTTGCCCGTTTTGATTAAATCCATTTTCTCTTTGGAAGTTCTTTTTCTGAAATTGTCAAATTCGGAATACAATCTTATATATTTGTCCTTCAACTCTGCCACTTCGTTTGTCAGCACTTCGGTCTCCGATAATTCCTGTTTTATTTGGTTTTCTGTGGAATCTTCGGTTTTAGGAGCAGTATTCTCGTTTTCTACCTCTTGTGTATCAGTTACTTTGTCTTTTTCTTCGGATGCCATGTTCCTTGCTTGTATTTTTGTACTTTTTTATACTTTCAATAATATTGCCAAGGCGAATATACTGACATTTTTACAGTTATAACAGTCATTTTAAACCTTCGCCGTTTAATCAATTATAAGTTCCAGAATGAATACTTTCACGATATTCTGATTAAAGAAAACCGTAGAGGTTTCGGTGCTATAGTTTGTATTTAGACTACAACAGAATATCTTTGTAGAAATTATATAATAATTTCTACAAAAGTGGCAGAGAAAAAGATTAACATAGGACTCATTCAGGTTTCTTGCTCGGGCAACAAAAAAGAAAACCTTGATAAACATATTGAGAAGATTATAGAAGCAGCAAAAAAAGGAGCTCAAATTGTTTGTCTACAAGAACTGTTCAGTTCGCTTTATTTTTGTGATGTAGAAGATCATGATAACTTTAATTTAGCCGAAGCTATACCAGGACCTACAACAGCCGTTTTTGAGAAGTTGGCAAAAGAATTAAACGTTGTTATTATCGCTTCTCTTTTTGAAAAACGTACTGCGGGACTTTATCATAACACCACCGCTGTTATTGATGCCGATGGTAAATACTTGGGTAAATATAGAAAGATGCATATTCCTGATGATCCAGGGTATTATGAGAAATTTTATTTCACGCCAGGCGATACTGGATATATGACCTTTGATACAAAGTATGCTAAAATAGGCGTGTTGATTTGTTGGGATCAATGGTACCCGGAAGCTGCGCGCATCACGGCTTTGATGGGAGCAGAAGTTTTATTTTTCCCCACGGCTATTGGTTGGGCTAAAACTCAGGATAACGCTACAAACGAAGAGCAATACAATGCTTGGCAAACTATTCAGCGCTCACATTCTGTGGCGAATGGTGTACACGTAGTTTCTGTAAATAGAGTAGGAGTAGAGGGTGATATGTTGTTTTGGGGAGGCTCTTTTGTTTCCAATCCTTTTGGTAGATTATTGTACCTTGCTTCGCATGAAAAGGAAGAAGTACATATACAAGAAATAGATCTAAACAGAAATGAATACTACCGCACACACTGGCCTTATATGCGAGATAGAAGGATAGATTCTTACGAACCTATCCTGAAAAGATTTATTGATTAACGAGCCTAAAGTGGTTTAAAGTTTAAGGTTCAAAGTTTAAAATTTTAAACTTTGAACCTTAAACTTTAAATAAAAAGCCAGCTGTATTATTTTTAACGAAACATTTTATTATAATCTTCAATCGCTTTTTTAAGAATTTCTTGTGCTATTTGAGCATTTTCAAACTCTTCTACTTGTACCGTTTTATTTTCCAATTTTTTATAATCTTCAAAGAAATTTCTTATCTCAGAAATAAAATGTTTTGGAAGTTCAGAGATGTCGTTGATGTGGTTTACACTAGGATCTCCTGCAGCTACGGCTATAATTTTATCATCCGCCTCGCCGCCATCGAGCATACGCATTACACCTATTACTTTAGCAGGAACAATACAAAGAGGAACAACATCAATTTGCGATACAATAAGAATGTCCAAGGGATCTCTGTCGTCGCAATATGTTTGTGGTATAAATCCATAATTGGCAGGATAATACATAGAAGAGTACAAAACTCTATCTAACAAAAGTAAACCACTGTCTTTGTCGAGTTCATATTTAGCTCTGGTTCCTTTCGGAATTTCAATAATACCATTCACAAACTTCGGTACATCCTTTCCATACGACACGTTGTGCCAAGGATTAAAATTTTTATTTTGCATTTCTATTGTGATTTTGTTCTGTAAATAATATATCCTTTTTATATTCGTCTAAACAGCAAAACAAAAGGAATGCAAATATAAGAGTTATAGTTCAAAAGATTAAACTATATGCTACAATCTGTAAAGGTTGCTTATGCTTGTTTTTCAGGAGTTAACATTTTATCAGGCTTGATTCAAATGATAAATGCACTGGCTAGCCAGTATATTTAATGCATTTAAGTAACAGGTCTGTACTCTTTTCTTATTGCCCAGACGTTTAATATCATAATCACGTTGATTATTGCAAGTTTTTTATTTTTATGTAAAATTTATATTACTAAAATAAAATTAATAGCCTCTATCGCTTAAGTTTGGCATTCAACTTGTATAAATGATCGACAGATGTTGCGAGATTATGTCTTATGAAATAGAGCTCTACAATGGCTTCATTCCAAAACATAAGCCTTATTTTAAAGTAAGGCCAAATTTTTCCAATTGACTTTTTGTTATATCCAATTCCAGATGCTGTATTCCTGGCATACCTAAAGATTGTGCTACTTCAACAAACAGAAGTCTATCATCAATATAGATAGAATTTTCAAGTGGAGTTTGTGAAATATCAATTGCCATTCGAAAGATATCTGCATCGGGTTTTCGAAGGTGAACAAACGCGGAAGAAATAAAAGCATCAAACAGTGTATTTAATTTGTATTCTTTAATTCTATATTCATTCAATTCTTTTCCTTCGTTATTTACCGCTATCACTTTTAGAGAATAAAGCTGTTTTATTTTTCTGAAGAAATCAATGGTGTCAGGATAAGCATAAGATTGTTTTAACATAAAGGCACTGAAATCGTCTTCTGAAAATTGTCTTGTTTTATAAAAAACAATATGTTTTAAATATTCATGAAGCGTCATTTTTCCTTCTTCATAACTATCAAATGTAAGGTGATGGCGCTCTTCCGTCTCTTCATTATTAAGGTTGAAATAAGTAATAGCTTTTCCGCGCGCGGTATGATCCCACCCATTGGAGAGTAATACTCCTCCAATATCAAGGAATAACGTTGTAATAACTGGTTTTATCATCTAAAATGCAAATTATAGTATAGTTCAAATGTGGTAGTAAATAGGAATAAGTTCATGTCTTTAAACTATTCGTAAGACAAATTAGGAGCTAACCAACGTTCTATTACCTCAAGCGGCATAGCTTTTCGCTTCGCATAATCTTCGACCTGATCTTTTTCAATTTTGCCTAAACCAAAATATTTAGAATAAGGATGAGAATAATACATACCACTCACTGCAGAAGCTGGATACATGGCATAATTTTCTGTTAAATTAATTCCTACATTTTTTTCAACTTCCAATAAATTAAATAAAGTACGTTTTTCTGTATGATCAGGGCAAGCAGGATAACCTGGTGCGGGACGAATACCGATATAGTCTTCTTTAATTAAAGCATCGTTATCAAGTTTTTCATCTTTGGCATAACCCCAAATTTCTCTTCTGATTTTAGCGTGAAGACATTCTGCGAAAGCCTCTGCCAAACGATCGGCGATGGCTTTAATCATAATGCTGTTGTAATCGTCGTGGTCTTTTTCGTAAACTTTCGCTATTTCATCCGCACCAAAAATAGCTACAGCAAAACCTCCAATAAAATCTTCGATACTAGTTTCTGGCGGAGCAATATAATCGGTCAGAGAAATGTTCGGAAGGTTTGTTCCTTTTAATCCCTGCTGGCGTAAATTATGGAATACAACATTTTCTTTTTTTCTTTCCTTATCGGAAAATAATTGAATATCGTCTTCTCCTTTTCTAACCGCAGGGTAGAATCCAATAGCCCCTTTTGCGATGAGTAGTTTTTTTGCAACTACTTCTTTTAATACTTTCTGCGCGTCGTTGTACAATTTCGTCGCTTCAACTCCTACCACTTCGTCTGTCAATATTTTTGGAAATTTGCCAGCCAGTTCCCATGTTTGAAAAAATGGAGTCCAGTCAATATAAGGGGCAATCTCGTCTAACGGATATTCTTGAAAATACTTATTACCAATAATCGTTGGTTCAGTTACGACCGTTTTAGTCCAATCTATTTTAGTTTTATTCTCACGCGCCTTCTCTATACTGATGTAATTTTTATCTTTTTTACGTCCAGCATGATCTTCACGAAGTTTTACGTATTCGTCTTTTATTTTCTTTTTAAAATCGTCGTGTGTGTCTTTGCCTATTAGGCTACCGGCTACCGGTACACTTCGTGAAGCGTCTAGTACGTGCACCACAGCACCACTATAATTTTGGTCTATTTTTACAGCAGTATGAATTCGAGAAGTAGTAGCACCTCCGATCAACAATGGAATCGTAAATCCTTGGCGCTCCATTTCTTTTGCTACATAAACCATTTCATCCAAAGAAGGAGTGATCAGTCCGCTTAAGCCAATGACATTTACGTTATGTTCCTTAGCGGCAGCCAATATTTTTTCACAAGAAACCATTACACCAAGATCAATGATTTCGTAGTTGTTGCAAGCCATGACAACGCCCACTATATTTTTACCAATATCGTGTACATCGCCTTTTACAGTGGCCATTAATATTTTACCATTGTTAGAGTCTTCTGCAACCAGTCCTTTCGCAACTAATATTCTTTTCTCTTCATCAATAAACGGTAATAAGTAAGCTACAGCCTTTTTCATCACACGGGCACTTTTTACCACTTGCGGTAAAAACATTTTCCCTGCACCAAATAGATCACCGACCACGTTCATACCCACCATAAGTGGGCCTTCAATAACTTGTATCGTCCTTTCAAATTGGTGACGTGCTTCTTCTACGTCAATTTCTACAAAGT
>JAYTHK010000107.1:0-5767 GCA_043732665.1 Cytophagales bacterium | reverse complement strand
ATTTAATGATTGTTTATAGAGTACGTTGCGGTAAAGGGTAAAAAAATAGCTCTGTGACATAACATTTATGTTGTGTTAAATCAGGAAAATTCGCAACTTAATACCATTTACCAAGCAATCCCTTCACCAACTGCTCCAGTCTCTGTGCTTTGGGAACGAGTACTTCGTCTTCTATGATAGAATGACGATGAAGATCTTTTTCAAACAGTTCCAGTTGATTTAAAAATATACGATACGACATTGCAAACGTTTTAACGGGCGAATATTTAACAATCGTATCACGCGTCTTTTTAATATCTTCTTCTATGTTTGTATGCGATTCTTCAAACTGCTGAATCGTAAACCCGGACAGCATTGCTTTCGAGGTTATATAATCAAAATCTCCCCTCAATTGATTTATAAGAAATTCTATATAGGAAAATAATTCTTCCTCTTCGCTTACTATATGCGCTGTGAGTTTTCGTTTGTAGGCAATAAAAAGATTTCCAAGCGCATACAAAACATTATTTCCTTGATTAGAACGACGGATTATATCATGTAAAGAAATTTCAATTTCAGGAAGTTTTTTATCTAAATAGTAGCGATGGGATTTTCTGAGATAGTCCAAAATGGTTTCTATCGGAAATTTCATTAATATTTTTTGATCGGGTTTGTTGTCTTCATCAAATGCCTTGATGATTTCAACCATGAAATCTGGATCTGTATTCAGCTCTTTACCTGCTTCTGCGATGGTTTTTTGATAATCTCGCTCTCCAATACCAAATCGATCTAGGACGGAAGAAAGACCTTTGTTCTGACTTATAATTTCGGTAAACGTATCGTTTTTAGTAATCATTTCACTAGAACAACTTGATAATGTATTTATACAATTCTAACTTTTTAAATGCAGTTTTGCAAGAATTATTAAGTAAACTTATCCGTTATCTGTAAAACAAAAAAAACTATTCGTGATTACCTATTTTCAGTGCCTTCAGAGTTCAGAATAGGTAATCACGTAATTTTGCACGCAATAGCTGCTATTTTATAACCTAACAATGAATACTTTACGTATATTTGTAAAGTATTCAAGTGTAAATGAAAAAAATAGCCATCATAACAGTTGCAATTATATACCTTTTCCTAAGAGTAGGAATTAGGATAAATAAGCATTATTGTGGCTAAAAAATAAGTTCCATCGATCTTTTTTTCGGTAAAAGTAAGAACTGTTGTGGACTAGAAGACATAGCTAAAAAGTGTTGTAAAGATAAAGTATCTTATTTAAAATTGTCGGATAATCAAAAAAAATCTTCCGTACTTAGTTTCTCTGCACCAGACTTTTCAGAAGTATTAATTCCTGCAATTGATTATTCAAAAGTATACCTGTTTGCAAAACAAGAATTACCAGTTTACTTAATTTCATTTTTCGATAGCGACATTCTATTAAGGAAGAATCCTATTTATATTGTCAATCGCTCGTTCAGAGTATAATCCCTTCTTTATTGAAGAACGATACTTCTTCTTATCACAGGAGTAAGCGTTCATGTATTATTCAGTCTTTATATCTAAGAACTGATTGTTCAATTTATTTTCAACAATAAAAAATAAACATAATGAAAACTCAAAAAATAATTTTATCCTTATTGGTAGCATTTATAATTTCAATGATTTCGTTTAATGCAATGGCAAAATCATTACACTAAGAAACTTCAACATTCAAAGTATATGGAAATTGTGGTACGTGTAAAAACAGAATAGAAAGCGCCTTAAAAGTAAATGGAATTTCTAAATCCAGTTGGGATGTAAAAACTAAAGTACTTACGGTTACCTATGATCCTCATCTGATCTCGCTAGATGATATTCATAAAAAAATTGCAGCCGTTGGCCACGATACAGAAAAAGTAAAAGCCGATGATAAAACTTACACAAACCTTATGGGCTGCTGCCAGTACGAAAGAAAAAAATAAACACTAATAGAATAAGTTAGTTATCACCTTCTCCTATCCTTTTGGTAAGAGAAGGTGATATAAAGAAAAATAAAATGATAAATAAACTCTTCTCTCTTTCTATAAAAAACAGATATATCGTTTTGCTGATTGCATCAGCATTGTTTATTTAGGGTGTTTTTTCAGTAAGAGAAAATCCAATAGATGCTATTCCTGACCTTTCGGAAAATCAAGTAATTGTTTTTACGGAATGGATGGGACGTAGCCCCCAGGTAATAGAAGATCAAGTGACATACCCTTTAGTATCGAATCTTCAGGGTATTCCCAAGATTAAAAACATTCGTGGTACTTCTATGTTCGGGATGAGTTTTGTATATATCATCTTTGAGGATAACGTAGACATTTACTGGGCTAGAACAAGGGTATTAGAAAGACTTAACTATGCACAACGCCTGCTTCCTCAAGAGGTAACGCCCACGCTTGGGCCAGACGGAACAGGTGTTGGTCATATTTTCTGGTATACACTCGATGCAAAAGGAATTGACTTAGGCGAACAAATAGCCTTACAGGATTGGTATATTAAGTTTGCTTTACAAACAATAGACGGGGTAAGCGAAGTAGCTTCTTTTGGTGGTTTTCAAAAACAATATCAATTAACTATTGATCCGCACAAACTTACCTATTATAAAATCACTTTGATGGATGTACTCAAAGCTGTAAAGTCCAACAACAAAGATGTAGGAGGAAGAAAATTTGAGATGAACGATATGGATTATATTGTTCGTGGTTTAGGTTATATTAAAAAAATAGAAGACGTAGAAAATATTCCCATCACAATGGATAACTCTGTCCCAATAAGAATTAAAGACATTGCTACAGTAAAAATGGGTGGAGATTTAAGGCTTGGCATTTTTGATGAAAACGGAGAAGGAGAAGCCGTCGGAGGAATTGTGGTCATGCGCTATGGAGCAAATGCCAACAAAGTGATCTAAGATATTAAAATAAAAATAAAAGACGTAGAAAAAGGATTACCAGAAGGTGTGAAAATAAAAGTTGCTTATGACAGAAGTTCGCTCATTCAGGAAGCTATTAGTTCTATTAAACATACTTTATGAGAAGAAATTATTACTGTATCCATTGTCGTTATTTTATTCTTGTTCAGCTGGAAAAGTACGCTCAGCATCATTATTCAGATACCCATTACGATTGCCGCTAGTTTTATATTGCTAAATCTATTTGGAATTTCTTCCAATATAATGTCGCTTACAGGTATCGCGCTTGCCATTGGAGTAATTGTTGACAATGGAATCGTCATGGCAGAAAACTGTCATCGAAATCTTTCCATAAGTGTATTTGACGAAAACAACAGACTGAAAATTATTGAACAATCCTGCAAACAAGTAGGAAGAGGAATTTTTTTCTCAACAATTATTATTATTACTTCTTTTCTTCCTGTATTTATGTTGACAGGACAGGAAGGGAAACTCTTTCATCCGCTTGCCCTGACTAAAACATTTATTCTTTTAGTAGATGCTATTCTTGCCGTTACACTCGCTCCTATATTAATTTCTTTTTTTATGAAAGGAAAATTAAAACCAGAATCTAGTAATCCATTAAATAACATGCTTGAAAAAATTTATACACCTGTCATTACATGGTGTCTTAAATGGAGAAAAACTACTTTAGGTATTAATATCATTGCCTTACTCATTAGCATTCCATTGCTAATGAGTTTAGGAAAAGAGTTTATGCCTCCTTTGGACGAAGGCTCCATACTCTTTATGCCCGTGACGCTTCCAGACGTGTCCAACTCAGAAGTAAAAAGGATATTACAAGTACAGGATAAACTAATTAAGTCGGTTCCCGAAGTAGAAAATGTATTAGGTAAAGCAGGAAGAGCAAATACCGCTACCGACAATTCTCCTATCAGTATGATCGAAACGATTATTTTATTAAAACCAAAATCCGAATGGAGAGCGGGCAAAACGAAAGACGATATAGTAAATGAACTAAATGCAAAACTACAAATACCAGGCGAAGTAAACGGTTGGACACAACCCATAATCAACCGTATTAATATGCTTTCTAATGGAATCAGAACTGATGTTGGATTGAAAGTATACGGACAAAATCTTGATTCTATTAATGCTTTCTCTCAAATGCTAAAAAAAGAACTGGAAGGAATAGAACGGGTAAAAGATTTAAAGGATTAGATATTTTATTATTTTATACCAACGGCATTACTGTATGGGATCGCACGAATGCTATCATGTCAAATGGTGCTGGGTTATTAGGAAATCTTTCTACCACACAAAGTGGGTTGATTGTACCAGTGCCTGGAAATACCAATCAATACTATGTATTTTCATTAGACCAACTTGTGTCTATCAATGGGCTTAGATATTCTATTGTAGACATGACTTTGAATGGTGGCAATGGAGCTGTTACCGCAACTAAAAATCAATTTATTACTAATAATGTTACTGAAAAATTAACTGCAATAAGAGATGCTAGTGGAACAAACATATGGTTAATAGCGCATGAATGGAATACTAACAGATTTCTCGTATACAACATTTCTGCAACTGGAATTTCTGCAACTCCCACTTTTTATCCTCTTGGTAATGTTCATACTGGAGGAGTACAACCATTATTAAATTCAGTCGGATATATGAAAGCTTCTCCTGATGGTTCTAAAATTGCGGTTGCAATAAGAGATATGGGATATCAGGTATTTGATTTTAATACTACCTCAGGATTAATTTCTAATCCTATTTCTTTACCAGCACTTCAGATTTCTTATGGTTTAGAATTTTCTCCAAGTAGTCAATATTTATATATGGGAGGGTATTTTGAACAATATATTTTACGCTATGATGTAACGTTAGGCAGTCAGGCAAATATAGTTAGTTCAAAAGTTCAAATTGGAGCAGCTGGAGATTCTCCCATTGGTGCTCTACAATTAGGCCCTGATGGAAAAATTTATGTAGCTAAAACGATTACCTCCATAACAGGCTCGGCATATCTAGGCGTAATTAATAATCCTGATCAAGGAGGAGCAACTTACGTGGATCATGGAGTTTTCCTTGGAGGACCTACACATCTATCCTCAATGGGTCTTCCAAATTTTATTACCTCCTTATTTGAGTTGAATTTCACTTTATCAGGGGCGCAACAAGTATGTGAGAACAGCACGAACGTTATTTTTTCTTCGTCTAATACTAGTACCGATTTTACTTATGCCTGGAATGTTGTTTCTGGAAATGCTACCATTAACGGAAGGTCTACAGGCTCTTCCGTATCTCTTAATTTTGGCTCAGCCAGCACAGTTGTTATTTCCTCTAAAGCAACAGCATGCGGTAGAACACAAACAAAAAATTACACCATCACAGTTAATCCTAATCCAGTTGTTTCTATTACAGGATTAGATGCCGTATATTGTTCTGGCTTTTTTAATGTAGCGCTCACTGGTGCACCTGCGGGAGGTAATTTTAAGGTAAATGGAGTCGCAGCAACATCTTTTGATCCCTCTGTAATTGGCAACTATACAGTTTTGTACAGTTATACAAATACAAATGGATGTTCGAATACCGCCATACAAGCGGTAACAGTAAACTCATGTTGTAAATATCAAATTGGCAATCCTACTGAAATATGTGGTGACGTAAATACTCCATTTTGTATTCCTCTTACAGCTGTTACTTTTGTAGATAAAGGAATTATAGGAATCGATTATTGTTTGCAATATGATCCTACATTAATGAAACCAACAGGTAATTATACTCTTGGTTCTCTTGTAACAAAGGGAAATGCTACTTGGGCGAATGCATATCTAAACACTACTA
>JAYTHK010000106.1:0-16884 GCA_043732665.1 Cytophagales bacterium | reverse complement strand
ATGGCAGAGATTTCATTAGCATGCTTTTGTTTGGCACAAAAATTTCTCTTTCGATTGGATTTATCGCTGTTATTATCTCTTTAATTCTTGGAGTATCCTTAGGTGCTCTAGCAGGTTTTTTTGGCGGTTGGATTGACAATTCAATCATGTGGCTAATGACTGTTGTCTGGTCGATTCCAAGTATCATGCTGGTCATTGCTATTAGTTTGGCCTTGCAGAGTAAAGGAATATGGGTAGCCTTTGTAGCGGTAGGTCTTACCATGTGGGTGGAAGCTGCTCGTGTCGTACGAGGTCAAATAATGAGCATTAGAGAAAAATTATTTGTAGAAGCGGCTAAAGCTTTAGGGATAGGAAATCTTCGGATTATATTTTTCCATATTTTACCTAACTTACTAGGACCTATTATTGTAATTGCAACCGCCAATTTTGCAACCGCTATTCTGGTAGAAGCTGGATTAAGTTTTCTTGGTTTAGGAGTGCAACCTCCAATGCCTTCATGGGGCAAGATGGTAGCAGAAGGTTATGTTTCAAATTGGGAAAGTGACGGCGGCTATTTGGTATTTATGCCGAGTGCTTTTATTTGTTTACTCGTTTTTGCTTTCAATCTTTTTGGAAATGGTCTTAGAGACGCTTACGATCCTCAAAGCTCAAATAAATGGTAAACGACTCTCCCAATTTATATGAGAAACTTCTCCATTTAAAAGAGTTGGAGTTGAACTCATTGCTTGAAATTACACAAGCTATCAATTCTAATTTACCAGAAGCAGCTCTTTATAAAATTTACCACTTTACCTTAATTGCCAATCTTAACATCAATAAACTCGCTTTATATGTGATGGACGAAGAGTGGAGTTGTAAAGTAAATTATGGCACGGAGAAAAATTACAAAAAACAACCTATTATTTCCGAGCTACTTTCAATTAATAAAATAACAGAAATAAAAAATACTATTCCTGCGTTTAACGAATTCGACAAAGCTATTCCCATTTCACACAAAGCAAATACGCTTGCTTATGTACTGGTGAGTAGCAGTAGCAATAAAGACAGTGGCTTGGAAGAGGTAAACACTTCTTTTATACAGACGTTTACCAATATCATTATTGTTGCTATTGAAAATAAAAAACTAGCAAGAAAAGAACTGGCTCAACAAGCCTTTCGCAAGGAGATGGAAATAGCGAAAGAAGTACAGTCTTTTTTATTTCCTAAAAATCTTCCTGTAAATGAACGTGTCCACATTAAGGCCAGTTACTATCCTCACGATAGTATAGGCGGCGATTATTATGATTATATAAAGCTTTCCGAAAATTCATTTATTGTTTGCATCGCAGATGTATCTGGTAAAGGAATTCCTGCTGCTTTACTGATGTCAAATTTCCAAGCTTCCTTCCGCACACTGGTGAGGCAAACCAACGACCTCAAGCAAATAATTGAAGCATTGAACTATAATATTCTTGACAATGCAAAGGGTGAAAGATTCATTACATTTTTTATTGCGCTTTTTGACATAGAAAAAAATACGATAAAATACGTCAATGCTGGACATAACCCTCCAATGCTAATCGCCAATAAAGAAGCATTGGCTCTTGACAAAGGAACAACGATATTAGGAGTGTTCGACAAATTGCCTTTTATTAATGAACAAGAAATTTCTCTTCCTCGTAATTCTATGTTGTTCGCATATACCGATGGGCTTACAGAAACATCGACAGAAGAGGGCGAAGAGTATGGGCATGAAAGACTTCAAGAATATCTTTTACATCAAAATATAAAAGACGAAGGAGAACTCCATTCAAATTTGTACGAAGATTTAAAACGATTTAAAGGGAAAGCTAAATTTCCAGATGATATTACTTATTGGTCTTGCCTAATTGGGTAATTTATCAAAGAGCATTTTTAATATTTTTTTGATATTGCTCTATCAAAATTAATCCTATTATATATAGAAAAAGCGTTCCTATAACAAATACAGAAACCACTAACCATCTTATTGGTCTTGCTTTTTTGATAATAGGCGCTGCCTTCTCAATAATATGAAGGGTTTTAAAGTCTTGTTCCAAGAGCGACAATCTTGTTTCTGCCTCTTTCATATCTGAATAGGTGTCTATCATCTCAAGAGATACCATATCTTTTTCACTGTCGTTAAGCTTTTTTGTGTTGGTAGAAGAAACTTTAGATAACGAATCAAGTGTTGCATATTTCACATGTAAGTCTGATTTGAATTTATCAAGTTGTTTAGCAGTACTTTCTATAAGCGGTTTTCGATTGCATAAATCTATTTGATTTACAATATCATTCGCTATTATAGCAGCAGTGTCCGCATCTTTGTCGTATATCGTAACTGTTATAGCACTGCGATCGTCTTCGGCTATTATATAATTGTTCTTGAAAATCCCAGTCGTCGTAATATAATAATATTTATCGTCTCTATTTACTTTGTAGCGATCTACTAAGTTGTATTTTTCGATCACATAATTGATTATCAAACTTGAGTTTCCTATCGTAACTACACGGTCGGCATCATCGCCAGAGCCGAAAAGTTCAATATCCCCAGCATCGGAAAACATGTAACGAGGATCGTATGTTTTAGGACTATAAGGATAGAAAATAGAAGTTGATTTGTAATATACTGGCAATAAAAATGCTAAGACCGTACCTGCGATTCCAGCTATTACAGTAATAATAATTAATTGTTTCTTCTTTGATAAAACTAGTTTTATAAGGTATAAAAGACCTGAGTTTTGATCCATTGATATCGTTAGTTTATGTTATTATGGACAAATCTAATAAAAAACATCATTAAACTGAATTATTTTTGTGATATATATAGTAATCCTGATTTGTCTATTTTTAAGGTTTCGTCGTCTACCATTTGCTGTATCGCTTTTGAAATAGTTTCTTTTGGAGCAATCTCTTTTTTTGCAATAAGCAGTTCTATTTGATTAACCCCTTCGGATACAAGAGTGAAAATAAGTTTGTATAGCTCCTCTGCAGTGTGTAACGCTGAGTATTGTTTTTTATTCTTACGGCAAATATCACATACTCCACATTCAACAGTTGATTGTTCTCCAAAATATTCTTGTAGCACCAGACTTCTACACCGTCTATCCTGAGAGGCGTATTGAGTGGTGTAATGTGCTTTTTCTGTCTCAGCTTTTTTTCTTAAATTTATCGCATGAATATTTAAAGGAAGTTTTGCCGCATCGTAACGAAATGTTGTAAATACTATTTGAGGCGAAGTATGCGCTGGTTCATATAAAAGTAGGCTTAGACTTTGCAGATATTGTATTTTAGCTCTTACCTCCGAAGTGTTTATCTCTGCTTGCGCAGCAATTCGTTGTTCGGAAATTTCCAAAAAGGAATTAAAAAGTTCTCCTCCATAGACACGCAATAGGGCTTTGATAAATTTATCGATTTCTGGGTGTGTGAGTTGGAAATCGTATAACGAAATATTGTCAATGGATATGTGTAATCGAGAAGGTTTATGATAGCCTTCGTTTAATTGAATAAATCCTTCTAATTCCAATCTTTTTAACGCATAGAAAGTTTCCTTTTTGGGTAGCTTATATACGTTATAAAATTCTTCTTCATTGAAGTCGTAAGCTGCCAGCAAACTACTCCCTACCGCTATTTTAAAATAATTAGCCAACGATTGATAGGTTTTTTTTATCAATTCCAGACTTGGATATTTCTGAGCAATTTTAAGATGCAATTCTTCCAATTCCTGTTTTGTATAAAGCAACACAGCATACGCTTTTTTTTCGTCTCGACCTGCTCTTCCCGCTTCTTGATAATAGGCTTCTATGCTTTCTGGTGGCGCTAAATGAATAACTGTGCGCACATCTGGTTTATCGATACCCATTCCAAAGGCATTGGTAGCTATGATCACTCTGGTTTTATTCTGAATCCATAAATCTTGAATAGTATTGCGCTCACTTGTGGTCATCCCTGCGTGATAAGCAGAAGCACTTATTTTTTTCTTCTTTAAATAATCGGCAATCGCTTTTGTATTCTTTCTACTCCTCACATATACAATAGAAGAGCCTTGCACATTAGAAAGTATCTCTATTAGTTTTTTTATTTTATCTTCTTCTTCAAAACAAGAATAAGAGAGGTTAGCTCTCGCGAAACTCTTCTCGAATACCTGTCCATTTTTAAAATTTAATTTTTCTTGAATATCTTTTTTTACCTCTGGAGTGGCAGTAGCGGTGAGGGCTATAACAGGTATAGTTGGTATCAATTTCCTAAACTCGATTATCTCAAGATAGGCAGGCCTGAAATCGTATCCCCATTGAGAGATACAGTGGGCTTCGTCTACCGCCAATAAACAGATCTTTATTTTTTTTATCCGTTCTATCAGTAAATCAGATTTTAATCGTTCAGGAGATAGGTATAAAAATTTTACAGCAGGATCGTGCGCGCAGTTGTCAAGAAAAATATCAATTTCTCGACTGCTTAACCCTGAATGAATTGCGATTGCTTTTATACCTCTCTTTTTAAGCTGCTCTACTTGGTCACGCATAAGCGCAATGAGCGGTGTAATCACAATACAAATGCCTTCCATGCACAATGCGGGTACCTGAAAACAAATTGACTTCCCTCCTCCTGTAGGCAAAAGCGCCAAAACGTCTTGCTGCGCAAGAATAACCTCGATAATTTCTTGCTGGAGTGGCCTAAAATTATCGTAACCCCAGTATTGTTTTAGTATTTGATGAATGTCGCCCAATTAGTTCGTTCGTTTTTCTATTTTCGATGAAATTTTATTAATCAGTTTTTGAAAGTCAGGAGTTTCAAAAAGTAGAATGTAAATAAAAGGAATAACTGGTAAAATATATTTCTCCCAAGTAAGATACGATAAAGGCATGATGAGAAGAAACGAAAGTGTTGAAATTCCAGCAAAAAATACATGTTGCTTGCTCTGATCTTTTGCACTCTTAATAATTATACCAGCTATATAAAGTATAAATAATAGGGAAAGGGACAATAAAAATTGAAAAACGATTCCTGTTTTCCAGCCTGACCCCAATAGGTAGAAAATTGCTTTATGAAAAAAACCTATAAATAAAAATCCTTCCGCAGTAGCTGGAATAGAAGCTTGGACAGGAAATGCCCAATAAATAAAGGATAAAGCAAATGCTAATAACGTTCTTTTGTTATCCTTAAAAAGCGAACGAAATAGTACCATGTATAATGGTGCAGCATATAAAAAAATACAACATACATAAGCAATCAATGCATCAGAATGGTATGAAAAATTATTATTTGTGTATAATTTCTTAAGCTGATTGTCGGGCGAAAAGCCCTTCCAAAGCCAGCATAATAGCAAAAGAAAACTTGTGGCAGTTATGGCAGCCAAAGCCATTTGTAAATAGATTTTTTTGTGACAATTAAAATATTGAAAACAACAAAAAAGAAAAACTGCGAAAGTAAAAAACACAAAGTATTGTCTGCACATAAGAGCAGCAAGAGAGAAGATAAAAAAGAGAAAACTGTTATTTTTAAACAGACTAATACAAGCAATAAGCATAAATAGTATAGCGGAAAGATCTGTGTATACAAAAAAACTAAGCCCAGGAACGTATGGTATAAGACTAAAAGCGATTACTGCAACAATTGAATAGATCCTATTTTCGGGAAATAGAATTTTAAAAAAGAAATATATACTTAAGAATGTGCCGATAGAGATGATGTGTGAAAGTATTCGAAGCGATGAAATCTCATTGCCCACTATTTTGCCCCAACCAGCATATAATAGAAAAGGCAGCGGGGTACTCATTTCTTCGTAATGAAGGATAGAATTGAAATCAAGGTGATTAGAGAAGGAAAGTATCGTGTCGTAAAAATGTTTTTCATCAGTCCAGAAAGGATGGTGGAAACCTATAAAGAAAGAAATAGAGATAATATAAATAAGGCTATAAGCTACAATAAAGGCCGTTGAATATTTTTTCAGATTAAGCAAGCTTTCCATCTATCATTTCCAATTTTCGATCTGCTTCAGAGGCAAGCTTCTCATTGTGTGTTACGATTACAAAGGTTTGGTTAAACTCTTTGCGAAGTTGGAAGAATAATTTATGCATTTCTTCTGCATTATGAGAGTCGAGATTTCCCGTTGGCTCATCCGCAAAGATAATTAAAGGATCGTTTACCAATGCTCTGGCTATAGCTGCTCGCTGTTGCTCTCCTCCAGACATCTCAGAAGGCTTATGATTTAGTCGGTGGCTTATTCCTAAATAATCCATTAAATATTTTGCCTTTTTCTCTACTTCCGCTGGATTTCTTTTTCCAAGATAACCTGGAATACATACATTTTCGAGTGCTGTAAATTCTGGTAATAAATTATGAAACTGGAAGATAAATCCCAAATAATTATTCCTGAATGCTGAAAGACTTTTGCTGCTGAGTTTACTCAAATCCTCTTTGTTTATAATAATAGTACCACTATCAGGATTATCTAAAGTGCCCAATAGTTGCAAAAGTGTACTTTTGCCTGCTCCAGAAGCTCCAACGATGGAAACGATTTCACCTTTGGCTATTTTAAGACTCACTCCTTTGAGTACTTCTACATTTGGGTAGGATTTGTATATATTTATTGCTTCCAGCATTTCAATAGTAATATTCTGTATTCAAGGTACTGCATAATTAGGATAAAATTCGGGCAAAATCTAAGGATCAATACGAAAAATCTAATTATGAAGGTCTAAATTCATTTTTTTTCACCAAAAGAACTGCTTTGCTTGAAATTGCCAATCAAATATTTTACTTTAGAGCATCTAAATTTTAATAACGATGAACATTCACGAATATCAGGGAAAAGAAATACTGAAGAAATACGGTGTGAAAATAGGAGAAGGCATCATGGCCGAAACTCCTGAAGCAGCAGTAGAAGCAGCTAAAAAATTGGGCGAGTCAACTGGTTGTAAAGTTTGGGCAGTAAAAGCACAAATTCATGCAGGTGGCCGTGGCAAAGGAAAGATAGTAGGTACTGAGTATAGAGGCGTAATGATTGCGAAGTCGTTAGACGATGTAAAATTAAAAGCTTCCCAGATATTAGGTGGGACCCTAGTTACGATTCAAACTGGCCCAGAAGGTAAGAAAGTAAATAAAATTTATGTAGGAGCAGATGTGTATTATCCTGGCGCTTCAGAGCCTAAAGAATTATACATGAGTATCGTACTCGATAGAGGTACTGGTCGTGATGTAATCATTGCATCTACCGAAGGTGGAATGGACATAGAAGAAGTAGCACATAGCACTCCAGACAAAATTTTCAAAGAATGGATAGATCCAAGTGTAGGACTGCAAGGTTTTCAAGCTAGAAAAATAGCTTTTAAATTAGGCTTGAGTGGAAATGCTTTTAAAGACATGGTTGTTTTTGTAACGAAACTTTACAGAGCCTACAAAGAATCTGATGCAGCTATGTTTGAGATTAATCCTGTATTGAAAACTTCTGACGATCAGATTTTAGCAGTAGATGCTAAAGTAGCACTTGACGACAATGCGATGTACAGACAACCAGAACTGTATGCCTACAGAGATGTTACAGAAGAGGATCCTTTGGAAGTAGAAGCAGGTGAAAGTAATTTGAACTATGTAAAACTAGATGGTAACGTAGGTTGCATGGTAAATGGCGCTGGATTGGCAATGGCTACCATGGACGTTATTAAAATTTCAGGTGGCGAACCTGCTAACTTCTTAGACGTTGGTGGTGGAGCGAATGCAAAAACAGTAGAAGCTGGATTTAGAATAATTTTAAAAGATCCAAATGTAAAAGCAATACTAATCAATATCTTCGGAGGTATTGTGCGTTGCGACCGCGTGGCGAATGGAGTAGTAGAAGCATACAAAGCGATTGGAGATATTAAAGTGCCCATTATTGTAAGACTTCAAGGTACTAATGCTGAAGAAGGTGCAAAAATCATAAACGACTCAGGCTTGAAAGTAAAATCGGCGGTAGTATTGAAAGATGCTGCGAGGTTAGTAAAAGAAGCGATAGAATCGAAGTAGTATTGAAAATTTAATTTAAATGTTGAGTTATGATTTATATGTCATAACTCAACATTTTTGTTTTATATGGGTTTACTGATATAAAATCCCTAATTTTGCAGGAGAGATTTTAAGTTGTCAATTCAAAATTCATAACCTAAAATTAAAAATTACAAACAGCTTTCGTAGTATAATGGATAGTATACCAGATTCCGGTTCTGGCGGTAGGGGTTCGAATCCCTTCGAGAGCACAAAGTGGATTTTTTTAATAGTTCTCAATTGTACTATATTGTTTATTTGACTACTTTTCAACACTTTAACTTACATTGAGAACCCTTGCGAACGGTTAAAGAATAGGACTAAAACTTGACATTTAACTTGACCTTTGCGTATACTTGCATAAATAATTCGCAAGTCAATGGCAACAGTAAAAGCAATTTTAAGGAAAAAGGGAGCAGGATTTCTTGTTAATCAAAACAACGAAGGGTTAATTCTAATCCAATACCAGCACCAACAAAAATGCTGCTGGTTCACCACCAAAATGAAGATTAAGCCCGAGTATTGGAACGGGATTAAACAATCTATAGACAAAACCAAAGGTCTAGCTAACAATAAAGTCAATTTTGATCTATTAAACGCACTTGAAAGAGAATCGAAATTAAGTAATGCACTGATCGATACCATAAAAAGCAGGGTATCTTCCATCGCCAGGGATTTTCAAATAAAAGAGATTGAACCAGACGCCCCACTTGTAAAAGCTGAATACGAAAGGAAGTTTAACCACAGCGAAGCTGTTCCGAAAGTAGAAGTCACTTTTTTTCAACTTTTTGACAAATGGATTGAAAGTCAAAAATCGCTGAAGTCAGAAGGTACTATCAAGCACTATCGGACTACATACAACAATCTCTTATCCTTTGAGAAGGTCAAAAAAGAAAAAATCACTCTCGAAAATATCAACACAAAGCTTTATGAGAAGCTTGTAAAATATTTCATGGAAGACCACGATGTAAAAGACGGTACCAAGGGAATGAATAACAATACCATTGGCTCTCATATTAAAACCCTGAAGGTATTTTTAAAGCATTTAAAAAAAGAAGGCTTGCTAAATTCTGATATATCTGATTTCAAAGTTTTTAAAGAGACCTCTGATATTATCTTTCTTACTCATGAGGAGCTAGATAAACTATACAATCATAAGTTTGACAATGAAACTCTACCATTATACAGGGATCTATTTCTTTTAATGTGTTACACATCCCTTAGGGTTAGCGATCTTCACAGACTTGGTAAACAAAACATACAGGATTCAGTAATTCGTATGAGAGCCCATAAGACTAAGAGAAACATTACCATACCATTGCTCACCGTTTCAAAAGCAATTTTGGAAAAGTATAATTATGAACTCCCTACATTTTCGGATCAAAAATTAAACGAGCACATTAAAACCATTTGCAAATTAGCTGGTATCGACAACGAAATAGAGCTACAAGAGACAAAGGGAGGAAAGAAGGTATACAACACTTATAAAAAGTGGTAATTGATTTCGAGCCATATCGGAGTAAAAACTTTTATTTCTCTTATGCTTCAATCTGGTATGCAAGTGAAAGAAGTAGCAGAGATTGTAGGAAAAAGTACTAAAGTACTAGAGGCACATTACCATGGATTAGATAATGCAATAGTTTTAAACAAAGCATCAAACGCATTCAACGGAAAATAAAAAAAAGCCCCACGGATTGCCGTCTGTGGGGCAATGTTCAAATAAATAAATTTCACTTAAACAATTAACTCTATGTCAAATTTACCTGAAAAAAGGGTAGAAAGCAATTCTATTGCCCAAACCGAACTAACTCCTCTGCAAGCCGAATATATTGAAGCTGCTAGAAGTTACATTTCTTATATCAAAAATGTCCGTCGGTACAGCCCTCATACCGTACATTCTTATAAGTGTAACCTCAATCAATTTGAAGGGTTCGTCTTCACACTTGAAGTGAATTCTCTAAGCGAAATCACCCTTAAAATGCTGCGTAGATTCGTTGTACAACTAGCCGAGGAGCTGTACAATCCAGTCACCATCAATCATAAAATTCATACTATGTCTTCTTTCTTTAGACATTGTATGAGGCTGGGAATAATCAAACAAAACAAGGCGAAGCTGCTACATCAACTAAAAACCCTTTCAAAGTTGACAGTCTACTTGAGCGAAGAGGAGATGAGTAAATTTTACACCGAAGTTGAGTTCTCTAAAAACTTCGCTGGAATCCGAAATAAATATGTAATTGACCTCTTCTACTCTTCTGGTATCAGGATGTCTGAATTAATCAAACTAAGAGATTGCGACATTGAGGGGGATATGCTAAAGGTGATACAGGGTAAAGGAGGATACGACCGTTATGTACCGCTACCAGCCAAGTTTTTAGAGCATCACAAGCAATATTTGAAAGCTAAGAAGCGGTATTGCGAAAAGCGTAAAGTCAAACAGGCATTCGACGACCACCTTGTTATCACTACCAAGTTTCAAAAAATTTACCCAATGCTTATCACAAGAATTATTGAAAAATATTTCTCTTTTGTTAAAGACAAAGAAGTAAGTCCGCACTCTCTGAGACACACTTTTGCAACCCATTTAATGAACGCTGGAGCTCCTATTCACGCAATCAAGGACTTGCTTGGTCACCGCTCTGTCACTAGCACAGCAAGGTATACACATGTTTCAATTAACAGGCTTTTGGAAATTCATAGCAAATATTTTCCTGCGCGCACCGAACCAATTCAACAAACAGCATAACCATGATAGATGTAACATTTAAAGAAATCGCACAGGTGTACTTATCTGAGGAGGAACAGAGGAAAGACGTTTACTATAGAATTGCACTTCACGAGTTAAAAACGTTTGCCAATATTCAGCAGCGTCTTTTGTGGCTCATTCAAAAACAAACTTTATGTCCCTTGTCTTACGAGGAATCTTTAGAAATGAAGTTCTTGGAAGAGGATATCGAGATTTATTGGGAGGGCAAAAGAAAATAACAAAGATATTAGTTAGGGATGTCGTGTTTTACGACATCCCCTCTTTAAAGGTCGGTTATGTCGACCTTATGTTATTTGGTTGATTATCATATTCACCAATTTTGGTGAGCGCTTACTAAACCCAACTTTGGGGAGAGTAGGGACTTTATCCGATTTTTCGGAAAAAGCGGATAACCCTGTATTTACTATATCGAAAATATTCTTACCGCTACGAAGATATTCGTAGCGGTAAGAATATTAGCCAAAATGATAAATGTCCCTTTGGCTAATGCCATTCAACATATTCAATTCAAACCCCCCATTTCTGGGGGGTTTGAATTGAATATGTTGAAAACTATGAGTTTTAGATAAGTGTTTTGATTCGTAAATTGTAAAGACAATTAAGTAACTATATGGACATTAATTTTAACCCATCACTAGAAATTGAGTTTATTAAAACACTGGAAATTGAAAATGTAATTTCTAATATGCTCGGCTATTTACCTGACAAAAGGCTTAGTGAGTATATAAATGGAGAAGCTACATCTTGTTGGAAGCCACTTTCTATAATTGAAAAAAGCAATTTTGAACTTTGGAGAAAAGATGAGTTCAAGCGTCATCACGAAAGATATTTGTCATTCAAAGAAGTATCTATACAAATAGAAAGAACGAAATTATTAGAAGCAAGCAAGGCAGTACATACATTAAGTAAATTATATTATACAGAATATTATAATTTAACAAATGGGATAAAGCCAGACGATATATACGAGCTCGCTAATATTTGCGGGATAATAGACTTTATACAAAAGATATATGAAACAACACGTGTTGTTAAGACAAGTTCGCTAGCCGATTATTTTTTAAGTTCAGAAATCTTTAATAAAAAGAAAGAAATATTGTCTGAAAATCTTACCAATTGTAAGCCAAAAAAAGCGGCGCTTGTTCTAATAGCATTGGCTAGGCTTAAATACATACAAACTACATATAATGAAACAGAAGTTTACGATATCCTAACATTGGAATATTTATTTGATGGTACTAGACAGGGATTAAATACAGCATTAACGACTCAGGAAGATAATGATCTAGAAATAAAAAAAATGATTACTATTTTCAAGTAGCTAATTGTAAGGTTAATAAAAATTATTTTTTTGCTATTTTTTTGCAGCAAAATACGCAAACCCATTTTTGCTGAAGTTTGTATAGAATCAAATACGAACATTTATGGGAACGCAAACAGAATCCACATTATATCTAAAACGCTTGCCAGTCCAGTTAGTGGTAAAGCAAAATCTTTGTAGCCGTAGTCAGCTATACAAACTGAAAGCAATGGGGAAAATTGATTTTCACTATCTGCTCACAACTCCATTCATTGATATGGAACAGTTCTATGCAGCCATGACTAATAGTCCAGAAGGCGATGTCGAAACAGATAAAATAGTAAAAGAACTAAATAAATAAAGCCCGTTTCGTAGACGAGCTTCATTAAAATTCTTAATCATCACAACTATGGAAAGCAAAGGTAACAAACAACTTGCCTATTATCAAACGGCTTTAAAAATATATCTAAAGGAATACAAAGAACTTCTGAAATATGACGTTCAAAAATTCCACACCTTAACTGAAAAAGATATTTCCGATTTGGATTTATCAACTGTTAAAAGCATTCAACAGCTAGAGAAGAAGATTAATGCTAGAATAGGCTTATTGGATATTATCGAAGCCTATCACCTAGCCACACTTCAAACCATTGCCGATAATTCCGCCTACTATCAAAAAGAGATTAAGTCAAGAAATTTTGAGATCGCACTCCACCAGGAGACTATCACAGACTTATTGGAACACCAATTATCAAAACTGAAAACGATTAAGCAGAAGGCCGCATGAGCGATATAGTAAATGAATTTTCAGAATGGGAAAAGGATACTTCAATTGCGCCTGAAGGTGCGTTTGAAAGAGAGTCTCTTCTAATAACAGATTCGCAAAAAAAACTTATTGATAAAGTAAAGGTATTTGATCCTTATAAAGAAGTAATACGACCTATTCCATTTCTAAGTATTGATTCTGGAATGATTTCTACTTCAGGATACATAACAGTAATCGCAGGAATGGAGAAAGCAGGAAAGTCGGGTTTTATATGTGCGATTGTAGCAGGGGCAAATCTTTTCAATGATGACTATATAGACTTTGATTGTATAAAAGTGCAGTCTAATATTTCTCGCAAGGCTGTTTTACACTACGACCTTGAGCAGTCTGAATACAATCACTATAAATCAAATATGGATATTCTTAAGCGTTTGAAATCCTCAGATATTCCAAAATACTATAGATCATTTCTCCTTCGCGGACTCTCTATAAAAGAGAGAATTGAATTTCTTGACCTTTCTGTAGAAATGGCAAGTAAGGAATTTGACGGGGTACATTGCATTTTCTTAGATGGCGGCGCTGACTTCGTTTATTCAACTAATGACGAAGAAGAGTCTTTAAAGATAGTCTTGCACCTGGAGCAGTTAGCAATGAAATACAATTGTCCAGTGATTGTAGTAATACACCTTAACCCTGGAAGTATAACCAAAGGAAGAGGGCATCTTGACTCGCAGCTTCGTCGCAAGTGTGAATCATACCTAACGATAACTAAAGACCGTGAAACAGAAATATCCACAATTGAATTTACCCTACTCAGAAATGCTGGTGGTATACCTAAAACAGACTTTAAGTACGACATAGAAAAAGGGTATCATGTTTCAATAGGTAAGTCTTTTAGGATTAGTAAAAAGGAAAAAGAGTTTAGAGAAAAGTATGAACCGCTCTTCAATTTTGGACTTGGAACTTTAACTTATTCTAAGCTCGTGGAGGAAATTTGCAGCCTTGAAGGAATCGAAAAAAGGAGTGCAAAAAGTAGAATTTCTACCATGATTGGTGCAATCAAGATGATCGAGTACATAGACGATAAAAAATCAGCTCTCAAACTTATAAAACATGCTTAAAAATGAAAATCACTCGGTGCAACCAGTGCAATGTCGGTGCAATTGCACCATTACACTTAGTGCAAAATGTATGTCGGTGCAACGGTGCAATCCCCTATATATAGGGATTGCACCTTGCACCATGCACCAACCCTTTTAAAAATTGATATGAAAACAACAATAGAGAAATACAAAAAATCAGAAGCCTTGAAGGAATTAGAAAGACTTCACTTCGAAGAGAAGAAGCAGAAGTATTCCAACCTAAAAGAAGGATATCTGGTAGCAACTAAGTTTCGTGATGATAGCACAAACGACTTAACAACTTCTATAATGGCTTACCTGAAACTTATGAATGCTTTCGGTGCCAGAATAAACACTCAGGGAACCTACGACGCTAAACTAAAGCGGTATCGGTATAGCGGATCAACTAAAGGAATGCCCGACATCTCAGCAATAGTCAAAGGACGCTTTGTTGGAACAGAAGTGAAGTACGGAAAGGATACCCAATCAGATAGACAGAAAGTGGTACAGAAACAAATAGAAGACGCAGGAGGGCTATACTTCATAGCCAAAGACTTTGAGTCCTTCTACGCATGGTTTAAAGAGAAATTTAACAACTAAAAACAAATACACATGAAAAGAGTATTAGAAAGAATTGAATCAGACACAAAGCTTGCCCAGCTGTTTAACGCCTATATGAGTGAAAACTTCACCATACAAATGATGTTTGACCCTTTCCGTTATTCCATGGCAGAATACAATCGAGAAAGAGTATTTGAAGAAAAACAAATTCAGTTTGCCGAAGAAATAGCTTTCCAGTATCATATCCTCACCAACTCCTTACACAGTATTCACAATAACGTTTTAGAGGCTGTTAAAGCCATTAATAAGTATCAGAATGAATTCGGCTCCGATTGGAAATATTTTGCCTCTACGAAGCGCATAGAAGACATAAATGAATATGGTGGTATGGATTCTGATTTTAACGAAAAGGGTGAGGTTATTTTCAGAGACGACAACGAAAGCCTGAAATATTCCACGATCCACCACGAACTAGGGTTAAGGATAGAGTACGAAGAAACTGACAGCCGAGGGGAGTTTATAGGAACGTCCGATCCCTCAGACTTTGAAAGGTTCTCTAATATCATCAAGAATAGTAATGATTTCGACCCTTTATCATTTTTCAGAGAGCAGGGAAAAGAAATACCAGTTTATACACAAGGTGAAGACGGAGAGATGAAACCTCTTTCTACAATAGACAGAATCGAAATGGAAATGAACGAAGATATTATAAACGGTCGCATTGTCGAACTCTTCAACCTGGTATTACTGGACTGTCAAGGCGTGTCCAAGTATTTCCAAAGCATAAACCCTTTCAGTGATTCCAAAGAGCAGTACGCTGAGCTATTGAACAGACTAGAAACAATTTTGAATTTAAATTATAAACTAAAATAAACATGAACACAAAGAACAGCACAGGAAGATACTTCCTAGACACAGACAGATTAAACACTTACAAAAGGCTACTCAACACTCATATAGATAGCCTCAACAGGAAAAATGATGTATTGGAAAAGTCGGGATACAAGCTTCTTACTTCAATCACAGACGTGGCAGAGTTTAACAACCATCCTGAACTATTTATATGTCACCAGGTGGCAGAAAAATGTGGATTGAATACATCTCAAATAGATGTCCTTAAAGTGTTTGCTGTTGCTAAAAAGCCTGCTAATTACAATGACCTTGTTAGTAAAGTAGCCAATCACGATATGATCGAAAATGCTGAATACTCTAAAGCCAAATGGGTTATAAAGGCTAACGCTATAAAGGAGGAGGACTTCTGGGTGTATTATCGAAATGAAGAGCAGAGGAAAGCTATTGAAGCTTTAGGAAAGGCTCTTGAGCAAATAGCGATCGTTTCCAAGTACGTCAATGGGAGGGCTTCTTATTCAATACTTGACCAGATTGGAGCCCTGTCTCAAATTGATGGAGATAAGTTTTTAATTAGAAAAGACATGGCGGTAAACCTATAAAATCATGGAGTTAATTGTATCTGGCATAGTGACCGAGGTTCACGATAAAGTATACTACGAAAATTCTAAGGGGAAGTACGTGAGACGAAAGTTTGTAATTCTCACTACAGATAGTCACCCAGTAAATGTATTGTTTGATACTTATAGCAATATTAAAAAAAGCCTTCCAGCGGTAGAATTGGGGAAAGAAGTAGTTGTATCCTTTAGAATAAAATCCAATAAGGTGGAGGATAAATGGTATACAAACATCGAGGCACTAAGCGTAGAGCCTATGATAATTGATAGCTGTGCTATCGGAAAATAATATTTAACAAATAACAGAAATAAAAAATGAAAAAGACACTAGGGACAATCAAGAGTATTCAATCAGTTAGTGATTATAGGGTTGATTTTGTGCTCACAACAACAAATGGAGATGTAATGCTTACGATTAATACAAGCACAGAGCCTGCGCTTAACGCTATTAAAAAAGATGACGACGTAGCGATTACCTATAATCCAGAAAAAAACAGCGACGGAAGGCATGAGGTTAATGAAATAGAAGCAGTATGGTCTTGGATAGGCTAACTAATCCTAATAGGAACACCGCATAGACAATTAAATATTTCAATTGCAAACAGTTAATGATTATTAAAAACAGTTAGTCAAGTTATAGGTAAAGTAAAGCATACAAAAATGGATAAAAATATAAGTAAAAAAGACGAAGAGAGAGAGGATGAGACTCTTTTAGGTAGTCCAAATATGGATTCAAACACCATCCAAACAGACCTTATAAAACCCATCGCTAAAGGTGGTTTATTTCAGCCTGGGCATGGCGGATACTTAAGTAAGCGGTATAGTGACCCTTTAAAATTGATCGAGGCTATAGAGGCTTATTTCGCAAAACAGGACGATTTAGA
>JAYTHK010000105.1:0-5791 GCA_043732665.1 Cytophagales bacterium | reverse complement strand
TTTTTTAAAACGTTGGGCTATTCCTTTTTGTCTTTGTCTATCGGTCTTAATTTTGATTGAAGAATCTGCTTTATCCTTCAATCAAACTAATCCGTGATACAGCGAATTAAGCTTCCTTAATAAGATCGGATTTATAAAACTCTGGTAATAACTTTTTAAATACTTTAGGCATGATAGCGAATAATATAAAGTAAACTAACGTTATCGGTAATAAAAATGCCATCAGTATTTTATAATGTTTGACCAATCCTTTGTGTTTTTCTTTTATGCCATCAACCAACTCATACAATACTGGTACGAGAATAAGTGTAAGGAAGGTGGCAAAGGCAAGACCAAATATCATAGTCCAAGCCAATGGTCCCCAGAACGCAACACTGTCTCCTCCAAAGAAAATATGTGGATTGAATTCTGTAAACAAAGTTACGAAGTCAATATTTAGACCCACCGCCAAAGGAACTAATCCAAGTATAGTGGCAGAAGCTGTAAGCAACACAGGAGTCATACGAGTACGTCCAGCTTCGATAATAGCAGGAACTGTTGCTAATCCTTTATCTTTTAAATGGTCTGTAAATTCTACTAACAATATACCATTTCTAACTACAATACCAGCTAAAGCCACAATACCAATGCCTGTCATGATAATCGAAATATCCATTTTGAAAATAGCGAATCCCATCAGTACACCAATTATACTGAATACAATTTCTGTAAGAATAATAAAGGGTTTAGAAATGGAGTTGAACTGTAATACAAGTATTCCAAAAATAAGGAAGAATGCGACCATACCAGCCCAGCCTAAGAATGCTCCAGTTTCTGCCTGATCTTCTTGCTCTCCCGTCATTTTCATTATTACACCATCAGGAATGTTATACTCTGCCAGAGCTTTTGTGATGTCACCAACTACTTCATTGGCATTGTAATCACTCAAAATATTGGAGTAAACAGTAATCATACGTTTCTGATTTTTACGGTTAATGCCTCCATAAGTATCCGAATATTTCACTTTCGCTAGAGAAGAAAGCGGTACTCTACGTATGGCTCCCCCCAAATTCATATCACGGTATACAATTGTAGTATTCAAAAGAACTTCTATATCGTTGCGCTGATTGTATTGGTAGCGCAATTGTATTGGGTACTCGTCGTTAGCATCTCTGAACTTAGAAACTTCTGTTCCCAACAAGGCAGTATTAATTTCGCTGAATATTTGTCCCGTAGAAATGCCTTGAGCGTTTGCTTTTTCACGATCGATCTCAATTAATATTTCTGGTTTATTTTTGACAAGATCTGTTTTTAATTCTTCTATTCCTCTAATTCCTGAATTGTTAAGGTATTTAATCAAATCTTCAGAAGTAGTGATAAGATCTTCAAATTTATCACCAGCAATTTCTATGTTGATTGGTTTACCTACTGGAGGACCACCTTTTTCTTGATCTACCGTTATCTGTGCTCCTGGAATTCCTTTTACTTCATTTCTTATTGCATCCAAATAATCTGCTGTAGATTGACCATTCCGTTTTGCAAATTCTACAAATGCTACGGTTACTTTACCCTTGTTAGGCGTATTGGTAGCTTCAAAACCTGCTTGTTCTCCTGCACCTTTTCCTACATTGGAAATAATGGATTCTACTATTGGATTTCCATTTGGATGTCCTTTATGCACATAATCATAAACTTTGTTTTCTACTATAGTAGTAATAGAATCGGTATATTTTTGATCTGTACCAATAGGCATTAAAACGTAGGTATAAATAAAGTTAGGATCGCTCTCTGGGAAGAAAACCACTTTCGGAGTTCTTACAGTTACTAGAAATATGGAGAATACAAACAAAAAGATAGTGCCTCCGAATATTATATAAGGATATTTTAACGACCAGATTAATACTCTCTCGTATAAATTTTGGAAGACTGGCCATTTGTACTCTTGAAAGTCTTTTATCATACGTTGCATTACAAATTTATTCAGGCAGTATAAAGCAAAGAATGTTAAAATGAAATTACCCATTCCGAAATTACCAGAGAGGTAAGCAATCATAGCCGCTATGAAGAATATGATTACGGTGACCCAAAAGCCTTTGTTTAATGATCTAGATTGCCTTTCATGTTCTTTATCGTGTGGTTTCATAAAGTCGACTGCGAAAATAGGACTGATGATGTAGGCTACGAAAAGAGAGGCCAGTAACGTTACGATAAGCGTGATGGGAAGGAAGAACATAAACTCTCCAATCACTCCTTTCCAAAAAGCAAGTGGTATGAATGGAGCCAATGTAGTAAGTGTACCTGAAAGTACGGGTACAAACACTTCTCCGCAAGCTTGTTTGGCGGCCTGCATAATCGGTACTTCACCGTTGTTGTATATCCGGTGTGTATTTTCAACGACTACAATTGCATCATCTACCACTATACCTAGGGCAAGCAAGAATGCAAATAGTACAATCATATTTAACGTGAAGTCCATACCGTCTAAGAATATGAATGCCATAGCCATAGAAAGTGGAACGGAAAGTGCTACGAATATCGCATTCGTTGTTCCCATGAAGAACATAAGAATTACAGTAACTAAGATAAACCCAATAATAATTGTATTGATAAGGTCATGAAGGGTAACTCTAGTTTTTTCAGATTGGTCACCTGTGATAACTATTTTTAGATCTTTCGGAAGTTTACTTGCCTTCATCTCTTTTATAATTTCCCTTATTTTGTCTGATGCCTCAATCAAGTTTTCTCCACTTCTTTTTATTACGTTTAGAGTAATTACGTTTTTATGATCTAGGCGCGCAAAAGTTTCTTTTTCTTTATGTGTGTCTAATACTTGTGCTATATCTTTTAAATAGACTATAGCGCCAGATCCAGAGCGGATAATAAGGTTTTCAATATCTTCTTTATTTTTGAATTCACCGTTAATCTGTAAAGTACGCCTTACGCTTCCGATAAGGATCTCTCCACCAGAAGCACTGATATTTTCATAACCAACAGCATTTTTAATATCGTTGAATGTAACTGTTGAATTTTCCATTTTGTATTTATCCACGTTGATTTGGAACTCTCTGTCCAAAGCACCGATAAGATCTACACGTGTTATTTCTTTCATCGATTCAATCTGATCTTGGATATCTTATGAATATTTTTTCAGCTTATCCAAATCATAATCTCCCGAAATATTCACGTTCATAATAGGAAGCTGCGATACATCCACTTCTACAATTTGCGGTTCTTTTAGGTTTGTATTGTTGGCTGGAAGATCAGTTTTTGCTTTATCTACAGCATCTTTAACCTTTATCTTTGCGTCCGATATTTCTACATCTGTGTTAAATTCTACAATTACAATCGAAACGTTCTGTTCAGACTTACTGGTTATTTTTTTCACACCAGGTATTGATTTTACTTGTTTCTCAATATGTTTTGTCACTGCATTTTCAATATCTGTAGGCGAAGCTCCAATGTATACAGTACTCACATAAATCTGAGGAAATACAACCTCTGGAAATTGTTCTTTGGGTAATGCCAAGTAGGTAAAATAACCTGCCAGAGCAATGATAGCGGTCAATACATAGATAGTCGTTTTGTTATCTATAGACCAAGATGATACTTTGAATTCTTTCATTAGATTATTTATTTATAAATCTATTCTTTATTTTTTTTACTTAAAACTAACTGCTTGACCGTTTGTTAAGTCTTGGTACCCTGACACAATAATTTGGTCACCTTCTTTCAAGCCAGAAATAATTTCTGCATCTGTTCTGTATATATTTCCAGTTTGGATATTCGTTTTTACCGCTTTGGAATTTGTTACAGTATAAACAAAGTCTCCTGCTTCAGAGTGTTGAATTATATTTACGGGGATTACCAATACAGAAGGTTTGCTATAGTCCAAAATTTTAACATAGGTAAGCATATTTGCTTTTATGTTTTGTGGGGCATTTTTCAAATCAAACTCTACTAAAAATGTTCTGTTTGTAAGACTGATTATATTGCTCACTACTTTTACAGTGGTTTCCATAGTGTAATCAATATCTGGAAAAAACAGTATTACTTTATCTCCTTTTTCAACTTTGTTAATGTATCCCTCAGCTATTTCAGCAGTTACCTTGAAGGCCGAAGTATTAATTATTCTAACAGCAGGCATTCCTGCTCCAATTACTTCGCCTTCATTTGGATATATTTCATCGACCGTTCCATCAATCGTAGCTTTTATTTTATAAGCGTCTTGTTGTTGTTTTAATTGATCTACTTTCTTTGTCAAACTTTCATAATTCGTTTTTGCTTGTAAATATTGAATTTCTGTACCAATTTTCTGATCCCACAATGCTTTTTGTTTGTCGTATATAGTTTTTGATAACGAAAGATTGGTTTGCAAATCTTGAATGCTTGACTGAATTACATCATCGTCAATCATGGCGAGTAAACTTCCAGCTCTTACAACATCGCCTTTGTTAACATAGATTTTAGTAATGGTACCAGCAGCTCTAGCACTGATGAGTATATTTTTATCAGAATCTACCTTTCCTTGTATTTCCAAATAATGGTTAAATTCTTTAGCCGTTACCGCAGCAACTGCTACATCTTTTACTTTTATAGTTGATTTAGAAGAAGAATCACCCTTAGCAATTAAATCCTTTTGTAGTCCTTCAATCTCTACTTTTAATTCACTCTGTTGTTCCTTTAGTTTTTCAATTTTAGCTTTTATAACGTCTGCCTTATTTCCACCACAAGCTGTGATCATTGCCGCAACGATCATAGCGAGTAGGAATGTATTTTGTGTTTTCATTTTGGTAAGTATTTTATTTAATGTTTATTAATCTTTTTGAGAATATTATTTACCCTGATACAAAGTTCCAAGCGACTTTTGATAATCTATTTGCGATACCATTAAATCATATAAAGCATTGTAGTAATTTGTTTGCGCTTCTTTATAGGAAGTTTCGGCTACCACTACTTCTATGTTGGATCCTATTCCCTGCTGATATTTTATTTTGGTAACTCTTGAAATTTCTTTAGCTAAATCAAGATTTTTCTTTTGTACCTCTGATGTTTTAATATTATTCTTCAAAGATAATTCATTTTGTTTTACCTGAAGGGTTACCGCTTGCTCAAAATTAGCGATGCTGTTGTCCATTTTTGTAATAGTTAATTTGGACTGTTGAGCTTTATAATACTTATTAAATCCATCAAATACTGGAACATTAAGTGTAACTCCCCATAATGTATATTGGTAAGCTTTGCTTTTAATTGTCTCTACGACTTTATTGTTGGCACCATAATATCCAGCAGTTCCAAAAGCCGATAAAGTAGGAGTGTAGCCAGAGCGAATATTTTTCAGATTAAAATATTCTAATTTTTTCTGTGTCAGAAGCAATCGATATTCAGGTCTGTTATTATAATTCAAATCGGCGGAATTGAAATTGGTGTAAGTCGCTATGATGCTGTTTAATTCAGATATATCTCCTTTCAATTCAATATTTTTATTTACATCGTAGCCCATTTGAAATTTCAAAACAAGCATAGACAATTCTATTATGTTGGCGAATTTTTGTCTCTCCGTAACTAAATTGTTATAGGTAACATCCAACCTGTCTACATCTATCTTTTCTACAAAGCCTTGTTGGTTAGAAATTCTAGTTTGTCTCAATAAAGAATCTACACGTGCTATATTTGCATCAAGAAGTTTTGTTCGTTCTCTATTTATCAATACCAAGTAATAAGCCTTTGTGACACTTTCAGTAGTGAGTACTTTAGATTGAAGCGTACTCATAGAAGACAACTCAACCAATACTTTGGCCGCTTTTAAACCTAT
>JAYTHK010000104.1:0-5809 GCA_043732665.1 Cytophagales bacterium | reverse complement strand
TTGAGTACGGAATCGGCCCCGATTCTCACGGCCAGCGGCAGAGCACATTCCGGTATAATGAACGGTAAGATCGACCTTTTTTTTGAGAGCGGTGGCAGTTATTATATTTTAGACTGGAAGTCGAATTTCCTGGGTGATCACCCGGATAATTACATCGGCGCTGCATTGCAGCAAGCCATGGCCGACAATAACTATCATTTACAGTATATGATCTACGCAGTGGCGCTTAAGAAATACCTGGAAGTACGGGAAGATAATTTTTATTACGCAACGCAGTTCGGCGGTGTTATTTACCTGTTTCTACGTGGCCTTCGTTCTGGAAGCGACACCGGTGTATTCACTTTCTGCCCGACACTTGAAGAGATCACAACTTTTGAGTCGGTCTTTACAGTACAACAAGACAAATCTTAAACCGCCAATGGAATATTTAACAGTGAATTATAGGTCCGAGAAACTGCCTTAGTAGCTTTGATCTGATGGCGAATAAGCTGTCGCATGACATTCAGTTAAAAGTCAACGATGCGTTGGCCGAATGAATACATTATATCTACCCTTCATCGTTTAAACTCCTGCACTCAAGTGGATCCAAGTGTGAATAGGTCGCCCCCCAGCGCTGCCTTCCGTCGCATTTAATAACCAAGGGGAAGGCATCGTCCTTTCTATAAAGAGATATACCCAAATCGAATTACTTTAAGGCCTTTTTCTGGATCTCCTCTAAGTTTAAGTCTTCTTCTTTCTTTTTTATGCCATATCTAATTTCTAAATTTCCCTAATTCGACACTGTTTATTTTACACTTTCTGCGTTATTTACTAAAAAAAATGGCCTGAACATACGAACAAAGTCAATTTAAGTCTAAGCGACTACAGGCGATGCATTATAAACTGTTCTAAATTCATTGTATATATTTTCTATGAGTGTGATAAGTCTGTAAGCTTACCCATTTCTGTACAGTGAAATTTTAGAAAATCCTACATTCATTTTATTCCTTAACCAGTTGACTGGCTAAGTATTACCTTGGCGATAAACCCTTTAATGAATCATGAGGTCGGCAGCTGTTGTACTCCTCCAGCCACTTCCAGGTAAGCTCCCTGACTTCGTCCAGGCTATTAAACATATATGCATCTAGAATATCCCGGCGATATGTTCCGTTGAACCGCTCGATATACCCGTTTTGCATCGGTCGTCCTGGCTGAATGTATTTCAGTTCAATGCCCTTTTTGGAGCACCATTCTACCAGTTCCTGGCTGGTATATTCTGGACCGTTATCTACCCTGATTTGATTCGGTGCTCCTCTTTCTTCCAATATCTGGCTCAGGGTGCGCATCACCCTGCGTGCAGGTAAGGAGGTATCTATTTCAATAGCAAGTGCTTCTCTGTTGTGGTCATCAATGATGTTCAGCGTCCGGAACTTTCTTCCGCAGGTTAAACTATCGCTCATAAAATCCATGCTCCAAGATTCATTTATTCCCCTGGGCACAGACAAGGGCTCTTTAATCCTGCTGGGTAGCCGTCGCTTATATTTACGCTTCAGATTCATTTTCAGCTTCACGTACACCCGGTGAACCCGCTTATGATTCCATAAATACCCCTCTTTCCGGATGTAGCCATATAATTTCCAGAATCCCCTGGTGGGGTGTTCTTCTCCCTTTTGTCGCAAAACATCCATTACCTGGCTGTCATCCAGCCGATGCTGATAGTAAAATACGGAAAATGCTAGATTTACTGCCCTACCAATGCTTGATCCATGCTCTCCTATTAACAGACGAGCCTGCTCACGCTTCTCAGCAGGGCTAACTACTTTTTTCCTAATACAATTTTCAGCATCTGATGATCCATGCTCAATTCAGCATACATGCTTTTCGGCCGCCGGTTCTCATCTTCCAGCTCCTTTATACATTTCAGCTCGCTGTCTTCCATACCGCCATGCTTGGCGCGCCAGTTATACAGGGTTGCCGTGCTCACACCGTGCTCCCGGGCAAGGTCTGTGGCTTTGACGCCTTGTTCATGCGACTTCAGGATCCCAGCAATTTGGCTCTCGGTGAAGGTGGTCTTTTTCATCTGTTCCTAGCTTAACTTTAGCCAGGATTCCTAAAAATAAAAGTCCAGTTTTTCGGGGAGCTTACAACAGCTAATTATAATCATTACCAGATTAAATGTTTAACATTGATTAAATCCTTTCCTAATAACGGGGATTACTTCATTTCAACCTAACCAGAATATAGGTAAAATATTAAAGTACTATCCTAAATATGCCGCAAAACCGTAATTAATGGAAAATAAAATTTCAAACAAAAGTTTACATTCAGCAAAATCCGGTAAAAATGATGAGTTTTATACACAGCTTTCTGATATTGAAAGAGAGTTAAGGCATTACAAAGAGCAGTTTAAAGACAAAGTTGTTTATTGTAATTGTGATGACCCAAGAGTGAGCAATTTCTTTCATTTTTTTTCATACAATTTTGAAAAATTTGGCCTTAAAAAACTTATTGCTACTTGCTATAAGAATCAAAATATGGACTTGTTCAGCGAAAATGAATCTGAACAAGCGATTTATTTAGTTTACAAAGGAGACAAAAAGGGAAATAATATACCTGACCCAAAAGAAATTGGTATTAGGGAACTAAAAGGTGATGGAGACTTTAGAAGTCAAGAATGTATTGATTTATTAAAACAAGCGGATATAGTAATAACTAATCCACCATTTTCTCTTTTTCGTGAATATGTTGCACAACTTCTTGAATATGAAAAAAACTTTTTAATAATTGGAAATGGGAATTCAATAACTTACAAAGAAATTTTCAAAAAGATACAAGAAGATAAAATTTGGCTCGGTGTTACAAAACCACGACTTTTTTTAATTGACAATAAAGAGAAATTTGCAAAATATTGTAGCGATGCAAATAAAATTTTAATTGAAGGGAAGGAATATTGGGCAGTAGATATCAGTGTTGGCACTCCTACATATTGGTTTACAAACATTGATATGTCAAAACGTCACGAAGACATAATCTTATACAAAACTTATTATGGCAACGAAGCTCAATATCCTAGATATGCAAATTATGATGCAATTGAAGTTGGAAAAGTTAAAGACATTCCGGTTGATTATGAAGGAGAAATGGGAGTGCCAATAACTTTTTTGGACAAACACAATCCTGATCAGTTTGAAATTATAGGCTCCAGTATAACACTTGGAGCCCGAATGTCGGATTTTGCTAAAAAAGGTACTTATCAATCTGGTGGGCCTCGTTTTTATCTAGCTCTTGGAAATGGAACTTACCAACGACTTTATGAAAGAATTGTTATCAAAAATAAGAAAGTACTGGGTAGTGTCTCAGTTTGAATTTTATTTCCCCAAATCTTTTTGCACTCACATTTCTTTATGCTGTCTAATCGCTGCAATTTTAAATGCCACTGCCTGTTTGCTCATCGTCGGATTGTTATACATCATTCTGACTATTTTCAATATACTATCACTAACTTTGACTCCTAAATGGGTCGGTTTCACTTTGCCATATTAAATACGGTATCTATGCTATATTCCTGATTTTCTACGATTGTCCTCTTTGCATAACATTTGACAATTATCAGCACTTGTTTTTCCTTCTAAATGCCAAGGGGTTATATGGTCAGCTTCCATACCGTCAATTTGGAATACTTTTTTACATACCACGCAAATTCCTTTCTGTCTTTCATAAGCCTCTCTTTTTTGGTTAGGACTGAAGGAACGAATATTTAAATATTTTTCCTTACGGGTTAAAACATACGTATAGATGCCTTTTTTATTCCCCACATCCTCATCTTCCATTAGTATACTCACTTCTTCTTCAAGTTTTTTTGAATCAAACTTTTGGTTATGGAACTTATTATAAAGAAACCCCCATTCTATTCCTTTCATTTCTCTGCGATATGTTGGAAAAATTGCCTTAACCCAACTTATAACACTTTGAAAATACAACCACAATTCAGTAGCTTCTGGTTCGTGTTGATTTTTTGACATGTAATCTTTTATAGCCCCATTGGAAATCCAATTAATTGCTGTCTCCAAATATTCTTGACGGTTTGCCGAACCACTCAGATAGTTATCCCCTATTTTGGGGCGATTATTTTTAGAAAAATAACGTTTTGCATCAGAAACCCAGGAACCTGAAAACACGGCGTTTTTTAATTCCTGATTGGTTAAAACTTTTCCTGCGATGTTTATTGTTTCAAACCAATCCAGTTTTTCGCTGTCAGTCCCTGAACAAAAATATACCATTACGGTATAGTTTAGGATTTGTTCTTGTTTGTCTTTGGGTAAATTATGGATAGCTAAACCATCGATTGAAAAATCTCCATTGACATACTGGCAAATTGATATAGTTCTTTGTTGACCGTCAATGACTTCAAAGTTTCCATCTTCACGAACAGCCCAATACATAACGTTTAATGGAAAACCTTTTTGCAATGTATTTAATACTGCATTTCTTTCCTTTAGATCGTAAATAAATTCACGTTGAAAAGGAGGGCGAATGTCTAATTTCCCATCATATCCGATTACACCGTCTTCTTCGTTGTCTTGGTAGCCTTTTGTTAATTCACGAACTGTAATTTCTTTTAGTTCTATTATCATAGCAATTTATTTCGGATAAATAATCGTTTATATGCGGCTTTACCATTGTATAAGCAAGATTTAGAACCCCCTTTCCATATTCCACCAGAATGCCCCATACCATTGTCTTCACCCATGCCAATAAGTTCAAACTGTTCAGGATTGTATTTATTCATAAATGTAACTGGTACTCCCATCACGCCTTTGTAATCCATAGGAATGTCTTTCGTATTGCTCACCTCAATAGCATCGTAATTTTCATATTTTGGATAATCCTTTTCATTAAATGTCTTATACAAAATCATTTTTTCATGCCGTTTTGAAATATCCATATTTGTGAACCATTGTACACCAGAAACTCTTATCATTCCATCAATATGGTCAAGGTCAGAAGCGTAATCTTCGTAGTGTTTATTAACGAAATGTGCCATATTTCTTTTAAAACCATAACCAAGCCATAGTTTATTATCCTTAATAAGAGGAAATATCTCTTTATAAGTTATTGAGTTTTGATGCCCGATAATTAGAAACTTTTTGTCATATTCTATAAGTTGAGACACATACTCTCTAAATAATGAAAATGGTGGATTGGTTACAATAATATCGGCTTGTTTTAATATTTCTATACTTTCTTCACTGCGAAAATCTCCATCACCTTTTAATTGAATTACACCTATTTCATCGATGTCTGGGACGTTGTTTTGATTTTTATCACCGTTATATTCAAGCATTATAGCTTGCTCAGAATTGTTTTGGCTAAACAAATCTCGATTTTGGTTTTTATAACAAGTTGTTATAAATTTTTTAAGCCCTAATTTCTCGAAATTATGAGAAAAATAGTGGAAAAAATTACTAACTCTTGGGTCATCACAATTACAATATACTACTTTACCTTCGAAGTGGTCTTTATAATGTTTTAACTCCTTTTCTATATCTGAAAGCTGAGTGTAGAACTCATCTTTTTTAGCCTTTTTAGCTTTATGTAAATCTGTATTGGTATTAGCCATTGGTATAAATGAAGAAGCCATCTAATTAGGTGGCTAAAATGTATGAATAGTTATTTAAATCAATTCGCTAACCTTACTATTTCTTCTATTGTCATTACATCTTTAGTTAACTGGAACTGCCTAAGAAATTAGGATAATGAGATAAGGAGTATTTTTCGAATTTATTATTTTCTTTTCACTTTTATATTGTTTTTTGCCCCCGGCACAAAA
>JAYTHK010000103.1:0-5829 GCA_043732665.1 Cytophagales bacterium | reverse complement strand
CGTAGGTGCCGAATTTAGACGACATCATATCGTAAGGAGAAGTAATGCCAAGTAAATAGAAATTATATGGAGAAAGTTGAACTTTCACGCTTCCTGTTACACTTTTCTGAGTGTCGGCAAGGAACGTTTCTATGTTTCTCATTACGGGTTCTAAATATTGTCCTTCGTGAAGAAGCGTTCCGTACCAGTTGGCAAGTTGATCTTTCCAGTACATCTGCCATTTGGTAAGCGTATGTTTTTCTAATAGATGATGCGCTTTGATAATGATAAGCGGAGCAGGTGCTTCAAATCCTACACGTCCTTTGATGCCAATGATTGTATCGCCTACATGTATGTCGCGACCTATTCCGAAAGGAGCAGCAATTTCTCTTAACCACAGTATAGCCGCTACAGAACTAGCCGCGCGCGTGCCGTTTATACCGATCAACTCTCCATTTTCAAATTCAAGACTGATCTCTTCGGGCGTATGTTTAGTTACTTGTGTTGGCCAAGCGGCTTCAGGAAGATAGCCATCGGGAGTAAGTGTTTCTTTTCCACCTACAGACGTTCCCCAAATTCCTTTGTTGATCGAGTACGCTGCTTTTGACCAGTCGCGTACTACACCTTTTGCTTTCAGGTATTCTATTTCTGCTTCACGCGAAAGTTTATTGTCGCGAATGGGAGTGATAATTTCTACACCTGGAATTAAAATATGAAAAACCATATCAAAACGTACTTGGTCATTTCCCGCACCAGTAGAGCCGTGGGCAACAGCATCGGCGTTTACCGATTTTGCATATTCAGCAATTGCTAGTGCTTGAAACATTCTTTCTGCCGAAACGGAAAGAGGATAAGTATTATTTTTTAATACATTTCCGTAAACCATATACTTGATACAGTCGTCATAGTACTTACTTACCTGGTCTATACAAGTATGTTTGGTTACACCAAGTTCGTAGGCTTTCTTTTCAATGTCTGCAAGTTCTTCTTGCGTAAATCCACCAGTGTCTACGATTACAGTGTCTACATCAAACCCTCTGTCTTCGGTCAGGTATTTTAAACAATAAGTAGTGTCAAGACCGCCACTAAAGGCTAAAACAAGTTTCTTTTTCATAATTTCTTAAGGGTTCAACGTTTAGAAGGGAAAGGTTTAGAGTTTAAAGGAAACGCATATTATTCAATTTTCACTTTAAACTTTTGTTTCTAGACTTTCCGCTTTAAACTATTTCGTTATATCATTACAATTCGAGTTGTATTCTTTTCTTTGTCCTGAGACCAATTGAAAAGCTTATTGGTTTTCAATCGTTGCCATCTTTCGTAGAGTTTTGATTTTTTTATAAAATCCCATTTCTCTGCTTCTTTTTCTTTAGGGTCGTAAAGCATCCCAGTGCAGAAGCACATTTTCTTGTCCTTACTTTCAAGAATAGAATAATTGATACATCCCTGACATCCTTTCCAGAAATCCTCGTCGTCGGTTAATTCTCCAAAGGTCACCGCACGGTAGCCTAGCTCAGAATTTATTTTCATTACAGCCGCACTCGTAGTAAGTCCGAAAAGCTTAGCATCCGGATATTTGGTACGCGTCAGATCGAAAGCTTTCTGTTTTATTTTCGTGGCCAACCCATATTTTCTAAACTCTGGAACAACAATAAGTCCCGAATTAGAGACATGTTTGCCATGTCCCCACGTTTCTATATAGCAGAAGCCTGCAAATCTACCATCTTTGGTTACTGCAATAATCGCTTTTCCTTCTTCCATTTTTTTACGAATGTAGGTAGGGTCACGTTTGGCGATACCAGTTCCACGCACTTTGGCGCTTTCTTCCATTTCTTTACAAATAGCTTCTGCTAAATGTAAATGTTGTATGCCGGCAATTTGTACACTTATCTCAGACATTTCCAGTTAACAGTGATTAAAAGAAAATAATATTTTAGTTCAATTATTAATAAATTGTTATTGGAGTAATGAAATGTGGGGTTTCGCCTCGTAGGCAAAAGAGTATCGCAGCGGCCTAAGGCCTGGGAGAGAAAGGGTAATTGCTTCTTGCGCACATCATGTGGGAAGATAAAATAAGGTCGATATTTATTAAAACGATTTTCATTTCTAAAATACTAGTGCAAACTTAGTTTAATAATCGTTTTTTTACAATAATCGTTCCCTTTTTTATTAGCATTTTCGCTTATTTAGGGACTGATCGGTACATTTGAAATCCAATAAGGCTAAACAGTACATTTGGAATCCATGCGGCAACGAGTGGACTGATGTCCCCGACATTGGCAAAATTTCTACTTACAATCACCATTAGAATGTAAATGGCAGCCAAGATGAAGCCAAAAGCGACCTGAAATCCAGTACCTCCCCTTGATTTTCTTGCAGAAACGACTACTCCAATCATTGTGAGAATGATTACGGCAAAAGGATAAGTAATTCTTTCGTATTTTTCTACCTGATAGATATTTATGTTTTCAGCTCCTTTTTCTTTCAGTTCATTTATGTAGGTATTGAGATCTGTAAGTGTATAGGTAGATTGAAGCATATAGTTATTGCCAAAATCTTTAGGCGTAAGGCTCAGTGTAAGATTTTTTCCATGACCTTGGCTATACGTCTCTTTTTCTTTTATTAATTGGCGTTCGGAGTAAGAGTCAACATGCCAAGTATGATGAATAGAGTCCCATGTTATTTTGTCTGTTTTGAATTTGTAAACCATTTTATTGTCTCGAATGGTTTCTAATGTAAATTGATAACCAATGTTCATCGCATTGTTATAACTTTCAAGGTAGACGTATGTTTCAGGTGCAATTTTCAAATGTACATTTCTGCCTTCGTAAAAATATTCTCCTTCAAAATAACGGTTTTCAAAATCTACACGGCCTTTGTTTGCTTTTGGAATTACCCAACCGATAAGGAAAAAAGTGCCAATCGCAATAATGGCCGAACCAATAAAATAAGGGAAAAGGAATCTTTTAAAACTTACCCCGCTGCTTAGTATCGCAATGATTTCGGTATGCGCTGCTAGTCTGGCGGTCACAAAAACAGTAGAAATAAATACTGTTATAGGACTGAGCATGTTAGCAATGTAAGGAATGAAATTTAGATAGTAATCTAGAAATACCTCTGTGAACGTTACGCTGCTGGAAATGAAATCGTCCAACCGTTCAGTAATGTCTATCACTACGATTACGGTTACCAGCAAGATCACCACAAAAAAGAAGGAGGTAAGGAATTTTTTTAATATGTATTGATCCAGTAATTTCATTGAGAAAGTAAAGGTAATAAAATAGTGTTAAGGTGTTAGTGTGTTAAGGCATTAAAGTGTTAGGATGGTATTTTGTATATTTCACAACGTTAACACCTTAATACCATAACACTAGTACCTCAGCACCTTAGAGTCTCTGCGAAACTTGTTTAACCATTTTGTCTTTCCAGTCACGGAAGGTGCCTTGTTTTATTTGTTCTCGGGCTTGATTTACTAGCCAGAGGTAGAATGTTAAATTTTGAATACTTGCTATTTGAGCTCCCAATATTTCTTGACTTATGATAAGGTGACGAAGATAGGCCTTGGTATAATAATCGTTTAGAAAAGAAGGTAGTTGCGCATCAATAGGAGAGAAATCATTTTTCCATTTTTCATTTTTTATATTTACAATTCCTTGAGAGGTAAAGAGCATTCCGTTTCGTGCATTGCGAGTGGGCATTACACAGTCAAACATGTCAATACCCAAGGCTATACACTCTAATATATTGGCAGGAGTACCAACGCCCATAAGGTAACGTGGTTTTTCTTTTGGTAAAATATTAGTCACAACTTCTGTCATGGCATACATCTCTTCTGCAGGTTCGCCTACCGATAAACCGCCAATAGCATTGCCTTCACGGTTCATCGAAGCAATAAACTCTGCTGATTTTTCGCGCAAGTCTTTGTAAACACTTCCTTGAACAATCGGAAAAAGAGTTTGTTTGTAACCGTATTTTGGTTCTGTAGTATCAAATCTTTCGCAACAGCGTTTCAGCCATCGGTGTGTCATATCGATGGATTTTGCAGCGTATTTGTATTCGCAAGGATAAGGAGTACATTCATCAAAAGCCATGATAATATCTGCTCCAATGGTGCGTTGGATGTCCATCACATTTTCTGGTGTGAAAAGATGTTTGGATCCGTCTATGTGAGAACTGAAGGTGGCACCTTCTTCGTTTATTTTTCTTCTGTCGGAAAGCGAATATACTTGATAGCCTCCGCTGTCTGTTAGTATTGGTTTTGACCAGCCGTTGAATTTATGTAAACCTCCTGCTTTCTCAAGCGTATCAAGCCCTGGGCGAAGGTAGAGGTGATAGGTGTTCCCTAAAATTATTTGCGCTTTTACATCGTTTAGAAGTTCTTTTTGATGCAGCGCCTTTACCGTTCCAGCAGTACCAACAGGCATGAAAATAGGTGTTTCAATAATGCCATGGTCGGTGTGAAGTTCGCCAGCTCTTGCCTTGGATTGTGGATCGTTGTGTAGAAGTTTGAAAAACATAAGGGCAAAGATAAAGAAAAATGACCGTTGATTTATAGGATTAGGTTGATTTCGTTGATTTGCCTCTGGTGGCGTGGACGCCAAAAAATAAACAAATCAGTGGAATTATTTAATCAATGAAATCAGCGGTCGTTTTTCTTTTTATGAAGTAATCAAATACAATAGAGCCTTTATAGACTTCTTTGAAATCGAGATTTCTATGAGTGGTTAATTTTCTTTTTTTATTTAATAAAGCAATGTTGGCATAAAATGATAAGTGCGCATGTATTACTGCTAAGGTATGTTTCCCAGACCCTTCTAGTAAAAATTTTATACCTGCAATTCCGTCTAACGACATACGAATAAAAAGTAGTAGAAATAGACTACCTGGTTTTAAATTTTTATATAACATAAAAAGGCTATTCCTGAAATTAAGATAAGTCTTGCGTGGATTTATCTTGTTAAGAGTGCCGCCGCCTACATGATAGATTTTACTTTCTCCGCAGTAGTATATTTTGCGTCCAGCGCTTTTTAATCTCCAGCAAAGATCAATTTCTTCGAGATGGGCAAAAAAGTCATTATCCAGTCCGCCAATAGCGTGGAAGTCTTTTGCTCTTATAAACATACAGGCGCCAGTAGCCCAGAAGATCTCATGGTTGTCGTTGTATTGTTTATTGTCTTTTTCCAAAGTGTTGAACAATCGTCCTCTGCAAAACGGAAATCCTAGATAGTCGATATAACCTCCCGCAGCGCCTGCATATTCAAAATATTCTTTGTTGTTAAAATCAAGAATTTTTGGTTGACAAGCTGCGATGGATTTGTCGCTGTCCATTAATTTGATAATCGGTTCTATCCAGTTTGGCGTTACTTCAATGTCTGAATTGAGTAAAACGTAATACTCTGCCTCTATCTGATTTAATGCGGTATTGTAACCTTTGCTGTAGCCGCCATTTTCGGAAATTTCAATAATTCGTACCGTTGGGTAATTATTTTTAAGAAATAAAACAGAGTCGTCCGTAGAGTTATTGTCGGCTACTATAACGGTAGACAGAGAACTATGGGCGATTATAGAAGGGAGGAATTTTTCTAGAAAGGATTTTCCATTCCAGTTGAGTATGACCACGGCTGTTTTATCCATTAGAGCATATTGCCAAGTCCGCCTAAATCTAGGCCAGGAATATTAGGAAGCAGTCCTTCTGTATTTTTTTTCAATTCAGCTTTCGCTAGTGTATCAGCTTCTTGCATAGCTTTGTTTACGGCAGCTACAATCAGGTCTTGAAGCATATCTTTGTCGGTAGGTTTTAGAAGCGTTTCTTCTATTTCTACTTTTAATAATTGTCTGTTGCCGTTCACTGTA
>JAYTHK010000102.1:0-5848 GCA_043732665.1 Cytophagales bacterium | reverse complement strand
CAACTCTTTTTCTATTGTGCAAGTATCAGATTGGCAGATATTCTTATATTCGGTAACTAAGGAAGCTGTATTTGTATAGATCAAACCACAGGTTACATTCAGTAATTTAAGGTTTAGATTGAAATTTTTAGAGGATGAAGCATTTACGGAAGGTAAATCCCAAATCAATTCTTGTCCATTAATAGTTAAATGCAAACCTGAATTATCACTTAAATACAATGTGTTTGAAGGGATCGTAAATTTTAACTTATTATTGGTTCCAGTAGCTTGATTTTTAAGGTTTGTATATTTTACAGATGATGTAATGCTATTTCCTGAAGGAGTTGCACAGTTTATTTCAATAGCCATGCTATCTGAATTATCTATTCTTCCCAATATTTTCGATGGTGAATCTTGTAGAGTTAAAGATATATGTTGTCCGCAATACGTATCAGCATCAATTATAAACATTACAGCTTCTTTATTATAAGAGCACTTCGGTTGGTAATCAAATTTAATTGCCAAAGTACTCGTATCTCCAAAATGAAAACCTGTATTTTTAAAATAGGAGATGGTATCCAGTTTATATACTGATGTTGTGTTTGAAAACGAATATCGATCAAGAGTTGTGTACACCGAATTGCTAAGAGAATTGTAAGGGAATTGAATACTGGTAGATAACGGTGAAAGTATGTTTGGAGAAGGGTATATAGCTTTGATAACTATATTATAAATACTTCCGCCTATCGAATTTAATTTTAATTTATAAGACAATGTTCCACAATTAGTAACGGTATCTTGTACAATTAGCTTAGCCTGCAGGCCTGCAGGATTTGGCTGAATGAAAAATAATACGGTATCAGAGAAGCATGAACTTTCGGAAGCGCTATTTAATTGATTGCCGCAATTCCAACCATAAATAACGAGTATAGTATCTTTTTGAAGAAGAGGGCTACAGGAATAATTGCCACATATTGAAAAGTTTATCAGTTGAAGAGGTTGAATATTTCCCAATTGATATATACCATTACTTGGTTGTATAGTTGCACCTGACACTATTGATAAAGTAGAAGATTGGTATCTGCCGGTTTTAGATACAATTCTTATAAATGAATGATTTGCATTATCAATGTTAGATTGATTTCTTAAAGATAAATTATTAAAACAAACATCTGCTTTATCTGCTTCTATACTATTTGCTCCTGTAAGTTTAAGAACTGGCTTTGGCATAGTTAAATAATTTGCCTGAGGACCAGTATAAAGATAAACTGAATTGGTAAGGGAAATGGTAGTATCCTTATTTGGAGAACCAGGTAAAAGACTATATGTAGAAGCCAGAAAATGTTTAGAAACAGTATCCTTGGTAATTTTACATAAAGGACTTAGATAATAGTAAAAGTCGAATTCAAATAGTTCATCTGAAAGATAAAAATTACCTGCTTTATTATTGGATGTAAACCCTGTATATTTTTTAAAATAATTTTTAGCATAATATATATAGTAGGTTGAGTCAGTTGTGATAATAGTTTTATCGGGAGTTACATAGTCAGACTGTAATATCATTTCTTTGTCGATTAAAGAATTTACTCTTACATAGTGATTTGTTACTTTAGTGCTATCTAGTTTATATCCCTTTGGTAAAACGTACACAACAGAATCAAGTCGTGTAAGTAATCTGTATTCGTAAGGAAAGAAATCTGCGTTTGCTCCACTATCATTCCAGTAAGAAAAGCTATTCCATAAATGAACTATTTTGTTGCAATTACTAACGGGGGCTTGAGAATGATCATCTACCTCAAAGTAGGAACCAATGTATCTTCTTGTGATAAGGGTTAAAGCACCTCCAAATTTTTCACAATAATATTGATATTTTGGTCTCTCCGATGGATTATTAATAATATAATTAAGAACTGTAGGTTGGTTAACATCACCGTATGCTACTTGACTTATCGGTACTCCCGTATAATATACGTAATTCTGAATATTGTCAATCACATATATGGGGTTATTGTCAGGATTGCCTGTTACGATAAAATAAGGTATAATCAATAACGAATCGTTCGGTCTGTAATCATTAAATCCAGTAGTATCCATGCCATATTTAGCAAGGGTGTCTAAGCTTAAATCAAAATTATAACTATCTCCTTTTCTGGTAATAGATGCTCCTGGATAATTCATTGATCTGTAATAAGACTCCCCATTCCTTCTTATTTTCACTTTCGCTCCAATGAATCTAAAAAGATAAGCATTAGAAGGCATTTTTAATTCATAATTACAATATCTGAATTTAAAGCCCATAGTAGCATAAGTAAGTTGAGTGCCATCTGAAATATATGATTTTAGTTCAGAAGTTAAGGTATCTCCGATCATCGCTCTGTTTAAATTCAATCTTGGATCGTTAGGATTAACTTTAACAATATTCAAATTATCAGGAAGCCCATCGTCATTATTATCAACTTCTCCAAGGCTCGCTCTTCTAATTTTAAACTGTCTTATGACAGCTCCGGGAACCGGGCATCCTGGGCAATGAATAAACACTTTTTTTGATTTTTTTGATAACGGCATTGGACAGGTTGTACAGGTTGTGTCAGGAATAAAATAAACTTCCTGGGTAAAACTGCTAGTAGGAGCCGGGTTTGAAGGGCACATTGCTCTCAAATCAAATACTACATTTGAATAATACCAGAAATCATTCCATTTAGTATAATCTTTTTGAAGCCAAAGAGTATCCGGAATAGTGAAGTATGCATCAATCGTATCTCCATCCATGTTATTAGTATTTCCGACATGAACAATTTTAGTAGGTAATAAATCAACACCAGTAACTAAGCTTTGCAGATAGAAGGTATTGCCATTTAAGACGAAGCCTGGATCTAATTTCAAACGAATTTTTAATTTAGATTTTTCTTTAACGAAATCTGGCAGATTAATTTCAAATCCACTATTACTAATCCTAAATTCTGCTACATCCCCATTAAACATATCCGTTATTTCTGATTCAATCGGTTTCTGTCCAAAATAAACCCTACCATGTGTAGGAGAATTCATAAAATTCAGATTACTTCCCATAAATACATTACATTGATCATAATAACTTCCGGAAAGACTTCCGGAGTAATATTCAATTTTATTGTAAAAGGCCGACGGATTATCTGGATCCATGCAACAAATATTCCCTTTCCATGATAAAACAATTGAATCTCCTGGCAATAAACTATTCAGTGTATAATAAACTTCACTCACCATTAAGCTTTTATCCATTCCACAAATAGGTCTAAATGGTATGGATGGATTATCAAAAAATATTGTACTATCACTAGGATAGCTTACCCCATCTTTTGTCCAGATAATTGAATTTTTATCAATACTTTCAAAATATAATCCATTAAATCCAGAAGCTTGTAATTTTATATTTTTGGCTGTACCATCTCCATTATTTTTAATGATAATAGAATGGTCTTTCATTCCAATAAAACATGTCGAATCCTTTGGGAAAATATATCGTGAAACCAAATTAGGAATTCCACTCGCCACGTTGGAAAAATTACCTAGTAGTATATCAGAACATAAAATACTATTCGAGCACCCATAAGAAATAGAATAATTTGTATTTCCATTTAAGCCATTTGTGCACTTACGAATTCTGACGTCTTCTTCCACATATAGTGTATCGTTTATGTTAAAGTTCGAAATATTAACTTTATAAGAAACAGAATCGTTAGTATAATTGCTGTCAAGTTTTGTTGTAGTTGTATTTCCTAAACCTTTTATTCGAATTCTGTCTATTGAAATTCCATTTCCGTTTTTTGCCTTGAATAAAAAATCTCCATTGAAATCAGCATTACCTGTATTTCGAAGTATTGTAGTTCTTGTAAAAGTCTGACCTTCTCCTCCAGTATATTGATAATTAGTATTTCCTGTATAAATCAAACAAGGGCTAAGTATTGTATAGGGTTGTGAATTAAAGTTGCCATTAAATGTATTGTTACTGATTTTATAAGAAATATTTATTAAATCAGCTATAGGGGCAGAAGCCTGACATTTTAAACTTCCACACCCACCTCTAGCTCTATAAACGAAAGAATATCCACTCGATATCGGTCCAACAATTTTTATGATTGGCTCATTGTTATTAGAAGAGTTTACTAATAATCCTGAATTACTAACGCCAGCATATTCTATACCAGATTGAAGATGAATATTAACAAAAACGGTATCTGTATTTACGTTCTGGGTAAATGAAATATTGAAATCTAATGGGCTACCACAAGATCTTATTGTATTGGAATTGGTAATTGATACCTGGGCGTTTGAAAATTTGAAAGAAAAAATAAACGCAAAGCAAATTAACACAATGAATTTAAAAGATTTCAAATGGTATAGGTAGTTATTATATCTTTTCATAAAAATTATAGTTGAGCGGTTAATTTTTTTATAAGACTACCATATCTTTACAAACGCTTCCAAGATTATTCTTTAAAACAATATTCTTTATAAATTTATAGATAAAGGGCATAAAATACTATTAAGTATGCTCAGTCTTATTTATCAATCCTTCTTATTTTAAAACTATCTTACTATATTGTTATGATTTTTTTAACAAAAAAATGTTTAAAGAGGACCTTATAAAAAGATGTTTAAACGAAGAGCCTGCTGCACAAAAGGAGCTCTATAAGCTGCTTGCGGGGAAACTCTTTGCTATTTGTCTGCGGTATACCAAAAATCGTCAGGAGGCCGAAGACTGGCTACAAGACGCTTTTGTGAAAATTTTTATAAATCTTGATAAATTTAAGAATGAAGGTTCTTTTGAAGGTTGGGCAAAAAGAATTGCGGTAAACCATTTAATTACAGAGTATAGAAAAAGTAAACGCTTCGGAAGCGTTTCGGACTTAGACAGCGTCTTGGAAATAAGCGAGACTCAGGAATCTGCGCACAGTGTCCTTTTATACGAGGAATTGATAAAATTCATAAATTTATTGCCGGAAGGGAAAAAACTTGTTTTTAACCTTTCCGTACTAGAGGGATATTCTCATAAAGAAATATCCGAATTGTTGAACATTACGGAGGGAGCTTCGAGAGGGCAACTGGCGAAAGCCAGAGAAATGCTCATCGAAATACATAAAAAGAACAATACTGTTCATGCAGGAAAAATATACTGAAAATATAGATAAACTGGATTCATTCTATCAGGAAAACCTTCGAGAGGCTTCTGTGGAACCACCTGCTACTTTGTGGGATAGAATCAGTACGTCTTATTCAGAACACAAAAAACCTAAAAGTGCTTCTTTAAGAAATAGAACATTGCTTTTGTTGTTACTGCTTTTACTAACTTCTGCAACGGGTGCTTTTCTTTATTTTGGAAATGGTTCTAGTGTAAATGAGGAAACAGGGACACGGAGCAGCGAACAGAAGAAGAAGGAAGTAGAGGTGGGAAACTCAGGACAGGAAACAGGGAACAAGAAACAGGAGAAGAAGGGAGCTGCAACCGTGAATAATAAAAAGGGAGCTGGAAATAGTCAGGAAAAAAATGAAACGGAGATAGACTCTGTTAGTGCTGTGTCTCCTGCTGTTATAGAAACATCGAGACCCGTAGTTGAAGAAACGAAAGTGAAGCCTGATACAGTTTCTATTGGTAAAGAAATTCCGAAGAAAAAAGTGAGCTTTCGCGAAAAGCACACTCAAAATATTAAGGCAGATAGTTTGCGACCACTTTTTGTGCCGGTTAAGTAGTTTTTATAAAGTAGGATAATATATATATTGCAAGTACGTATAAAATAAAAGGATTAGATATTTTATTCGCCAATGCAGATATACTGCGTTGTGTATGTTTAAGATTGTATCAAAATAAGAGATACAATGGAAAGATACA
>JAYTHK010000101.1:0-5851 GCA_043732665.1 Cytophagales bacterium | reverse complement strand
ACAATGCGGAAAGACTATAAAATAGAGCAATATTATTCAGACAAAGGCAGAGCATTTCCTGAACTACATTTTCACATCATGAACATTCAAGGGTGGTTGAGAGGGATTCACCATCATTGCTCAGGAGAATATTTACAAAAATGTTTGGATGAATTTCACTTCAGATTTAATAGAAGAAATTCCTTAAATTTCATTTTCAACAGTATTATAAGTGGGTTTATGTTGGCCTTGCCTTTAACCCTAAATGCAATTAGAGAATATAATACCTAATTCTATTTTGTTAACTTTGAAAAATAAAAAGAATCTACACTTATGATGACATTGCAAAATCGGCTAAAACTAATTCCAGAAGGAAGCGTTCCGGGGTAATCTGTATATAAAATATTGATACTAAAAGCCGGATCTGTCATCCGGCTTTTTAATTAATAACGACTTTAAACCTTATATAAAAGCTAACTAAGGTTTACTGCCTAAAGTCTAAAATCTTTAACAACAATGAAAAACATAGTAGGAGCATTTTTAATAATTATAGGAGCGGTTTGTTTTTCTGCGAAAGCGATAATGGTAAAGCTTTCCTATTTACATGAAGTTGATGCTATTACCGTGCTTACTTTACGGATGCTATTTTCGATTCCATTTTATATCGTGATTTTATTTTTTAATCGAAAAAAACTAGAAGAATCTAAAGCATCCTTGACTCGAAAAGACTGGGTAAACATAGTACTTATGGGTGTTGTGGGCTATTATTTAGCAAGCATATTTGACTTTATTGGTTTAAGTTACGTTACTGCTGGTTTAGAAAGATTGATTTTATTTATTTATCCGACACTTGTCGTTATTATATCGGCTGTTTTTTTGAAAAAGAAAATTGGAAAAGCAGAATACATCGCTTTGTTGTTAACTTATCTGGGTGTACTTATCGTGTTTTTTGACGACGCTGTTGTTTCACAAAATAATGTATGGTTGGGTGCCGCTTTTATTTTTACCAGTGCGCTGGCGTATTCTATTTATTTAATAGGAACAGGTCAATTGACTCCTAAGCTCGGCTCTATAAATTATACTGCTTTGTCGATGATCGTTTCTTCGGTGGCTGTTTTTATTCATTATTTAATAGTTGGAAAGATCGAAAACTTATTTGCCAATAACGATGTTGTCTGGTTGACTTTAAATATGGCAGTGTTTTCCACCGTCATTCCTTCTTTCTTAATAGCAGAAGGAATACGACTAATGGGTTCTGCTAGAGCTTCTATTGTAGCAAGTATAGGGCCAGTGTCAACGATTGTATTAGCCTATTATTTTCTAAATGAGTCATTTGGCATGATTCAATTTATAGGCACGGTTTTAGTATTGGCAGGTGTACTATTTGTGAGTTTAAAGAAGAATTGAGCGAGTAGTTATTTGATAGGTAAAACGTATCTTTGTGTATAGAAATTAGAGAGCATGATTGACAATTCAAAATATTATACTCCTTCCCAAATTGTGGAGGAATTAGATAAATACATTATTGGCCAGCACGAGGCAAAACGTCACGTGGCGATTGCACTCCGCAACCGATGGAGAAGGATGAATGCCGTAGCGGATATGAAAACAGAAATTGTTCCCAATAATATTCTGATGATAGGCTCTACTGGTGTGGGGAAGACTGAAATAGCCCGAAGACTTGCGAAATTGTCTGACGCTCCTTTTACAAAAGTAGAAGCTTCTAAATTTACGGAAGTGGGCTACGTAGGGAGAGATGTAGAAAGTATGGTGCGTGACTTAGTGGAGCAAAGTGTGAACATGGTAAAAGCTCAGCGCAAAGAAGAAGTAAAACAAAAAGCCGCACTTGCAGTGGAAGAAATAATTTTAGATGCCTTAATTCCTTCCGTAAAACAAACAACGGGAACCATGTTTGATGCAGATGGAAAAGCGGTTTCGAAAGAAGATGAAGAAATAAATGAAAAAACAAGAGAGCGATTCAGAGAGAAAATAAAAAATGGAGAACTCGACGAGCGAAAAATAGAAATTGACGTTCAGCAAAGTCCTGTATCAGGAATGGGTGTGATAGGTGGTCCTATGGACGAGAGTACCATGATGAACATTCAGGATATGATCGGAGGTATGATGCCGAAGAAAAATAAGAAACGAAAAGTTACAGTAGCCGATGCTCGTAAGATTTTGTTAGACGAAGAATCTTCTAAGCTTATCGACATGGACGAGGTGAAAGAGGAGGCGATAAAAAAAGCAGAGAATACGGGTATTATTTTTATTGATGAAATTGATAAAATTGCAAACTCCAATAAAAAAGGCGCTGGTGGAGCCGATGTGAGCCGAGAAGGAGTGCAACGTGATTTATTACCCATTGTAGAAGGAAGTACGGTGAACACCAAATACGGAGCTATAAATACCGACCATATTCTTTTTATTGCGGCAGGAGCATTTCACGTATCCAAACCATCAGATTTAATTCCAGAATTACAAGGACGTTTTCCAATTCGTGTGGAGTTGAATAGTTTGACAAAGGAAGATTTTTATAAAATTTTAAAAGCCCCCAAAAATGCGCTCACCAAACAATACGAAGCGCTGTTGGCTTCTGAAGACGTAGCGTTGAGTTTTAACGACGATGCTTTGGAGAAAATTGCAGAAATAGCATTTGAGATAAATTCAGAAGTTGAAAACATAGGAGCAAGAAGGCTTCATACGGTGATGAGTTTATTGCTGAACGAATTTATGTTTGATGTTCCAGATAAAATTGAAGCTAATGCAAAAATATTGGTTACCAAGGAACTTGTAGAAGAAAAACTATCAGGCATGGTGAAAAACCGTGATTTGAGTCAGTATATTTTGTAGTTGTAAGGAAAAAATTAGGAGTATACGTTTCTAATTAATAAGGATAAAATTGAAAAATTGAAAATAATATGATGACTGATATAAAAAATAAGGATACGAATACATCAGAACCAACAACTAGCAACCATCAAGCTTCAACTAAAATAGTTTTGCTTGACGCAAAAACGCTTGGAGAATTGAAAGAAGTTGAAATATTTAATAAGTTTGGAGAGTTGGTTATATACCAATATACCAAGCCTGATGAGGTTTCGGAAAAGGTAGGAGATGCTGATATTATTATTACTAACAAAGTAGTAATCAATAAGAATATAATAGATCAGGCGGTGAATTTAAAACTGATCTGTGTAGCGGCTACTGGAACGAATAATATCGACATGGAATATGCTACTCAAAAAGGAATTGTGGTAAAAAATGTAAAAGGATATTCTACGGAAGGAGTTGCACAGCATACGTTTGCGTTGATTCTTTATATACTTAATCATATTACTTTATACGATCCTTATGTAAAAAATAAATCTTACTCAAGTTCTACTATTTTTACGCATCATGGCTGGCCCATATATGAATTGGCTTCCATGAAGTTTGGGATTATTGGTTTTGGTACGATCGGGAAAAAAGTAGCAGAAATTGCAAAAGCATTTGGAGCGGAAGTTATTTTTTATTCTACTTCAGGTCAGAATGAGAGTGAAAATTTCAAAAGTGTCCCTCTGGATGAATTGTTGAGCACTTGTGATATTGTTTCCATTCATGCTCCACTGAATGAGGTTACCACAAATCTTATTTCATATAAAGAACTTCAAAAAATGAAAGCTTCTGCCATACTTGTAAATACAGGTAGAGGAGGTATTGTCAACGAAAGAGATTTGGCGAAGGCATTAGACGAAGAAATAATAAAAGCTGCCGCGCTAGATGTATACGAACAAGAACCTTTATCAGAAAGAAATCCATTATTGCTTATTCGTAACCGGGATCGTTTGATTACTACTCCTCATATTGGTTGGGCAGGAGTGGAGTCGAGAAAACGTTTACTGGAAGGTGTTTGCAAGAATATAGAGGAATTTGTAAGTGTTGGATAATAGACTAGTCGATAGCATAGATTAGAGTTTGGAGATTAAATTTTCTTTTTTGTGACGTTTATAATTTTCAGATACTTTATAGATATAATTAAAAAATAGTAGTATTTTGAACTAAACTATAAAACCAAGATCTTTTATGAAAAAAATATCATACATCTTTTTATTATTAGCGAGTTTTTCCGCTTCTACTATCTATGCTCAGTTGCAAGAAGATTTGAATACATATAATAAGGAACGTCTTTCTATTCAACAGAAGGGCATGGCTACACTGGGTGTTTGGGCTATTGGAAATATAGCTTGGGGTACTGTTGGTGTTTTAAATACGGACGGAGCTACACAAGAATTTCATAAAATGAATTTGATTTGGAACGGTGTTAATCTCGCCCTTGCGGTTCCTGGTTATATTTCTGCAGGAAAAGGAAAGTATGCATTGACGTTACGCCAGACATATAAAGAGCAACAAAAATTTGAAAAATCATTCCTCATCAATTCTGGATTAGACCTTGGCTATATATTAGGAGGCCTTTATTTGACAGAAAAATCTAAGAATACCAATAATAAATCAGACCATGATAAAGAACTAGGGTATGGAAATTCCTTTATGTTGCAGGGTACTTTCCTTCTTCTGTTGGATGTTACACTCTATTCCGTTCACTCCATACATGGGAATAAAAAACTGGATAGCATTTTGGATAAAGTAACTATAGGGTCTAATGGAATAGGCTATATTCATAGGTTTTAAGTTAAATGTTATGCCACTTCTTGTGTACATTACTCATTGTGACTATCAATATCCGTTTTATAATGTTGGTTTTTCTTATTCGTCCATCTATGAAAGGTGAAAAAAGCAATGATGCCAAGCGATCCGATCACTCCTATTAAATATACCATTATTAAACTTAATGTATCGTTTAATAGAAATATAACCGCAACAATTAGTGCCGTAAGTAATAATATCAGAAAAGGGCTTATGCTGAATTTCGTTTTCATAGTAGTTTAATTTAAAGGTGTACATTAGTAGTAACTGATTAGGCAAATATCTAATTCTTAATAAATATAAGTATTACACTAGTTTTGGACTTTTTTACATAATTCACACCATATAGTATAATTCCTTCTTGCTTTTCACTTTTACCTATTTGATATAAAGCTATTCATAACCAGCAATTACAGAATAGAGTCAAATTAATTAAATACTTTAAAACCGAGAACTGAATGTTGATAACTTACGTATAAACCCTATAAAATTGAATAAAAATGAAAAAATGCTATTTTCTAAGCTTATCATCCCTGTTGTTAACGCTATCTTTTTTATTAACCTCCTTTATAAATGGACCTAGTCCAACAATAAGGGAGAATAGTTTTAAAATCAATGGAGATGGTTTTAATAATCAATTGATCCAAATAGAAATTCGTGCAGATGAATTCGTGAGCAATTATTATGGTAGGGGGATTTATAATTATTTCGAAGAAAGTCAAAATCTGTCTGTGAAAATTTCTGGAGGGAATAAAATATCACAGACTTCTCCCATCACAGGTCTTCACATAGACTTTAATAAATTTAACGGAACTGGAATCTATACCCTTGATTCTTCTATTTCATTTTCTTTGTTCTTTAAAAAAGATATTCCAACCAATGGCTATGACAATCAATACATGCTCGATAGTGATGGGGAAATAAATATAAAGACTTATGAATCTATCGGAGGTCTTATAGAAGGCACCTTTTCGGGGAAATTCAATAAAGTGGTTTGTAATAAAGAAACAGGAATGTTCGTTGATTCGGATATAATAGTTATCGTTACTGAAGGTAAATTTTCTGTTATACACGGTCCTGATTATCATTGGGATGCGGTTAAAAGCACAGGAAATGAACCTGCAGGTTTTAAGGATAAAAAGAAAAAAGGGAAAAAGAGTAAGTCGTAAAATGGCTATTTCAATAAATG
>JAYTHK010000100.1:0-17020 GCA_043732665.1 Cytophagales bacterium | reverse complement strand
AATTACAGCAGGTATTAAAAGGCAACTGCGGCAATAACAACCATAGGCTTTAAAAATAGTAAATCTTAGAAACAAAAGCGCCATTCAATTCTTGAATGGCGCTTTCAAATATCTAATTTTTCAGAAAATTATTTCCCGAAAGGATCTGATTTTTTATCTGCGTTTTCAACAGGACTTTTTTCTTGTAAAGAAACAACAACGTCTGCACTCAATGTAATGGGAGTTCTTGGAGTAGCTTTATCGTTTGTCGTGATCGTTGTGATATCGGTATTTAAACCATCTCCAGAAGCAAAATAAATCAATTCTATATAACCAGATTTTCCTGGAGGAATATTTTTAACTTCAATAGATGTTTTTTCTTTCTTATTATCCATCATTAGCTTTGAAGTAATGCAACTACAAGCTGCTTGTGAAGAAATAATAGACAAAGAATCTTTACCTGTATTCTTAACTACAATCTTAGTGCTCACTTTTTGACCTCTTTCTACTTTACCAAAGTGGTAAGAATTTTTCTCCAACACTATTTTAGGAGATTTTTTCAAGTCCGCTTCTGAATATTTAGTAGCAGTATCAGGTTTTATCACGATACCTTTAATACCAAGCATTTTTACTACATTCCCTTGATATGAAACTGTTACATTTTTATTAAATATACCTGGTCTTCCAGCACTTCCAAACTGAGCACTAACAATACCTGTTTGACCAGGAGCAATAGGCTCTTTCGTCCAGTTAGGAGTAGTACATCCACAAGAAGCACGCACGTCTGTTGGTTGTAATTTAATGGTATCTTTTCCTACATTTTTGAATTTGAACTCCCAAGTTGCATTTACGCCCTCAGTAATGGTACCAAAATCATGTTTATCTTCAATAAACTCAAATTGTGCCTGAGCATAAGTGGTTAATGAAAAACACAGCGAAATTCCAGCTGCAAATATTATCTTCTTAAGCATAGTTTTAAATTTTTATTAACTAAATAATTCTAATCTCAAATATACAACATTGTTTCAAATTTTGTTTCAATTTATTTACATCTCTTTTTATGTATTGTTTAAGGCTAAGTTTTTTATTATTTTTGAAAGTTAAACAATAATATTTATTGTTTATATATGTTAAATTATTAATAATCAATACACTATAATAGTTTAACGGAGTTAAAATTTGGTACTAGATTTTAAAATAACAAATTGATAGTGAGCGTATACCAACTTAGCCCTGAATTATCGGTAAACCGTGACGAAGTTTTAAATGATTACAGGTTGGCTTGTGAAAGCAGGCAAGCCAGCGCATTAGCACGAAAAGAAGTCTACAGTGGAAAGGCCAAATTCGGAGTGTTTGGTACTGGCAAAGAAGTAGCACAAATCGCAATGGCCAAGTTTTTTCAAAACGGCGATTCCCGTTCTGGCTATTACCGTGACCAAACGTTCATGATGGCTATAGGAGAATTAAGTCTACAACAATATTTCGCACAACTATACGCACATGCAGATATTGATCATGACCCGCATTCAGGAGGTCGTATGATGTTAGGCCATTATGCCACTAGAAATCTTGACAGCGAAGGTTTGTGGAAAGATCTAACAAAAATAAAAATCGCTACGCCTGATATTTCTCCCACGGGAGCGCAAATGCCAAGGTTAGTAGGCATGGCGTTCGCTTCAAAATTATATAGAACAAATCCTGATCTAAAGTATTTAACACAATTTTCTAACAATGGAAATGAAGTAGCTTTCGGAACGATTGGCAACGGTGCTTGTGCAGAAGGAATTTTCTTCGAAGCAGTTAATGCTGCTGGTGTTTTGCAAATTCCAATGCTCATTTCTATTTGGGACGATGCCTATGCGATTTCTGTAACACAAGAATTGCAGACGACGAAAATGGATATTTCTGCGATGTTCTCTGGTTTCAAAAGAAACGAAACCGAACGAGGAATCGAGCTTTATAAAATAAAAGGCTGGTCGTACAAAGATTTATGTGTTGGTTATTTCAGCGCTACTAATCTTTGCCGCTATCATCATGTACCTGTTTTATTCCACGTTGAAGAATTGACACAACCTTTTGGTCACTCTACTTCTGGTTCGCACGAGCGTTACAAAACTAAGGAACGACTGGCATGGGAAGAGGAATTTGATTGCAACAAGCAATTTAAAAAATGGATTTTAGAATGGAAGATAGCCTCTGAAGAAGAGCTGAATCAAATAGAGCTTGAGGCATCGGAACTCGCCAAAGAAGCTAGACATAAGGCTTGGGACGCCTACTTAGATTCGTTGAAACCAGATTACGAGGAAGCAATTTCTGTCATGGACGCAATAGCCAATGAGAGCAGTCATTCGGAAGAAATAAAGCAATTGAAAAATACGCTTATCAAAACGCAAAATCCTATTCGTAGTGATGTAGTAAAGGCGGCGAAAAAGACGTTAAGAATTATCAGAGATGAAAATCTCTATACCGCAGATAGCCTGAAAGCATGGGTGGGCAGGGTAGCGAAAGAAAATAAACTGCGTTTCAATTCACATATATTAAGCGATTCTCCAGACTCGGCCATGAAGGTTTTAGAAATAAAACCGACGTACAACCAGGACAGTCCGATATTGGATGGAAGAGAAATTATAGGACATAATTTTGATGCGTTGCTGGAAAAAGATCCAAGAATATTTGCTTTAGGAGAAGACGTAGGCCAGATAGGTGACGTAAATCAAGGTTTTGCAGGTTTACAACAAAAATATGGCAAATTGCGGGTAATGGATACAGGAATCCGAGAATCTACCATAATTGGTCAGGGGATTGGTAGTGCTATGCGTGGATTGAAACCCATAGCAGAGATTCAGTATTTAGATTATATTTATTTTGCAATACAAACTTTGTCAGACGATCTCGCTTCTCTCCATTACCGCACCGCTGGTGGACAGAAAGCTCCGCTTATTATACGTACACGTGGGCATAGACTGGAAGGAATGTTTCACTCTGGCTCGCCGATGAGCATGATTTTAGGAAGTATTCGCGGCATACATTTATTAGTGCCACGCAACATGACACAGGCGGCTGGTTTTTACAATACTTTAATAAAAGGCGATGAACCAGGAATCTTAATAGAATCACTAAACGCTTACCGACTGAAAGAAAAACTTCCGACCAACTTAGGTGAGTTTACTGTTCCTCTTGGTGTACCCGAAATATTAAAAGTAGGGAGTGATGTTACCATCATTACCTACGGTTCAATGTGCAGAATCGTATTAGAAGCAGCAGAGCAATTGGAGTCCGTAACTATTTCTTGTGAAGTAATAGATGTTCAAACGTTACTCCCATTTGATGTGCATCACTCTATTATCGATTCGATAAAGAAAACGAACAGGGTACTATTTGCCGACGAAGATGTACCAGGCGGCGCATCGGCTTATATGATGCAGAAAGTAGTAGAAGAACAACATGCCTATCAATGGTTGGACTCAGAGCCAAGAACCATTGCCGCTCAAGAACACCGTCCTGCAACTGGTACAGACGGAGATTACTATTCCAAACCAAATCCTGAAGACATTTTCGATCTTGTCTATGGAATGTTAAGCGAAGCATTTCCTGAAAAATATAAACCTCTTTATTAAAAAGAGTTCCCTCTAAAATGAATATTTTCAGCATCATACATCAAGCAGCAAATAAATGGGGCGATAAAGCTGCTATCTACGATGAATATGGTACACTTAGTTTTAGTGCGTTAGAAAAAGAAGTAAATCAACTCACCTCCAAACTTAAATCCTTAGGAGTAGCTGAAGGAAATTCTATCGGTGTGATGGCACGAAATAGCCGTCAATTTATTATTGGAATATTTGCTGGATTAGGCTGTGGAGCAGTAGTGATGCCTCTCTCCCACCAGATGCGAAAATCCGAAATTGAACAGATCATCAGTGAAGCTGAACTCCATTTTCTTATAGACGATAAAAGTGGCCAACCACCTTTAGAGAAAGTCAAAGAAGAACTCGATATGACAATTGGTTCTTTTCGTTTTTCAGAAACTCGTATTGAAAAAACAAAACCTTTTGCGCCACACATCAACAATCCAGCTTTCATTCGTTTTACTTCTGGTACTACAGGTAAATCAAAAGGAGTCATCGTTTCCCATAAAGCTGTTTTTGAAAGAATAGAAGCCGCTAACAAAGCCTTGAATCTAGGTTCTAGCGATACAGTAGTATGGGTTCTACCCATGGCTTATCACTTCATGGTATCTATTGTATTGTATATAAACTATGGAACAGCGATCGCTATTACGAAAGACTTTTTGGCAAAAACAATTCTTGAATATACGACCAAATTTAACGGAACACTTTTATATGCTTCGCCAATGCACATTCGTATGCTGGCGGGTGATAAAAGTGACATCTCTTTGTCAACTTTGAAAACAGTTATTTCCACTTCGGCTGGAATATCGCTTGACGCTTGTCTGGCATTCAAAGATCGATTTGGAATAGACGTTTCTCAAGCGTATGGAATTATCGAAATAGGCTTACCTATTATCAATCATAAAAAATCAGCCGACCATCCGGAGGCTGTAGGGCAAGCGCTTCCAGACTATCAGGTGGAACTGTTAGACGAAGAAAATAATATTCTTCCTTTCGGAAAAATAGGTAAACTGGCTATTAAAGGTCCTGGTATGTTTGACGGTTACTTGACTCCACCAAGAAGGAAAGAGGAGATTTTAAATGATGGCTGGTTTATGACCGGTGATCTTGCGTCCAAAACAGCATCAGGATTAATAACAATAGAAGGCCGTGAGAAATCAATGATTAACGTATCAGGAAATAAGGTTTTCCCAGAAGAAGTAGAAGCTGTTTTGAATGCGCACAGTGCGGTAGAAATCTCAAAAATAATAGGAAATAAACATCCGCTTATGGGAGAAATAGTAGAAGCTAACGTGGTGCTAAAACCAAACAATGAAGCTACCGCAGATCTTCTTATAACTTGGTGCCGCCTGCGTTTGTCGGCTTATAAAATACCACAGATAATTCATTTTGTTGGCTCTATTGAGATGACGGGAAGTGGGAAGGTAAAAAGATAATTGTTAATTAAAAATTTTAGGATAGCCGTCTGGCTATTTTGTCAAATAAATTCTGAAATATATACTCTTTGTCATCGTTTATAAACAGAACGGTCTGAAGGCCGAGCGTTTTTAAAGTCTAAAGTCTAAAATTTCATATCATGAATCTAACAACGAACAATCAAAAACGAATAACTAAGGTCTCTGTAATCGGTTCTGGTACAATGGGAAATGGAATTGCGCATGTATTTGCACTTTCAGGTTATCAGATTTCTTTGTTCGATATATCGGAAGAAGCATTGTCGAAAGCGATGAAAACAATTTCAGGAAATTTGGATCGGCAGGTTAGCAAAACTTTAATTACGGAAGAACAGAAAAATAAGACATTGGCTGCAATTAAAACGTATACTAATTTGAGCGAAGCAGTTGCGAACGCAGAATTGGTAGTAGAAGCAGCCACAGAAGATAAAATTATAAAATTAGGTATTTTCAAAAAACTGGACGAATTTTCTCCTGAAGGCTGTATTTTAAGTTCAAATACATCTTCTATTCCTATTCATGAAATTGCGGAAGTTACAAATAGGAAAGATAAAATAATCGGAATGCATTTCATGAATCCAGTACCCGTCATGAAATTGGTAGAAATTGTAAAAGCTAAAGATACATCTGATGGCGTTTGCTTCATTATAAAACAGATAACAGAATCTCTTGGAAAAATACCTGTATTGGTAAATGATGCTCCAGGTTTTATTTCTAATAGAATTTTAATGCCTATGATCAACGAAGCTGTTTATGCATTGCAAGAAGGTGTAGGAGGTGTAGCTGAAATCGATGAAATAATGAAATTAGGAATGGCTCATCCAATGGGTCCCTTGAAGCTCGCTGACTTAATTGGTTTAGATGTTTGTGTTTTTATTTTGAATGTTCTGTACGAAGGTTTCAATAAAAACCCTAAATATGCTCCTTGTTCATTGCTAATAGAAATGGTGAATTCAGGAGATAAAGGTTTTAAATCTGGCAGTGGATTTTATACTTATAGCAATGGAGGAAAGGACAGTGTGGTGGCGGAGAGATTTAGTAAATAATTTTAAATTAAAAAATAAAAATTCATAATTCAAAACTCTCCTCTTCTTCCCTTCTTAATTTCTTTCCTTATCGATTTGCCATCCAACCTCCTAGTTACTGAAGCTTTAGAAGGCTTAGTTGGTTTTCTATGTTTCTTTATTTTGAAACAAGCCGCTAAAATTTTGTAAAATTTTTCTGTCAATTTTTCTTTATTTTTCAATTGGCTTCGCTCTTCTTCGCATACCAATCTTAATTCACCTTCATTACTTAGTTCTTTAGAAAGCTTGGCACTAATTTTATCAATAGATTCCTGGTCTAGCAACGAAGAATTTGCGGGAGTCCAATAGAGCTCTGCTTTGGTGCTTGTTTTATTTACGTGCTGTCCTCCTTTACCACCCGAAAGAGAGGCTTTAAATTTTACTTCATGGATTATTCCTGAGGTTTTCCAAGTGGAAGGTTTGTGGTAGTCGGACAAAAGGGGGACGTTAGCCATTATAGTTTAAAATTAAGTGTTTGTATAGAAATAAACCAGCGGCATATTTATAAAAAAATCTTCCCTTCTACATCATAGCCTAAATACTTCCAAACCTTTATAATATCCGTTAAATCATTATATGCTTGCTCTGTATTTATTTGAAATCTATATGTCCGTTTAAAATCATCTGTATATATTGTTAATTTATTACTCGTCCCATCCGTTATTTTAGTATGCGGAGAGCTTGAACTAAACCAATCAAAATCTTCTTTATAACCTCCATATTCAAAAGAGATTTTATTGATAAATTTAAGTTCTATTTTCTGAGAATCTAAAACAATATCTTCTGCAGTGATTACGATTTCACCAATAATGGAGTATTTATCCTTAGAAATTTCAAAAATATATTTTCTAGAAAAAATTGCAAACCATAAAACAACTGAAATTATATTAAGAACCAATAAGTCGAGGATAAAACTTAGAAGCAAAAATAGTAGGGTCAATAAAATAGCCCCCCATTCTAATTTCTCAATCTTATATTTAGGATTTAATTCTCCTAATAAATCAAATTTACAAGTAAGCATGTTTATCCTAATAATATTTTCAAAGATAATCAATTTTCAGAATACCATCTACTTCCCTTTTAGTTGATCTGAGAATTTATATCGTCCTAATAAAGGAGACGCATCATAATGCGTCTCTGCGAGGGATAAAAATTCAAATACAATCAGGTTTGAAAACTAATCACTATCTTTACATTTATATTCAAAAAACAAAAGAACTCGTGTCGCTTGAGAATTTAAAATTAAGTCCAGTATTGATAACGGCTATGCTGGATGCTGGTTATCTTGCTCCAAAAGAAATCCAACACAAAACCATCTCCAGAATGGTAGGTGGTCAAAATATTATTGGGGTAGGTCCAGAAGGCTTTGGAAAAAGCACTGCTTATATCTTATCCGTGTTGATGCGTCTAAAAACTCCTATAGAAGGAGCTCCTCGGGCTTTGATTTTAGCACCCAACAGAGAAAAAGTTTTAGCGCTGACAGCACATTTCAAATGGCTGGGAAAAAATACGGAAATTAGAATCAGTTGTATTACCGGTGGACTCCTCGGCGATCATTATCTGGAAACAATTGAAGATGGACTTGCTGATATTGTGATTGGAACACCAGATAAAATAAATGCTTTGTATGTAAAATCGACTTTGAATTTACGGTCTTTAATGGTTTTTGTGGTTGACGATGCAGAAATGATCTTTAAGTTAAATTTACAAGCCCCAGTTTATAATATAGCAGAAGGACTTTCAAAATGCCAACGATTGGTTTTTACAACTGTTATAAATGAAAAACTGAACAAACTAACCGAACTTCTAATGCCTAACGCTGTGCTAGCAGAAGTTGAAACGTTGAAGGAAGTCGATTTGGGAACTGTTGATATGGATTTATATAAAGTATCTAATTATAAAACCAAATTAAATTTGCTCGAGCTTATGTTGCGAGACAGTAAAGTATATACAAAAGTAGTGGTATTCGTAAATACCCGTGCAACAGCGGAAACTTTATATAATAATCTTAAAAAAAGATTGGGCAAAAATATAGGCATTTTAAATCATGGTTCGTATAATCATGGATTTAATTCTTTGGAAGACCTCAAACAGTCTCCCGTGGAGCGCGTTATCGTATTGTGTAACGAAGATCAGCCGTCCTTCAATCTTCTGGGTATTCCTTATATTTTTCACATGGAAATTCCTCTGGAAAAAGAACTTTTTATAAAAAGAGTTAAAAAACTAACGATCGAAGATAAAGCCGTATCCATCACATTTGCTACTAATGTAGAATTGGAACTTGTAAAAAAAATAGAGCAATTGACAGGTAAACCAATGCAAGTAAAAGAACTTCCTTCTGAATTGACTATAGAAAGCTTTACTAAAAAGAAGTTGATTGATAAAGAAATACCTACTACTTCCAATGAAAAAGAAGATTGGGATTGGAAGGTGAAATAAGGAAAAAGGTATTGGTTTTATGGGTAGATGAGCCACAAAAAAAACTTGTCGGAGAAAAAACTCCAAGGAGAAAAATTTCAAAAAAAGTAAAATTACCTTTCATATAACCTAATCTCTAATTTTTTTAAGGCATTTTAATAATTTTTTTAGTGATAGATTGCGTTTCGGTCACTACCACAACCGTATATACTCCAGGTTGTAATTCTTCGCCAAATGTCAATTCAGTAGAACTTGCTTTTAGATTTGATATTTGTTTTCCATTTATATCGTAAATCGCCATAAGAAGTATTGTATCATCACTTTTTACAGAGACGCTTGCTGTATTAGTAAATGGATTGGTTGCAACTTTTACAGGTGAATTATTTTGAGAAGAAATTATTCCTGTTGTATTTTCTTCAACTATTATGTTGACCTCTGACAAGAGACTTGCTTTTCCATTGCTGTCGTTCGCTATAGCCTTTAGAATATAAGATCCTATGGGTACTCCAGTCAAACTGTAACTATACGGAACAGATGATGAAGAACCTAATAAAGTAGTTCCATCATAAAAATCAACGCTTTTTATACTTCCATCTGCGTCAGCAGCTGCAGCTACGATTTCAATGTTTGCAGGAGTATTTGAAAAAACAGTATTGTTTAAAGGACTTAAAATGGATACTGTGGGTGCCTGATTAAAATGTGCCGCAAAGTTGGCAACTATAGACGTGTAAGTCCCTCCATGATTGTCCATTGCTTTGGCTGTAATAGCATGTACTCCTTCCAGAATACCACTCCAGTCGTAATTATAAGGAGCAACAAGGTCAAAGCCAATTAACGAATTTTCATCATAAAATTCTACTTTAACAATGACTTGATCTGGGTCTACAACATTTGCTGCAATGGCAATATCTGTGGGGTAGTTAAGCGTACTATTATTAATTGGAGAACTTAGCGAGATGTTTACATATTTTGCACTATAGGTTTCTGTTGCTCCTGAGAAACTTATTTCCACTATAGCTTCATCTGTCATAACAGGTAAATTATAATCAAAATAAATAGTGGCTTTATTTGTAATAATTGTTTGAGCTGGAAGTCCATTGGCTATATCTACCGTAAAGGACAAGTAGCCTTGGCTAGTAACTTCATTTTGATTCTTATACGGAAGATTAATACTATCAAAACTCCATTTGATAATTGTTTTGTCATTGTTTACAAACTGCCATTTAACAGAATGGCTAGATGTGATATTGCGTATGGTAGCTAAATCCAATTGTGCAGGTAGCGTATCTACAATTTTTATATTTAAAGCCGGGCTTGATCCTGTGTTTTGAAAATGAATTAAATAGTGCAATTCTTTTTTACCATTTGAATATTCTGAAAAATTTAGTTGGTTTGGAAAAACATTTTTACCGTTAGGGTCATAAGATCCACCTACCCATATAATACTTATAGAGGTATCCGTATTAGAATTAAGAACACTACACGTAATAGGACTTCTAGCTATTGATTTTAACTAGTAACGTTCATTTATATTGGCATAACAAGAAATTGAATCATTTATTATAACCTCTACTGTTGAATCAGGATCAATATCACCCACTTGATATACAAGTTTGTTCCCAATTTGTATATAAGGAATGGAAGCTCCTTTAACAATGTATACTGATGGAATCTCCAAACTCAATTCAACATTCTTAGCTATGCTGTTTCCTTGATTTTTACAGATCAATTTATGATCCATTTTCATACAATGCGTTACTCTATCACCTATAAAATTTACTTTTACATCTGGGTATAAGATAGGGTTAAGCGTAAAATCTTTTCCGATCGAATCTTTTGCATAAGCAGCAAAAAAAATGGAGTAGAGGGAATGCAATTATTTTCCCATAATTCACTAGCATTAATAGGAGGAAATATGGTATACGTTATTCCTGTATCAAGCAAGAATTCGTAATTACCCTTATAATCGGTGAATGTATATAAAGGTCCTGGCACTGCTTGCACTAAAATTCCTTTTAATGGATTTTCTCCAGTTTCCAAAACACAATTATTATTATTATCTCTACTTATTTTTCCTTTAACTTTACTGGCAAAAAGTTCACCTTCTGCATTTAATCTTAGAAGCGCGGTCTCCATGTATACACTTGTAGTACAAACCGCAATTACACCACCATCTGTGCAAGCAGAAAGTCCTCCCATTATAGAATAGGGAGAATTAAATGTCTAAGAAGTATCCCCTGTATTACTATTTACCTTTACAATTTTAAAATAGTCATTCTCTCTCCCAAAGAAATAATCTTTATACACGCACAATGGAGATATGTCCATTTTTTTTGACCATAACAAATTCGCACTTGAGTCGATCCTATATATATAACCATAATTAGTGCTTCCAAGAAACCCTCCATCTGGTGTATTCAAATAAGAAACTACGCTACCATTCATTGCATATTTTCGCGTAAAGAGGGTATCCCCGTTAGTATCTAATTTAACCAGAACGATTTTATCGCTATTTCCATTATAGCCTCCAACTAAATAACCTGAAGAAGATTTTGTAATGTTGATCGCAGAAAAAAAAGAATAAGTCTTTGTCCATATTGAATTTCCTGAAGTATTTATTTTGGTAATGATGCCCCCCTGACTTACTAATAAATAATTATGTTGAGCATCTTCCACTATTTTTGCATTATTACCTGCGGCTATTGGATAAAGTTTCTTCCATTGTATAGCTCCATTAGCACTTATTTTTATTAATGTATCATGAGTGCTCGAAGGATTTAAAAACAAATATCCTCCATCAGAAATCTTTGTCAAACTATACCCATTGGTTGTATTAATAATTATATCCGATTCAATTAGATTTCCTTGACCATTAAATTTATTTATTGAAAGATTAATAAAAGTATAATTAGAACTGTTAACAGAATATTTTAAGCCAGTAAATTCATTATTGGAAGTGGTGTCAACAACAACACCGTCCATATAAAACCATGATTGAAATCTGAGCTATGTTTGCCCTTGAGCAAACGCGGCAGTATGTATAAATGCCATTAGCAAAATACCTTTACATATAGATTCCCTAAGAAAAGAAAAAAATGAAGCGCTTTGCATTTTCGTAGTATTTGGTTGAAATAGATGAGTTAGATATAACGATTTAATTTAATATTTATCGAAATTAATTACTGTCATCCGAGTAAAATATCTCCTATACTACCTCAGATCAACAGCAAGAGTATTGAGAAGTACCGAGAATATTCCGATTGATCCAACCTAATCCCAAAATCAGCGACAAAAAAAATCGGGAGAACATAATACAGACGAATCTGTATTATGTTCTCCCGGATCTCTCAACTAGCTATGGAACTTTAAATGCTTTTGTTATTAGATAATATTTTTTTATAGCTTATAAAACAAACCGGGAGGGTCAGAGGGCTCTGACTGATCTCCCGGAACTCTCAACCAGCTATGGAAAATTATTACTATTAACTACTCTACTTTTTAAAGAACTATCTAATATAAATTTAGCGAAAATGAACACATAAGACAATAGTTTCTAGAAAAAAAACTATTATTATTTTGAATAGGCGTATTCATCCCTGTAGCTAGCAAACGTAAGGTCTTCAAAAAACTTGTGTTTGTTGGAAAAAATAGTTCCTATCTTAGAATACAGCCAAATTAATTATATTTACCGTCTGAAATTATTTTTCAAAATGAGTGAACTAAATAAAACATATAATCCTACAGAAGTTGAAGATAAGTGGTATGCTTACTGGCTAAATCATAAGCTTTTTTCTTCAAAACCAAGTGAAAAAGAACCTTTTACGATTGTAATTCCTCCTCCAAATGTAACAGGAGTGCTTCACATGGGGCACATGCTCAATAATACTATTCAGGATGTATTGGTCCGTCGTGCCAGAATGCAGGGAAAAGAAGCCTGCTGGATACCTGGTACAGACCATGCTTCTATCGCTACAGAAGCTAAAGTAGTAGGTATGTTGCGCGAACGGGGCATTAAAAAAAGTGATCTTTCCAGAGCAGATTTCTTAAAGTATGCCTGGGAGTGGAAAGAAAAATATGGAGGAATTATTCTCGACCAATTAAAAAAACTTGGGGCATCGGTAGATTGGGACAGAACCCGTTTTACAATGGAACCATCACTCTCTGAGGCGGTAAAGGAGGTTTTTGTGCGAATGCATGAAAAAGGCTATATCTACCGTGGTTTGAGAATGGTAAACTGGGATCCGCAGGGCAAAACGGCACTTTCAGATGAAGAAGTGATTCACAAGGAAGTAAATTCAAAACTTTACCACCTGAAATATGTGATTGTAGACGATAAAAATACTACTTCGCTTTCTTCTGATAATTTCCTGACCGTAGCGACTACACGTCCTGAAACAATACTAGGCGACACCGCTATTTGTGTAAATCCTAAAGACGAGCGCTATCACTTCCTAAAAGGGAAAAAAGTATTCGTTCCTATCATCAATCGGGTGATACCCGTTATTATGGACGAATATGTAGATATGGAATTCGGTACAGGTTGCCTAAAAGTGACTCCCGCCCACGATATAAACGATTACCAACTAGGTAAGAAACATAATTTAGAAGTGATCGACATTATGAACGACGATGGTACGTTCAATGAAAATTCTATTTTCTATGCAGGCAAAGATCGTTTTGCTGTACGAAAGGAAATCGTTAAAACCCTCGAAGCGGCCGGCTATCTTGGAAAAGTAGAAGACATTAAAAATAATATTGGTTATTCTGAAAGAACAGATGCCGTGATTGAACCTCGTTTGTCGAAACAGTGGTTTGTAGACATGAAGAAATTCATGAAACAAAATCCACAAGTATTGACAGATGTGATCAACGACGATATTCAAATCGTACCTGCAAAATTCAAGAACACTTATCGTCACTGGTTAGAAAATGTAAAAGACTGGTGCATCTCTCGCCAGCTTTGGTGGGGGCAGCGTATTCCTGCTTGGTACTTGCCTTCAGGGGAAGTGGTGGTGGCACTTTCGTTGGAAGAGGCAAGTGAAAAGTTTAAAATTCAGGGTTTAAACTTTAAAGAGGAAGACATAAAACAGGATGAAGATGTACTCGATACATGGTTCTCTTCATGGCTCTGGCCAATATCGGTGTTTGATGGATTTAAAGATCCGAATAATGCAGATATCAAATTTTACTATCCAACAAATGTATTGGTAACGGCTCCGGAAATTCTTTTCTTCTGGGTAGCACGCATGATCATGGCTGGTTATGAGTTTCGTGGGGAGAAGCCCTTTAAAGATGTTTACCTTACGGGAATAGTGCGCGACAAGCAAGGAAGGAAAATGTCTAAATCGCTCGGTAACTCCCCTGACCCAATAGAGTTAATGCAAAAGTACAGTGCGGATGGAGTTCGCTTTGGAATGTTGTTAAGCTCTCCCGCTGGAAATGATTTATTATTTGATGAAAAATATTGCGAGCAGGGAAGGAATTTTACCAATAAAATATGGAATGCTTTCCGTTTGATAAAAGGTTGGAAAACGATAGATGCACCTATACCAGAGAGTAATAAAGTAGCCATCGAATGGATGGAGGCTAAACTTAACGAAGCTTTGCTAGAAGCAAATGAGCACTATGACAAGTTCAAACTCTCCGATGCCTTGATGACCAATTATAAATTAATTTGGGATTCTTTCTGTGCATGGTATTTGGAGATGGTAAAACCTGCCTTCGAACAACCGATTGACAAAGACTCTTTCGATGCTACCATCCTGCTCTTTGAAAAATTAATGAAACTAATTCATCCTTTTATGCCTTTTATTTCGGAAGAAATATGGCAGGAATTGAGAGATAGAAAAACAGGCGATAGTATTTGTGTGGCCGAATATCCCAAGCAATTAAATACTAATGAAACCATATTATCGGAAGCGGAAATTGCTTTTGAAACGGTTACTCAAGTAAGAAATTTAAGGAGTTCAAAACAATTGTCTCCGAAAATTCCTTTAGAGCTTATTATAAAAGCAGCGAACGAATCGGCGTACAAGAAATTTGACAGAACAATTCGCAAAATGGCTAATATCTCTGGTATTAAATTTACCAATGTCATAGAAGGTGCGGTTAGTTTTATTATCAAAACCGACGAGATATTCGTACCTCTTACAGGTCAAGTTGATTCTGAAAAAGAGCGTGAATTGGTTATAAAAGAATTAGACTATCTGAAAGGATTTCTAATCTCGGTGGACAAAAAATTAAGTAATGAAAAATTTGTGGCTAGTGCTCCCCCACAAGTGATTGCTAATGAAAACCAGAAAAAAGCCGATGCACAGTCTAAAATTAAGTCATTAGAAGATAGTCTGGCTCAATTATCGTAAATTAAACTTTGCAAATAAAACTAATATTAGTACTTTACATAAAAATGCTTTAACCAAAAACAATTTTACCAATGAGATATTTAATAATTATAGTAACATTTTTAGCCTTAAGTTGTTTTTCAGTGACCGAATCTTTCGCTCAGAATCCGAAAAACACTAAGAAGTTTAAAAAAATGAAGGAGAAAAAAAGAGAGCCTTACACGCCTACTTATCATGACAGAGACTCGGATGGAGACGGTGTACCTGATGGAAGGGATGAATGTATTCACACTCCAAAAGGAGAGCCGGTAACGCCATTCGGTTGTCCTTACGACACAGATTTTGACGGAGTATTTGACTACGAAGACGGTTGTAAAGCCGAAAAAGGTCCTAAAGAAAATAAAGGTTGCCCTTGGGGTGACCGCGACAACGATGGCATCAAAGATAACGAAGATAATTGCCCTGACATAGCGGGTATCGTAAAATTCCATGGCTGTCCTGACACAGATGGTGACGGTATAATGGATAAAGACGATAAATGCCCTACCGTACCCGGCATAGAAAAATACGAGGGTTGTCCTCCTCCATTTATCGATACAGATAAAGACGGCATTGACGATTACAGTGACTTATGTCCAAAAGTACCTGGAACAAAGAAAAATAAAGGTTGCCCTGAAATTAAGAAGGCCGATGCAGATGCGCTTCAAAGTGCCTTCGAAAACCTATTGTTTGAAACCAACAAAGATGTGATCGTATCCTCTTCTTTCATGTCTTTGGAAACATTGGCAAAAATAATGAGGAACAATCCTAAGTATAAATTATACCTTGAAGGACATACGGACAACGTAGGCGATGATGATAAAAATATGGATCTTTCTAAACGCCGTGCGGCATCTGTAAAAACATTCTTATCTAATAAAGGTGTTGGAGCAGAGAAAATTTCAACGGATGGATTCGGAGAAACTCGCCCTGTAGCAAGTAACGATACAGAAGACGGTCGTCATAAAAACAGAAGAGTAGAAATGACCATAATTCCTGAATAATAAATTAAATAGAACGAACCATAGAAAAAAAATAAAATGAAAAAAACGATCCTTAAGCAAGTCGCATTCCTATTTGTACTTGCTCTGTTTGTAGCATCTTGCGGAAAGAAACCTAAACAACTAAATTACATTCCTAAAGATGTGTCTGGAGTTTTAACCATTGACACTAAAAATCTTGCTTTAAAAAGTCTGGAATTAAAAGACTTGCTAAATATAGATATTTTTAAGAAAAATATGCCAACCTCTAACGACTCTATTTTAGATAAAATAAAAAATTCCGGAATAGATTTAATTAGTGCCGCGTATGTTTTTGGAGATGTGGCCAAAGGAGATCAGAAAAATTATGTTGCCGTTGCATTAGCCTTGGACGATGAAGCCAAGTTTGAAAAAATGCTAAAAGAGGCTGGTAAAGCGACCGAAGTGAAATCTGAAAACGACATTAAATACACCTATATCCAAAACGCTATTATCGGTTGGAAAGACAAAGTTGTATTGGTGTTGTTTATAGATGGAGAATCTGATAAAGAAAAAGTTAAATTAAAACTTACAAATTTATTTGCACAACCCGAAGAAAATTCATTGGCTGCTTCGAATGATAAATTCCAAGCTTTGCTTAAAGAAAGCGCAGACCTTAGTGTATTTATCAATTATGAAAAATTCAATGACCTCATAAAACAAGCTGCTCAGACACCAATGGTATCGGATGCAACGTTTAAAGACACCTACCTTGCTGCTACCATCAATTTTGAAAAAGGCAAAATAGTTTCGGATATCAAAGTATACAACAACGAAGAAAATACGAAAAAAGCGAAAGCATTGTATAAAGCTTCTGTTTCAAAAGACTTGATAAATGGTCAGCCTGGTGGAGATGTTGTTGCTTTTCTTAGTTTCGGAATCAACATGGAAGCATTTTTTAAACATCTTCAAGAAGCACAGCTATTGGATGGTGTAAATCAAAATTTAAAAGCTTTAGGAAGCGAATTTGATGCAAATTATTTGGCTGCTGCTTTGTCTGGCGATTTTATTGCTACTCTGAATGCTATTACTGTAAAAGAAGTTAGCAAAATGGATTATATGACAGGCGAAATGAAA
>JAYTHK010000099.1:0-5854 GCA_043732665.1 Cytophagales bacterium | reverse complement strand
CGAATCATCCAGCCATGGTCGACCGATGTTAATAGTATGGTTTATATTCAATGGTAGTTTATTGCGATGATATGAGGCCGTAACTGTTATTAATTCTACTTGTGCTTCATCTTGTCTTGGAGAAAAGACGAATACTTCAATTAGACTATCGTCTTGTCTATCTAATGACATTCCAACTGAACAATATATCCAGAAAGCATGTCTTTCATTGGGCTCGAACTCTAATACGTAAAAATCAGGATGTAATTTATCTTTCGGACCTTTTTCAAGTATTAGTTTCTGTCCAGTAATTCCGAAATAATTCTCGTAGTGTTTTCGAAGATTGGTTGTATATGTTTCTTGTTCTGTCAAAGTATTTATTGAGTTTGTTTATCTCTTCGTCTCTTTCTGTTTGTCTTGACTTGTTGGGAGAGATAAAGAGATTTAATAATAGAAATAATATACGGTTGCTATTCGATTCAAATATTTATTAATTTCAATTATTTTATCTATTGTTCTATTAGAATTGTAAAAGTAATCAGATTGTATTTTTGCAATATCATTTTGGTCGTATTCTATTTCTTTTTTCAATAAGTTATCTGAATAAAGATACTTCTTTGTTGATTCTACTTTTTTATTATTATAACCGATCTTTTCTATTATCATGTTGTTCTCGTATTTATTCTCAAATAGTTACCCAATCTATGACACTGGCACGTCCATTAACATTATAATTTAGAGAACCTTCTGGAAAAAAGAATTGGAAAGGGTGGTTACAATTAATAAAATAGATTCACGACAACACCTTTTTCGAAGGCTTAATATCCCCAGAAACCTTCACCAATAAAACCCAAACAGCAGCATGCCCATCCTCCGAGGAACAAACAGGAAATTTTTCCCCTATTGACAATGGAACGGTTTTGCGCGGATGATGCCGACATTTGTAAATCCCGCTTTGCTGACAATACTCTCCTGCTCTACCATTCATATCTGAAAATTTAGGTTCCTTAATACCGTAAAGATAACCTTAATCACTATCCAGCGCCATCCCTCTAAAGAGGTATTTTTGAAAGTATTTTCCCCTGCTCTTTTATTGTATTTTTACTATAACCCTTCCGACTTAGCGATTAATTCTGCCAGATCATAGACTTTAACAGTCGCTTCTTTCTCTTTATTTTTAACTCCATCTGAAAGCATCGTCATGCAAAAAGGACAATTAGAAGCTATAATTTCTGCGCCTGTTCCAAGTGCCTCTTCGGTACGTTCTATGTTAATATCCTTTTTTCCCTTTTCAGGTTCTTTAAACATTTGTCCTCCACCTGCACCACAGCATAATCCTGTAGTTTTACAACGCTTCATTTCTATAAGTTCTGCGTCTAATAATTCTAAAACCTTCCGCGGCGCTTCGTATATATTATTCGCCCGACCCAGATAACAGGAATCGTGGTACGTAATTTTTTTACCTTTAAATTCTCCACCTTCTTTCATTTTCAATTTCCCTTCGTCGATCAACTGCTGAAGAAAAGTCGCGTGGTGCATCACTTCGTAACTGCCACCCAGTTGAGGATACTCATTTTTTATAGTATTAAAACAATGAGGACAAGTAGTGATGATTTTTTTTACGTTATACGCATTCAACACTTGTATATTAGAAACTGCCTGCATCTGAAAAAGAAATTCATTTCCCGCACGTTTAGCAGGATCACCTGTACAGGCTTCTTCGGGACCAAGTACTGCAAATTTTATTTTTACATGATTTAATATTTTCACGAAAGCCACCGTAATGGATTTAGCTCTCTCATCAAATGATCCCGCACAACCTACCCAAAACAAAACATCAGGCGATTCGCCTTTGGCAGAAAATTCAGAAATTAATGGTGCTGTGTAGGTGCTCATGGTAGTTTTGTATTAAAGTGTTAGGGTATTAGTGTATTAAATAATTTTAGTGGGTTCTATTGTTTAGGCATTTTATTAACGCATTTACTTTTGAACGTATTAAGTCTATACGTATTTGCGAGTCTTCCGATTCATTTTTATTTATATAATTTAAGTCCAACATGATATAAGTCATACTCTTTAATTCTCCTGCAGAAGCTTGCGAGAAATCAAGAAATCTAATACCCTCTTTTTTATGAAATTTACAAAACCCTCCTGCTATATTATTCATTACAGACACTGCACATCCTATTAGCCAGTTTTTTATTTCATAATTTCTAACTAACCCATTTCTTTCATAGAGTTCCACAATATCTTTAACCATTTTCCTCGACTCTTGCCAACAGATCAATTCCTCAAATTTCTCAATCTTATTCATAAAAAATATTTTGAAAAATAACTCTAACCTTAACACTTCAATACCTTTTACAACTTATCCTTCCAGTTAAACCGATCCGCAGGAGAAAATTTCCATGGTGCAAAATTGTTTTCGATGTTAGAAACCATCATCTGCCAACTTTGTGGCATCTGGGATTCTTCCATTATTTTGTACTGGCGAAGTTTCATAATAATGTCTACAGGATTTATATTTACTGGACAAGCTTCCACGCAGGCATTACAAGTAGTACAAGCTAGAATTTCTTCTTCAGAAATATAATCGCCTAACAAAGATTTACCATCGCTAAATTCATTTCCATTTATTTCTTTCCCCAAGCCAACTTCTACAAGCCTGTCGCGTGTATCCATCATAATCTTGCGAGGAGAAAGTTTTTTACCTGTTATATTTGCCGGACATTGTTGGGTACAACGCCCGCATTCTGTGCAAGTATAGGCTTCCAGCAAGTTTTTCCAGGTCAAATCCATTACATCTTTTGCGCCAAATTTTGCAGCTACAGCTGGTACTTCTGGTGTTTCTACAGGAATATTGAGCATCAACTTGACTTCGTATGTCACTTCAGGCATATTTACAAACTGACCTGCAGGTTCAAGTTTACTATAATACGTGTTTGGGAAAGCAAGGAAAATGTGAAGGTGTTTGGAATCCCAAAGTACATAATTGGCGAAAAGAAGTACTCCAAGAATGTGAAACCACCAGCAAGCCCTTTCTAAAGCAAGTAATCCGGAAGCTGAAATACCCGACAGCAAGCCTTTCAAGATATCGCTAAAAAAGAAATCACCTGTCGCCTTGAAATGTTCAAGACCCAAAGTCTGAAGATTTAAGTCGGCTGCGTTCATGGTAAGAAATGCTGCCATCAAAAATATTTCTGTAACCAAAATGATATTGGCGTCAACTTTAGGTTTGCGGGTCATTTCGAGACCATTAAAACGATTGACTTTCAGAACCGTCCTTCTGATCAAGAATATAATACACGTTACAATCACAGCCACAGCAAAAAATTCAAATATATTAATGAGATAAAGATACATGCCTCCCAATAAGGGGAGAAAAATGCGATGTGTGCCGAAAATGCCATCGAGCATAATCTCAAGCATTTCCAAGTTTATAATCAGAAAACCCAGATAGATAAAGAGATGTAAAATAGCAGGAATAAACTTCTTAAACATCTTCTTTTGTCCAAAAGCTACCAATGCCATCATTTTCAATCTTTCTGAAGGGCGATCGCTCCGATTGATGTCTTTACCCAACAAAATATTCTTGCGAATACGCATCACACTTTTGAAAATAAAATAATTCGCTATGCCAAAGGCAGTTACAAATAATATTTGTGGTATATAAGCCATAAGAATAATTTTACATAATAATAGAAAAAAAATTCCTGAAAATAAAAAATAATTCTATCTTTGCAGTCCCAAAAGGAAAAGATGGTGTCGTAGCTCAGTTGGTAGAGCAAAGGACTGAAAATCCTTGTGTCGGTGGTTCGATTCCACTCGACACCACAAAATGAGTTCTATACCGCAAGAAATGGGCTTTCTTGCGGTATATTTTTGCTTTTTGTAGACATAATATATTCGGCTTTCCTTTTCCAGTCTTTAAACAACCAAAGACAATGGAAAAGCTTTTATTCAAAAGCATAAGACTACAAAACAACAAGGATTCATTTTCTAAACCTTGGTTTGTAGAATACTGGTATCTCAATCAATCCACTCAAGAATACGAACGTAAACGGATTTATGGAGGTTTCCCTGATCTGTTAACAATAGAGGAAAGGCATAAGTACGCCTCTGTATTAATACAGTCTGTACAAACTGGATTTTTTAAAAGTATTTCCAATCTTCTTTTCATTGTGTCTTCATTCATTTCACAATTTATATAGAGCATATTACCATATATTTCAATTCGCTCACCTACAAAGTCATCCCAACAATTTGATATAGCTATACATAATTGCAAAGCGAAAAACGTTTTCCCTGTTCCTCTCCCTGAAGGGAAATGGATAAATTTATTTTCTAAAATAAAATTTCCAAATACTTTCTTTTGAGGCATTAAAAACTTAGCCTCACTCTTAGCAACAACATTGCCAATAGCCAATTAATAAAACTTATTAGTATTTGCTTTCAAGCAAAGGATAGTATCAGATAAGCTTTCTCGGTGAGTTAATTGTCCTAAAGCCATACGTCAAAACTGTTTCTAGTAAAAAAATCCTTACCCTTATATTTTACAGAATCCCTATTTACAATAGTTTGAAATCGCTTCGGTGAAACCAATTCAATGAGTTGAGAGAAAATATAGCTGCCTTTATGCATAAGTAATTATAAATCAATATTTTGATTAAATAATTCCCCTCAAAAATTCAAATCGTTGCAGGCTTAAAATCCCCTGAGGCTCAATAGGAACAGCTCGTTCAAGGAGTTATATTTACGAATATCAAAACCGAGGTGTAAAATAATTAGATTATTTATCGGATATTTACAAAACTCATGGATACAAAAGATTACATAAATATATTTGAACAGTCACCGGAAATGTTGGCGGTAATTGACACAAAATTCAATATAATAAATGTGTCAAATGCCTTTTTAAAAGGCACTAAAACAAAAAGAGAAAATATAATCGGCAAAAAAGTTTTTCATGTTTTTCCCATTAATCCTAATGATTTGGAGGCAAATAATGAAGGGAAAATTAGAGCTTCGTTTAACCGAGTACTTAAAAATAAAACGAACGATAGAATATCAGTTTTAAAATCCGATATTCTAAAACCAGAATCAGAGGGTGTTGGTTTTGAATTGAAATATTGGAGGCCACATCATTACCCAATACTGGACGAATTCAATAATGTGAAATACATTATGCAAAAAGTAGAGGATATTACCGAAAATGAAGAATTAATAAAACAACTTGAGCTTGAAAAAAAAGCGCTGAAACAGCTAGAAGATAGCGAGAAGCGTTATAATATGATGCTCATGAAATCGCCATTCGCCTTTGCTGTATTTAAAGGAAAAGACATGGTGATAACCCTTGCCAACGATTCCATAAAAGGAATGTGGGGCAAAGGCAAGGAAGTAGAAGGGAAGTCACTGTTTGAAGTGATACCTGAACTTAAAGATTCCGAATTCCCTAGTTTGCTAAATGCTGTGTACACTAGCGGTATTCCTTATTATGGAGATGAGTTCCTAGCGCCGATTATGCGCAATGGGAAATTGGAAAATGGGTACTATAATTTTGTTTACCAACCTTATTTGGAAGCCGACGAAACTATTTCGGGTGTAACTGTTATTGCTTACGAGGTAACCGCTCAGGTAATTGTAAAACAGGCATTAGCCGAGCAACGCGAAGCAGAAATAAAAGTAACAAGGAAAATAGAAGAAAGCAATAAACGCTATCATACAATACTCATGCAATCGCCATTTGCTTTTTCTATCATGAAGGGAAAAGATATGATGGTTACTGTTGCCAATGATTTGATGAAAGAGTTTTGGGGAAAAGGAACGGATGTGGAAGGTAAAACCTTGTTACAAGTGCTGCCAGAACTTAAAGACC
>JAYTHK010000098.1:0-5865 GCA_043732665.1 Cytophagales bacterium | reverse complement strand
GGTGAACGCAAAGTAGGAGATCCTGCTAAAAGGCAAGCTATCACCAATCCTAGAAACACAATTCAATCCATTAAGCGTTTCATGGGTAAAAAATACTCTGAGGCTGGAAATGAATTGAAAAACATGACTTATGTGATGGAGCAAGGGCCAAACGACACCCCTAGGGTACGTATCGGCGACAGGTTGTATACTCCTCAAGAACTTTCTGCTATGATTCTTCAAAAAATGAAGGCTACTGCAGAAGATTATTTAGGCACAACTGTTACAGAAGCTGTAATTACAGTTCCTGCTTACTTCAACGATGCTGAAAGACAAGCTACAAAAGAAGCTGGTCAAATAGCAGGTCTTGATGTGAAACGTATTATCAACGAACCTACAGCGGCAGCTTTAGCTTATGGTCTTGATAAAAAAGGCAAAGACTCTGTTATTGCAGTGTTTGACCTTGGTGGTGGTACTTTTGACGTTTCCATTCTAGAATTAGGAGATGGCGTATTTGAAGTAAAATCTACAGATGGCGATACACACCTAGGTGGTGATGACTTTGACCACAAAATCATTGACTGGTTGGCGGAAGAATTCATCAACGATGAAAAAATCGATTTGAGAAAAGATCCAATGGCGCTTCAACGTTTAAAAGAAGCTGCTGAAAAAGCTAAAATTGAATTATCAAGCAGCAATGAAACGGAAATTAACCTTCCTTACATCATGCCTGTAGACGGTATTCCAAAACACTTGGTAAGAAAATTAACCAAAGCGAAATTTGAACAACTTTGTGACGATCTTATCAAACGTACTTTGGAGCCTTGCAAAAGAGCCCTTAAAAATAGTGGTCTGTCTTTAGACAAAATCAACGAAGTGATTTTAGTAGGTGGTTCTACTCGTATACCAAGAATACAAGAAGAAGTTGAAAAATTCTTTGGTAAAAAACCTTCTAAAGGTGTTAATCCTGACGAAGTAGTAGCGCTTGGTGCTGCAATTCAAGGTGGAGTACTTTCAGGTGATGTGAAAGATGTACTTCTTTTAGATGTAACGCCTCTATCTTTAGGTATCGAAACAATGGGTAGTGTATTCACTAAACTTATTGAATCAAACACTACGATTCCTACTAAAAAATCAGAAGTATTTTCTACCGCTGCCGACAATCAGCCTTCTGTAGAGATTCATGTTTTGCAAGGAGAACGTCCGATGGCAAAAGACAATAGATCAATTGGAAAATTCATTTTGGGCGACCTTCCTCCTTCTATGCGTGGCGTTCCTCAAATTGAAGTTACCTTTGACATTGATGCCAACGGTATCTTGAATGTTTCTGCAAAAGACAAAGGAACTGGTAAAGAGCAAAAAATTCGTATCGAAGCTTCTAGCGGACTTACTGACGCTGAAATTGAGAAAATGCGTAACGAAGCGAAAGCAAACGAAGAATCGGATAAAATTGCGAAAGAGTTAGTTGAAAAAACAAATCAGGCAGACAGTCTTATTTTTCAATCTGAAAAACAATTGAAAGAGTATGGCGAGAAACTTTCTGAAGGAAATAAATCTGCCATAGAAACTGCTCTTAATCAGTTGAAAGCTGCTCACGCAAATAAAGACAGTGTTGGTATCGAAGCTGGCTTAACTGCACTGAACGCTGCATGGCAAAATGCTTCTCAGGAAATGTATGCTGCCACTGAAAATCCTGGCGGACCTACCAACAGTACTACTGAAAATACTGATAATAGCACAAGCAATCAGGATACAGTGACGGATGTGGATTACGAAGAAGTAGATAAAAAATAAAGAGTAAAAAAGCAGTAAAGTAAAAACCTCTTGAAAATAGGTGCTTTTGTTTGATTTAATAAATTCAACAAATGTACTTATTTTTAGGAGGTTTTGCAGTTATATGGGTTTGGTTATTTAATTTTATACATTGATAATCAGTAAAATAATATCTATTTCTAAAATTACGCTTTATATCTGCTAAAAAAAATACACATCCTTTGTATTGAATGAATAAACCTTTAGTTTTGCAGTCGCAAAAAAGTTATACATTAATATAATACAATGGCAAATATTGGTAAAATCACCCAAGTAATCGGACCGGTAGTAGATGTGAGTTTTGAAAATGAAAACTCAAAACTACCTAAAATCCTTGATGCACTTCAAATCACAAGAGCAGACGGCACTAAAGTAATCCTTGAGTGTCAACAACATCTTGGAGAAAACAGAATTAGAACTATTTCAATGGACTCTACCGAAGGTCTTTCCAGAGGAATGGATGTTGTTGACTTAGAATCGCCAATTACAATGCCAATCGGCGAACAAATCAAAGGTAGATTATTCAACGTTGTAGGCGATACTATTGACGGTATTAGAACACTTGATAAAACAAATGGTCTTTCTATTCACAGACAAGCACCTAGATTTGAAGACCTTTCTACTTCTTCAGAAATATTATATACAGGTATCAAAGTAATCGACCTTTTAGCTCCTTATGTAAAAGGCGGCAAAATCGGTCTTTTCGGTGGTGCTGGTGTAGGAAAAACAGTATTGATTATGGAATTGATCAATAATATTGCAAAAGCGTATGAAGGTCTTTCAGTTTTTGCCGGCGTAGGCGAGCGTACTCGTGAAGGAAATGACTTGCTTAGAGAGATGATTGAATCTGGCGTTATTAAATACGGCGAAGCATTCAGACATTCTATGGAAGCTGGCGATTGGGATCTTTCAAAAGTAGACGAAGTAGAACTTGCTAAATCTCAAGCAACATTAGTGTTCGGACAAATGAACGAACCTCCTGGCGCACGTGCTCGTGTGGCGCTTTCTGGACTCACAGTAGCGGAATATTTCCGTGATGGCGATGGTACAGGACAAGGAAAAGACATTCTATTCTTTATTGACAATATATTCCGTTTTACTCAGGCAGGTTCTGAAGTATCAGCGCTTCTAGGTCGTATGCCTTCTGCGGTGGGTTACCAACCAACATTGGCTACAGAAATGGGCGCTATGCAAGAACGTATTACTTCTACCAAACGTGGTTCTATCACTTCGGTACAGGCGGTTTACGTACCTGCAGATGACTTGACAGACCCTGCTCCTGCTACTACCTTCTCCCACTTAGATGCTACTACGGTATTGAACCGTAAAATATCGGAGCTTGGTATTTATCCAGCAGTGGATCCATTGGATTCTAACTCAAGAATTTTGAGCGAAAGCATCGTTGGTGCTGAGCATTACAATTGCGCGCAGAGAGTGAAAGAAACACTTCAGAGGTACAAAGAACTTCAAGACATCATTGCGATTCTTGGTTTGGACGAACTTTCTGACGAAGACAAATTAGTTGTACACCGTGCAAGACGTGTTCAGAGATTTCTTTCTCAACCGTTCCACGTTGCTGAGCAATTCACAGGCTTAAAAGGTGCTTTAGTGGGCATCAAAGACACAATCAGAAGTTTCAACGAAATCATGGACGGAAAACACGACAATCTTCCAGAAGCGGCTTTCAACCTAGTAGGTACAATTGAAGATGCTATGGCGAAAGGTGCGAAATTGATCGCAGAAGCAACAAAATAAATTTTAAGTTATGAGTGTTGAATTTTGAATTCATTGTTTAACACTCATAACTTAAATTTCAAATTAATAATTCAAAAAATGATTTTAGATATATTAACACCAGATGTAAAAGTATTTAGCGGAGAGGTTTACGCAGTAAATCTTCCTGGCGTTCAAGGTTTCTTTGAAGTTTTGGATAGCCATGCTGCACTGGTAAGTAATTTAGAGAAAGGCTATATAACCATTCGCAAAACAGCTAAAGACGAAGAAAAAATAATGATCGAAGGTGGTCTTGTGGAAGTATTGAACAATAAAGTAGTTGTGCTTGCCGACTCCATCATAAAAGAATAGATTTTCTTATTCTTGAATAAAATCCTTTAAAATCTAGTCCGTTTGAGTGGATTTTTTATTTTTAGGTATAAGGCCCCATACAATATTACTCTAGGTCATTCAGGAGGAACCTATTTAATAATATGGAATAGGTTTTAAATTAGCCAGAAGTATTAGTTTTGAGAGGTGACACTTGTCGCCATTTATATAATTTAGAATTTAATTCTAAATAGGTTCCTCCCGAATGAACCTCTGAATACAGACAATAAATCCTATACAGCTATAACACTCCACAAAACTAGGAATTCATTCGGTCAAAATATTCTTTCAATTCTTCCTGACTTGCTTTCGCTCTTGTCTCGCTAGTACCAAAAGTTAATTCCGTTTTGCCTTCTCTCAATTGCTGGAATACTGCCTCAACAAAATCACTTACAGGAGGAGCCGCATTGTGTAGTCCTTTTCCCCCAAGGTCTGTATTGAGCGCTGGCGGAATCATTTCAATGACCTCTATGTTCTTTGATTTCAATAAATTTCCTAAAGAAAGTGTAAAGGAACGAAAAAACGCTTTCGTTGCTGAATAAACCGGCACCTTCGCAAATGGAGCAAATGCCAACCCAGAGGTTACATTAATGATTGTATCTAACGACTTCAAATTACTGAATAACGAAATTAAATGTAGTGGTGCTTCAATATTGGTCGTTATTTCATCTTTTGCCCGTTGGTAAAAATCGGCATCTGTAACAGTCATCCAATTCTGAATGCCAGCATTGTTTACAAGCACATTCAAATCGCTGTGATTAGCCGAAACCCATTTAAACAATTCTACGCGTTCTGCTTCAGCAGATAAATCACATACTTTCGCAATTACAGTTGGGTATTTATCTGTAACCTCTTTTAGCACTGCTTCACGCCTTCCACAAATTATAACAGTGTTATTTTCCTGAATAAATTTCCGGGTCAGTCCTAAACCAATGCCAGTCGCACCACCGGTAATTAAAATTTTGTTGTTTGCTAATTTCATGTTTTTACGTTTTAAAATCTGATAGTATAAAAATAGATATATCTTTTGGTAATTCTTTGGTGATAGACACAGTTTTTTGACAGAAATATTGACAACACTTGAAAAAAAACACAGAATTAAGTGGCTATAGATAAATTGTGTTTGCGTTTCGTAGAAAGGGATATATTGTTAGGGTTAGAAGCAATGTATCATACTAAGAGCGAAAACGCAGACGTTTTCTTCATAGTAGACACAGACGAAAACGTCTACGCCATTTGAGCCAGCGGACTTGGCAGGGAACGAGACACTGTAAAGTATAGTAAGCTACTTAACAATCAATTTTTTTGCATATATATTATTGTCGATAGACCCTTTAATAATATATATGCCAGCGGAAATGTTTTTGTACGGATCAATCGCTATTATTGTTGAGCCTTTTTCCACAACTATTATTTTTGAATAATATTCCTGCCCTAATACATCCGTTACCGCAACCAAAATCTCTTGCTTATCAGAAGCTATTAAATTTATATTAATAGCCTGCCCTACGATTGCAGGATTAGGGTAAACGACTAATTCAGCTCTATTTTCTAGGCAATTTTCAACAGTAATAATAGTAGAGTATTTAAAATTTCCGTTAACGTCCGTTTGCTTTAATCGATAATAAGGAACTTCGAGGTAGGATTCTGAATATGCATAAGAGTAATTTTGTAAAGCAAATGAATTACCTGCTCCCTTAATCGTAGTAATAATTTGCCAGTTAATACCATCTGCACCTCGCCGTTCTATTGAAAAATAGTCGTTATTTATCTCTGACGCAGTACTCCATTTCAACAGTATATTTTCATTATCGCACTCGCCTGTAAACGACAGCAATTCGATAGGCAGAGGGGTGTAGGCGCAAGGACAACTATAAACTGGCGTGATTGTTAACGAAGGCACCTTTAGTATACTAACATTATTTACAGTAGTATTTATAGTCCCAACGAGGGTAAACACCCCGCCATCAA
>JAYTHK010000097.1:0-1689 GCA_043732665.1 Cytophagales bacterium | reverse complement strand
AATTATTCCACTAGTTGTAGTAATGATACTGAAGAGTTTCAGTCATAGGGAAGTATTAAAAAAATCGAGCTTTCAATCAACTTAAGACAGTGCAAGAGATTAAAAAAAGAGAGGTCGAACAATATTTTTCTCAAAGTCATACAGTGATTTGGTCTATGAAGGCTTACAAGAAAAATTTTCACTCTATAAAAGCTACCGATTCAATTGAAAAATATAACGAAAAATTAAAACCATATTACTTAAAAGAGTTTCGAACCAATGTTTCCACTGGCAACAATGACACTATCAATTCAGCCCGTCTGCAGAGGAAAAATTAAACTGTCTGACAATGTTGGAAAAAGCCACGCAGGATCTGGATAAAGTTATCCATGAATTTCAGGCTATTCTTGACGATGCAGAATTCAAAGAAAAACTGTAAATATGAGGGAAATAAATTTATGAACTTTTCTATTAGGACAATTATTGGTGTTGGAACGAAAGAAGCCGTGCTTGCAGGTTTCACAAATACCTTATTTCTTCGGCTTGCACCACCTTTCCCCAAACTAAAACTGCTCCGGTACGATGGGTGTGATAGGGGAAATGAAATTCATATACAACTCAACTTTTTTCTTTATAAGAGCATCTGGGTATCTATTGTTACCGAAAATGGTACGACAGCAAACGAATTTTATTTTATAGACGAGGGAAGCATTTTTCCCGCGCCAATCAAAAGCTGGAAGCACAGACATACTATTAGGCAAATAGGTGTTTTGGTAGAGATAGAGGACAATGTAACCTATAGCTGTGGAAGTAAAGGACTCGATATCCTGTTATATATCCCTTTTTGCCTACTTATGTTGTATCGAAAGCCTATTTATAAAAATTTCTTTATGCACAATTAACGGTGGGCTATTTGAAGGGCAGACTTATACGCTTAAACGGCATAAGTCTGCTTCCTGTATCCTTTATCCGCATAAACAGAAACTTTCATCTATCCTTTGCCGTGTTAAATTTTATTATTATTTTTAAAAAAAACCTAAAAACCCTTATGACTAAAAAAATACTATTCTTTTGTGTCGGAGTACTCTTTTTGTTTTCGGCTCAGGCCCAGAATAAAAAGGCCGCTAAGTACAACAATAAAATCATCGACATTCAGTACAAACTCGTACCAGATGTGGTGAATTTTTTCAAAGCTTTTGAAGGCGGTAGTCTTATGGACCTGAAAGCTAAAAAGGCCGTTCTTTCTAAAGATTTTGACAAAGCCATTAAAAAAGTGGGAGCGATGAAAGCGTTTGAAGGCGATGCGAAACTTCGCGATGCTTCCTTGGAATGGTTTAAACTATACAAAAGTACTCTAGATACCGAATACAATCATATTATTGAATTAGTTTCTATACCTAAAGACAAACGAACCGCTGAGGACAAAACTAAACTTCAGAAATTGTCAGACAATTTGATAGGTAGAGAAACAGAAATTGATGTGAAATTTGAAGCCGCTCAAGTAGAATTTTCTGGAAGACACAACCTAGAATTGGTAAAATACGAGATCGGTCAAACTAACTAATTTAAAAACCTTTAGAGATACAAAACATGAAAAACACATACCTAACCTTTATATTAGTTTTGACGACGGCCATCGCACTGTCTTCATGCGTAAGAGCAAATCCTCATTGCAAAGCAGCACATAAAAATATTAAAAAGCTGCATTTG
>JAYTHK010000096.1:0-1691 GCA_043732665.1 Cytophagales bacterium | reverse complement strand
TAAGTATAGTTCAGAAATTGAAAAAGAAGCGTTGTTCAATATTTTACAAATAAAAGATAATTAAAAAAGAGCAATGTCGGTAGTTGAAATATTGTTTTAAAATTGTAAAAATAAGTATCTTTTATAAGTCTGATTTATGAAATTATTAAAAAATAGTATTAAAAATATTAAGTTCCGGATTCGATATTTTCTTGTTGTTCCGTGGTAGAAAAAAAATAAAATTCAATGTAGGTTCTGGTATATTTAAAATTGATAAAGAATGGTTCGCAACTGATATGGAAACCTTAAATATTACAAAAGATGCAGATTGGCGAAAATTATTATTCTATCATAGGGTAAATAACATTATGGCCGAGCATGTCTGGGAACACTTGACAGAAACAGATACTATTTTGGCGAATAAAAATTGTTACAAATATTTAAAACCAAATGGTATTTTACGGTTAGCTGTACCTGATGGTTTTCATCCTGATAAAGGATACATCGAATATGTTAGGCCCGGTGGGCATGGTGCTGGAGCTGATGATCACAAAGTATTATATAATTATATCAGTCTGAAAAACATTCTTGAAAAGGCAGGCTTCGAAGTGCATCTTCTTGAATATTGGGATGAGCAGAGCAATTTTAATTTGACAAACTGGACAGATGAAGGCGGCCATATTACAAGGTCAAAACGATACGACGAAAGAAACCAAGATGGCGTATTAAATTATACTTCATTAATTGTAGACGCTGTAAAGAAAGCATGAATAATTTAGCACCAATAGTCTTGTTTGTATATAACCGCCCATGGCATACGCAACAAACTCTTGAAGCCTTGGCTAAAAATGAGCTGGCGAAAGAATCTATACTTTACATTTATGCAGACGGTCCAAAAGTAAATGCGGATGAAGAAGCGATTAAGAAAATAAAGCAAACAAGGGCTTGCTTAAAAAAGGAGCAATGGTGTAAAGAAGTTATTATTGTGGGAAGAGAAAATAATTTGGGACTGGCAAATTCAATAATAACCGGCGTTACTGAAATTGTGAATAAACATGGAAATATAATAGTTTTAGAAGATGATATAGTCGCATCTAAAGGCTTTCTAAAATTTATGAATGAAGCGCTCTCTTTATATGCTGATAATATTGAAGTTGGATGTGTTCATGCATGGAATTATGATTTAGACATTACTGGCTTTGCCGAAACTACTTTTTTTTTAAAAGGAGCAGATTGTTGGGGATGGGCAACCTGGAAAAGAGGCTGGGATCTTTTTGAACCTGATGGCTCTTCTCTATTATCCGAAATTATTTCTAAAAATATTGAATTTGAATTTAATAGGAGAGGAACACATGATTTTATAGAAATGTTAAAAGACCAAATAAAAGGAATAAATGATTCTTGGGCTATAAGATGGCATGCATCTTTATTTTTAAATGATAGTTATTGTCTGCAACCTGCAAGACCAATTGTTAAAAATATGGGGCTGGATAACACAGGAGTTCATTGTATTGTAACCGATATGGCGCAATGTCCAGTAGGCTTTATTGAAATCAATAAAATAAAAGTGGAGGAATCAAATTATTTTTTTAAAGTCTTTCAACCTTCCTCTGATAATACTAAAAAAGATGTTACAATAAATACATGGCAAAAATCAAAAAAATTATTAAAAATTTTATACCGCCGATTTTCTATTTAGTTTATAATTTTTT
>JAYTHK010000095.1:0-5903 GCA_043732665.1 Cytophagales bacterium | reverse complement strand
GCTACCATCAGTGTAAATGGAGTTATTATCCAGAAACGAAAGTAAAAGAAGTTTGCGACGGATTTCGTGAGCGGAAAATTCCTTGCGACAGCATCTATCTTGATATTGACTATATGGATGGATTTCGCTGTTTCACCTGGAATAAAGCTTACTTTCCAGATCCCAAACGGATGATAAAAGAACTGGCGGATCAGGGTTTTAAAACAATTGTAATCATTGACCCAGGAATAAAAATCGACCAAAACTATTGGGTATACAACGAAGGGTTAGAAAAGGGCTTTTTCTGCAAACGTATGGATGGTCCTTTGATGAAAGGAAAAGTATGGCCAGGAGATTGTAATTTTCCAGATTTTACAAATCCTGATGTACGCGTTTGGTGGGCTGGCCTGTTTGAAGGCCTTATCGAAACAGGGGTGAAAGGAGTTTGGAACGACATGAACGAGCCTGCGGTATTTGAAACGGAAACAATGCCTTATGATGTTCGACACGATTACGATGGAGATCCTGGGAGTCATCGTAAAGCACATAATGTATATGGTATGCAAATGGCTCGCGCTACGTATGAAGGCGTGAAAAAATTTGCAAAACCAAATAGACCGTTTGTGATTACTCGCTCTGGGTATTCTGGAGTACAAAAATATTCTTCCGTTTGGACAGGAGATAATCTTGCCAGTTGGGAACATCTTGCTATTGCCAACCGCCAGTGTCAACGCTTGAGCATTACCGGCATTTCGTTTTGTGGATCTGATATTGGAGGTTTTATTCAAACGCCAACTGGTGAATTGTATGCCCGCTGGATTCAGTTGGGAATTTTTCACATGTTCTGTCGCACGCACTCTTCCGGCGATCATGGCGATCAGGAACCTTGGTCTTTTGGCGAAGAAGTAGAAGAAATAGCACGCACTTATATAGAGTTGCGTTACAAATTATTGCCTTATTTTTACACTACCTTTTGGCAGAACGTAACCAAAGGCACACCAGCCTTAAGACCATTGACTTTCCTTGACCAGATGGATACGGAAACTCATTTTCGTCAGGATGAATTCGGGGTAGGTGATAATTTGCTTGTTTGTCCTGTCATGCAAGAAGAAATAGACGGTCGTTGGTTGTATTTGCCAGAAGGCAATTGGTATTACTTCTGGGACGATGAATTTGTAGAAGGTAGCAACGAAGTATGGGCGGAAGCGCCTATGAACATTATTCCAATATATATAAGAGCAGGCTCTGTTATTCCAATGTATCCGCTTATGCAATATGTGGGAGAGTTTTTAGTAGAAGAATTATTTCTTCATGCGTATTTTGAAGAAAAATCGACAGAATCAACTTTATACGAAGACGCTGGAGACGGCTACGACTATAAAGAGGGTGTGTACAATGTAAAACAATTTAAGGTATCGGGTAGCAAAGCAGAATTTAGCATTAATCAGACTGCTTCGCATAAAAAATATACTACTACTTATAAAGTGTATTCTATGATTATTCACGGACTTCCATTTAAGCCAAAGGAATGTTACGTAGACGGAATTAATGTGCCGATCAATAAAAATGGAAGTTTATGGGAAGTGAAAGTACCGGAAAATTTTGAGCAGATTTTTGTGAAGAAGTAGTAGAATGTGCTGCTGAGTGACACCATAGCCGTCAACCTAAGACATTCTACTATCTATAGCCCCCGGATTTATCTGGGGGCTATAGATAAAATTACCCTCACAAAAATGGTTTAAACTTCCCTCGGCGGGTGTCTTCACCCGACGATTTATTTATGCAACACAGGAGTACATTACAAAAAATAAAATCTCCTGCAACATTTTTCGCCCTTGTTGGAGCTTTTCTAACCGTGGCACTAGTTTTTAAGATATAGTGAATCAACACTTTAGCATATTCTTTCAAAGCATAAAAATAGCAAATAGGAGTTTAAAAGAAAGAAAAAAAATTGGTTATTTGAGCGCAAAAACCACAAGAAACCCTTGTTAGAGAAAAGCTCCAAAAAGGGCGAAAAAACACTCCATTAAAATCTATCCAAATAATGTGTTAATATTCCAAATTCATCCTTACCAAAAAGAGGCTTATGGTAAAAACGAATTTACGCTTATAAATCATGACGAAAGTATTGGGTTATTTCTATTCCTATAGGGTCGATATTAATAGTGACTTTTATTCTTTTGCATTCACATCACGACAACAATTACTGAGAACGTGAAACAATATATTGGAAAAGTGCTGAAAGTAAACCGCACAGTGACGCTCAGATTTATAAAGCAATGAATGAATCTAAAGTTACCTGTGTATACTGCTCTACTATCCATGAGCCAGGTTATTTTAATATGATTCGGGATTTCTCCTGACTGATTTTTTATTTTTATTCCACAGAAAATTCTTTAATATCTAACTTTATGGCATAGAGTTCCTGAATTTTAGAGAGTGCGCGGTGGGCATACACGTTGTCGTTTTCGCCCTTGTTGGAGCTTTTCTCCAACAAGCGTTTCTAGTGGTTCTTGCGCTCAAATAACCAACGTTTTTTCTTTATTTCAAACTCCAATTTACTATTTTTACGCTCTGAAAGGATATGCTATCGTGTTGATTCCTTATATCTGGAAAACTAGCAGCACGGTCATTCAATCCGCGGAGCCACAGGAAACGCTTGTTGGAGAAAAGCTCCAACAAAGGCGAAAGAATCTTCACTAGCAAATCGTTCTCTTAATAAATCTAATTTTGTAGTCATGTTTGTTTTCTTTATTTTTAACAAACTTAACTACTCGCAATGCAGTATATCTGCATTCGGTTACTATAAGCCTAATTCTTTTATTTTATTAATGATAATATGTTTTTTTTTCTTAGCACTTCCGCGCTTCACTTTGATTATTATTATATTAGCTTCAGGAGGGTTTATATATTGGCTTAAGCTTGCACAAATGGAACGTTCAATAGTGCAGGAAAAGTATATTGGTGGTGATGTCGGCAGTGATCATGGGCATAAGTTTCCACGGAAAACCTCCACCGTGCTTTGTCCCTTGACAAAGCACCTGTCACTATGAAACATTTTATTAAAATCTATCAATATAATGTGTTAATATCCCAAATTCATCCTTACCAAAAAGAGGCTTATGGTAAAAACGAATTTACTCTTATAATTCATGACAGAAAGTATTGGGCTATTTGCCATGCAGTTCAATACTTCGATTTCTTTGCGCAAAGTAAACTGGTCGTAAACTCCATACCCACTTGTTGCCCGTAGTCTCCAGAATACGAACAACAAGTGATAAAACTATATACTTTTGTCCTGTATATCTTCATTGACGAATAAAATATCCAATCCTACAACCCTATTATTATATATAAACAAAGGATTATCATATTAAATTAAAAATTTATACTTAATAAAACCAAACTAAAAGAAATTAAATTATTTAAAGCTATATTACACTCTATAAGGATACTATGGATTATAAAGAGCAATTCTAACGCTCCCCATATTATTTTTAGTAATTAAATTCAACTTTTAGATACTTAATTAAAAAAGCATTTGTTTACCAAAAGGTGAAAAAGAATGCTGTTCATTTTTAGTATAAAATATTTATGAAAACGAAATTAATTTTTTCCCCTAAAAAAACAAAAAACCTTTCTAAAGAAGAAATCTTTGTGAAACCTAAAGTAAATGGCAAGAAGGAGCCAAAACTTACGACAACTAGTTTAAAAAACAAAAAGCTTTCCCCTCCAACAATTCAGAAAGAATTAAATGCATTTACCATAGTTGCGATTGGCGCTTCTGCAGGTGGGCTAGAAGCAATAACACAGCTTTTACAAAATCTTACTCCAAACACTGGTATGGCGTACATTTATGTGCAGCATCTTAGTCCCGACCACAAAAGTATTCTTACCTCACTTTTGTCAAAGGTTACTGCAATGAAAGTACAAGATATCGAACACATGGATAAGATGAAGCCCAATAATGTTTATGTGATTCCTTATAATAAAGAAATCAGGGTAACGGACGGACATATAAAATTACTACCACGCCCAACTAAATCTACTGCACTCCCCATTAATGTTCTCTTTTCTTCTTTGGCTGAAACACATAAGGAAAATGTTATTGGGATTGTACTGTCAGGAAGTGCTAACGATGGTACATTTGGGTTGAAAGAGATAAAACTGGCAGGAGGTATAACATTTGCCCAAGATGATTCTGCAAAATTTAACAGTATGCCGCACTCTGCTATTGCAGCAGGCTCAGTTGATTTTATTTTGTCTCCAAAAGCAATTGCAGAAAAACTAGTATGGATGAGCAAACATCCTTTGATAAAAAGAGAAGGAATAAAAACCGCACCAGACGATGAAATAAAAAACGACAACCCCTACCTAAAAATTATTCTCCTACTCTTACTGAAAAGAAAAAATGTTGATTTCAGTCAATACAAAATGAACACCATCAAGAGGCGTATGCTTCGTAGGATGTTGATATTTAAGATAACATCTCTAAAATTATATTCCGAACTTTTAGAACAAAAAAACAAGGAATTAGATTTACTTTATCAGGATTTACTCATCAATGTTACAGAGTTTTTTAGAGATCCCGAAGCTTTTACACTACTAAAAAAGATCGTATTTCCGCGGTTACTAAAAGGCAAATCGCATGGTGAACCTTTACGTATTTGGGTAGCAGCTTGCGCTACTGGCCAGGAAGTATATTCGATAGCTATGCTACTCTTCGAAATACAAGATACTAAAACCTCCAATATTCCTTTTCAAATTTTTGCTTCCGATCTTAGTCTTGAAGCAATCAACGAAGCCCGTGGCGGTGAATATTCTATAGAACAACTTAAAAATGTTTCCCCAAAACGACTCCAACGTTTTTTCACAAAATCAAGAGACAAGTACCGCACTATAAAATCACTTCGTGATGTATGTATTTTTGCCCCACACAATATTTTACGCGACCCTCCATTTTCAAGAATGGATTTTATCAGTTGCCGAAATATGCTAATCTACCTTGATAATCCTGCACAGAAAAAAGCCATTGCTACTTTCCATTACTCTTTGAATGATAATGGTTGCCTGATGCTTGGTAAATCAGAAACGATTGGAGCCTCTATACAATTTTTTACGACTCAGACCAATAATAGGTTCAAAATTTATACTCGCAAAAAAAATTCTGAAGAAAGAAGAATATCAGATATAACGCACCGAATTATACAAACTGATTTATCAAAAAAACAAAATCTTCTTGCTACTCCTATTAAGAAAACAGCAATTACAACCATCGGAAATCTAAGTAATGCCTTTGATTCTCTATTACTTTCACAATTTGTCCCGGCAAGCGTGGTTATTAATCACGATTTAGAAATTCTCCAATTTAGAGGAGTGACTTCGTTGTATCTTCAGAATTCGTCAGGCAAAGCCAGTTTAAATATTTTAAAAATGGCGCATATCGAAATCACCTTTGAACTTCGCAATGCCATTCATCAGGCTATTAAAACAAAGCAGCCCGTTCACAAAACAGGTATTGAAATGAATCGTGATAAAATCGGAACTGCCATACGAATAGTTAATATAGACGTGACTCCGCTTAAGGTAGAAGGGGAAGAAGATTTATTAGTTATTGTTTTCAAAGGAGAACCGCAGACCGATCTATTAGAGATTCCAATTAAAAAAGGCAAAAATAATTCTGTTGCAAAAGACAGAAGGATAAAAAAATTAGAAGAGGAAATAGCAGCCTCACGCTACGATATGGCTTCCATTACTGAATATCAGGAAGCCGCTAACGAAGAATTACAGAGTGCCAACGAAGAAATTGTTTCGAGCAATGAGGAATTACAAAGTTTAAACGAAGAACTAGAAACCTCGAAGGAAGAAATTGAATCTACCAATGAAGAACTAATAACCACCAATCAGGAATTACAAGCAAGGAT
>JAYTHK010000094.1:0-1696 GCA_043732665.1 Cytophagales bacterium | reverse complement strand
CAAAAAATATCTTAGATCAGGTTTACGGACACAAGTACAACTGGGGATTAGAAAAAACAGAAGTGAAGGAGTTTTTTGAATTGGTAGAAAGGCGGTTTTATTAATATATTTTAAAATATCAATAGCTCGTTGCTAAAGCTATAGGAATTAAAATAATCATTTCCCTTAAATTGTCTTCCGCTTCATCTAGAGACAATTCATTATAACAACATATAAATAACTAATAATTAATATTTTACAAAAATTGCTCCCCTGTCTATTTTTAACTATATTTGTACTGAAATTATACATAAATAAATTATAAAAATGACAACAATATCTGTTTTATTATTCTTAGGAATGGGATGGCAAGAAATAATTTTACTTGTACTGGTAATATTATTGTTCTTTGGAGCGAAAAGAATACCAGAACTTGCAAAAGGTCTTGGTCGTGGAATACGCGAATTTAAAGACGCTAGTAAGGAGATTAAAAATGAAATCTCTAAAGGTATGGAAGAAGACCCTACCACTACTACAAAATCTTAATGCAACATTCCATGTAACGTGGAATTTCTCTATTATTAAATTATTCCCAAATGAAGAAACCAACTGCCATGGTTTCTTCATTAAGTTTTATAACCATTCGTAAGCAGTGAAAACCTACAATTCTTTAATCGAAATAAAAGCTGACATCGCTACAGGTACTGTAAACTGTAGAAAACTCACCGAGCAGTATCTTTCAACTATAAAAGCTAAAAAACACCTCAATGTATTTTTAGAAGTTTACGAACAAGATGCGCTTAATCGTGCTGACGAAGTAGATGCCAAAATCAAAGTGGGGAAAGCGGGGAAACTTGCAGGAATGGTAATAGGCTTAAAAGATGTACTCTGCCAAAAAGATAAAGGACTACAAGCCTCTAGCAAAATACTCGATAAATTTATTTCGCAATTCAATGGCACTGCTGTACAACGTCTAATAGACGAAGATGCCATAATCATTGGACGTCAAAACTGTGATGAATTTGCAATGGGATCTTCTAACGAAAATTCGGCTTTCGGTCCTGTATTAAACGACCTTGACAACACAAGAGTTCCTGGTGGTTCTTCTGGTGGTTCTGCAGTGGCTGTGCAAGCAGACCTTTGCCTTGCTTCGCTTGGATCTGACACTGGTGGATCGGTAAGACAACCTGCCGCTTTTTGTGGCATTGTGGGTTTGAAACCTACTTACTCAAGAATCTCTAGATACGGTTTAGTGGCGTATTCTTCTTCTTTCGACAGCATCGGAATTATCAGCAAAAATATTGAAGATGCTGCACTCCTTCTAGAAGTCATAGCTGGAGCCGACGATAACGACAGTACTATCTCATTCAAACCTGTTCCTGCTTATTCAAAAAATCTTGCTTTCGATAAAAAAATAAAAGTTTGTTACCTGAAAGAAGGCATAGAAAGCGAAGGCGTAAGCCTTGAGATTCGTGAACGTACAAAAGTACAATTAGATTTTCTAAAAAAAGAAGGACATACGGTAGAACCTGTCAGTTTTTCTTACCTAGATTATATTCTCCCTACTTATTATATTCTTACCACAGCGGAAGCCAGTTCTAACTTGGCAAGGTTTGATGGTGTAAAATATGGCTATAGAAGTCCAAGCACTACAGACATGGAATCGATGTATAAAAAAACACGTTCCGAAGGTTTTGGAGAAGAAGTAAAAAAGAGA
>JAYTHK010000093.1:0-5925 GCA_043732665.1 Cytophagales bacterium | reverse complement strand
AATTATTTATAAAGACCATTCCGCTTTCTATCTGTGTCGACAATTTTTTTGCTTTTTCAAGATCCTTTGTCCAGATAGAAGCACCTAAACCATAATTGCTGTCATTGGCAACGCGGATAGCTTCCACCTCATTTTCAACTTCTATAATACTATAAACAGGGCCGAATAATTCTTCTTCGTAAGCGGGCATTTTTGCTTTTACATTTGTTAGAATTAATGGAGTGAAAAAATTATCGCTTGTTTCGTTTAGAGAACCGTAAATTAACTTAGCTCCTGCTTCGATTGATTTTTTTACTTGGGTAATTAATCCTGTTTTCAAATCGGCTCTCGCCATTGGTCCTATATCAGTAATTGGATCCATTGGGTCTCCAATTTTTATAACTTTCAAACGCTCAATTAATTTCGAGGTAAATTTTTCAGAGATAGATTTTATAAGTATAAATCGTTTTGCCGCAATACAACTTTGTCCAGCATTTTGCAATCGTGCTTTCACTGACTGTTCTAAAGTATAGTTTAAATCGGCATCTTCCAAAACGATAAAAGGATCACTCCCGCCAAGTTCCAGAACCATTTTTTTGAGGTATTTACCCGCTTCAGAAGCTACAATCATACCTGCTCTTTCACTACCTGTAAGGCTTATCGCTTTTACTTCTTTTTTCTGAATAAGGTAAGACGTTGTTTCGTTTTGTATTTTTAAAGAAAGAAAACATCCTTCCGGGAAACCAGCCTTTTCAAAAATTGATTCGATGGCAGTTGCACATCCTGTGGTATTCGGTGCTAGTTTTAGAAGGACAGTATTGCCAGCCATCATAGCTGGAACAGCACAACGGAATACTTGCCAGAAGGGAAAGTTCCAAGGCATCAGTGCGAGCACTGTTCCCAATGGTTCGTAAACGACATAAGATTCTTCAGCTTCCGTTTGCAGTAGTGTAGGTTTCAAAATTTTTTCTGCCTGATCTGCATAATAGCAAACGGCTGACGCACATTTCTCTACTTCGGCAATGGCTTCTTTCAGAGGTTTCCCCATTTCATCCGTAATCAATTTGCCGTATTCTTCCTTGTTGGAAACAAGTAGAGTTGCTATTTTATAAAAAAAGGAGGCTCGTTCCGCATACGTTTTTTTTTTCCATAGTTTAAAAGCCGCTGCCGACTTTTTGACTTTCTCATCTAATTCTTCCAGGGTATCTTCTTGAAATTTTTGGATAACCTTTTGGGTAAATGGATTTATGGATTGCAGCATATTTTTAGTGTTAACGTATTCTGGTGTTAAGGTGTTAAAGTTGTTTGAGATTCCTTGTAATTACATAGGCTCCCTCGTAATGATAGATTATTGGAAGAACTTCAATACAAAGAAAAAATCCCGCTTGTGACGGGATTTTTTCTAATTATGCTTTTATTCTGTATACCCAGCCAAATTTATCAGATGACTTGCCTAGTTTGATATTCATGAGTTCGTCGTTTAGTTTATTGGAAAGTTTTCGGGCATTCACTTCAGGTAGCTCATAGTCTTTTCCATTGTAATGGATAGTAGAAATTTGAGTAATCGTAGCAGCAGTGCCTGTTCCGAAGGCGTCTTGGAGTTTACCTTGTTGCATTGCGGTCACTATTTCTTCTACGCTAACTCTTCTTTCTTCCACTTTTATACCCCAGTCTTTGGCCAATGTAAGAATACTATCTCTCGTTACACCTGCTAGTATAGAAGAGCCAAGAGGAGGAGTAATAATTGTATCGTTTATCACAAACATTACATTCATAGTCCCCGATTCTTCAAAATATTTATGCTCTTTTGAGTCTGTCCACAAAATTTGTTGGTAGCCTTTTTCTACTGCTAATTTAGCAGGCAACAAAGAAGCTGCATAGTTTCCACCAGTTTTGGCGAAACCAATACCGCCGTCAGCAGCTCTTGAATATTCCGTTTCGATAATTACTTTTACTGTTCCTTTATAATAACCAGAAACAGGGCAAGTAAAAATTATAAATTTGTAGGATGAAGAAGGTTTCACACCGATAAATTCATCGGAGGCATACATGAAAGGACGAATATATAAAGAACAACCTTCCAAAGACGGAATCCAGTTCTTGTCTACTTTCAATAATTCAGTGAGTCCTTCAAGAAATAATTCTTTGGAAACGCCTGGCATACAGAGACGTTCGCAAGAAGCATTTAATCTTTTAATATGTGCTTCTGGGCGAAATATAAGTATGTCGCCATTTTCGGCTCTGTAGGCTTTCATTCCTTCGAATACGGTCTGTCCGTAATGAAGTGCTGAAGTGGCGGGACTCATCGTTATGTTTTGAAAGGGAGTGATTTTTGAAGCTCCCCATGTTCCTTTTTTGTAATCCACCACAAACATGTGGTCTGCATATACAGCTCCAAACTCAAGGTTTGAAAAATCTGTTTCACTTAGCCTAGATTTTGAGGCTTTCTCTATCTCGATATTCAACGTATTATTTGTCATTATTTTAGTCTACTAAACTGTAGTTTGTAAAGATAAATAACTTTATTTGCAATATCAAAATAGTTATTAGAATAGTACAAACATGTAATTTATGTGTGTATTTTGAATAACTATTCAACGAAAGAACAGAAAAAATAAAAAATGATAAGCATCATATCTTCTACCAATCGCCCAAATTCGCAAACTTCAAAAGTGTCGGCTTACTACAAAGAACTACTTGATAGTAAAGGTGTAAAAGCTCAAATAATAGATTTATCGCTGTTACCGCATGATTTTGCTTTCACTGCTTTATATCATAATCAAAGGAAAAACGATTTGTTTAATCAATTTATAGACTTAATTAATGCTTCTTCAAAATTCGTATTTATTGTTCCTGAGTACAACGGTTCTTTCCCAGGAATTTTAAAAACGTTTATAGACGGGATGGATTTTCCTTCTGGGTTTAAAGATAAAAAATGTGCTTTATTGGGGCTGTCTTCCGGTTCTCAAGGAAGTGCATTGGCATTGAGTCATCTTACCGATATTTTTCATTATTTGAATATGCACGTTCTACCTTCCAAACCAAGATTAGCAAGATTGGAAACGGTTTTTCAAGACGGAAAAATTACCGATAAATTTTTGGCAGATTTAGTAAACAAACAAGCGCAAGATTTAATTGAATTTTAAATTTCTGTTTTAATATTTTGAATAATTTATTCCAAGTTGAATTCAAAATTCAATAGTAAGAGTTCATAATTTTCTATGCGTAGCCCATCAACTTGTATACGATATAGCCCATCCATTCATGAATAAGTACATGCCATCCTAAAAAGGCTTTTTCACTTGGCACAAGCCATACGTCGGCGGTTAAGGTCGTAGCACCTCCAGAAAAATCGGTAGGGAAAATAGTTGTTTCAAGACCTACCTTGTCGAAACAAGCTTTAGATCTCGGCATGTGAAAGGCAGAAGTGATAAGAAGTTTTGAACCTTTTATGCCTAAACTGTCGATCATTTTTTTTGTGAACAAAGCATTTTCATGCGTATTTCTAGCGTTCAATTCTAGGAGTAACACGCTATCGGGTACGCCGCATAAAAGAAATACTTTTTTCATATCGGTTGCTTCTGATATACTTTCTCCAGTTACTCTTCCGGATCCACCAGTGATGAGTATTTTTTTTATTTTACCCATTTTGTATAACTGTACAGTGTGTAAAACACGGTCAGCACCTTTGTTGAAATATACCCGGTCGTGGGGCTCTTTATCATGATTGGTTACGCCCGTAAGCACGATTCCTAGTTCATAGTTTTGTAAATTCCTTAGTGCTATTGGGTCTGGCTCCCAAAGCAGAAAAAACTGATTGGTTATTCCTATGTTTCCAAAGAACAAAAATAAAAATAAGCAGGTATAAAGTGCTGTTTTTTTTCTTTTTTCATTTTTGGTGGATACAGCAAAAATAAGGAGTCCTGCTATAAGTGTTGCAGGCATAATGAGGTAAAATAAAATCTTGGACAATATGAAAAACATACAGTTAGGGTTTTAAATAGTTATCCAAAGATAACTGAAATTATCGGTTGGTTAAAACGAAAAAATTAGAGTAACTTGGGTTGTCAAATGGCACTAGATATAAAAGAAATACAAGCCCCAATCTTAAGAGATATAGAACACTTTGAAGACAAGTTCAGAGATTCTATGAAAACGAGGGTAATGTTGCTCAATACGATTATGAGTTACATCGTGAAGCGCAAAGGCAAACAACTTAGGCCTATGTTTGTATTTCTTTGTGCCCGTTTGTGTGGTGAAGTAAACGAATCTACCTATCGTGGAGCGGCACTTATCGAGTTGCTTCATACGGCTACACTTGTGCATGATGATGTGGTAGACGATGCCAATTACCGCCGAGGTTTTTTCTCAATAAATGCCTTATGGAAAAATAAAATAGCAGTACTGGTTGGAGATTATTTACTGTCTAGAGGTTTGTTGCTTTCTATAGACAACAACGACTTTCATTTATTGAAAATAGTATCCGATGCGGTGAAGGAGATGAGCGAAGGAGAATTACTTCAGATGGAAAAAGCTAGAAACCTGAACATCACGGAAGAAATATATTACGAAATTATTCGTCAAAAAACGGCATCACTGATTTCGTCATGCTGTGGCGTTGGAGCATCTTCTGTAAATGCTCCCGCAGATGTAATTGCAAAAATTAGATTGTTTGGTGAAAAAGTAGGTATGGCTTTTCAGATAAAGGACGATTTGTTTGATTATACCAGCGCAGATATAATAGGGAAACCCGTTGGAATAGACATTAAAGAACGCAAGATGACTTTGCCTGTAATTTTTGCGCTCAATAAAGCAAGTTGGCTGGAGAGACGCAGGATTACGAATATCATTAAGAATGAAAACCATAAACCTAAAAAAGTAGCAGAGGTTATAAAATTCGTAAAAGATTCTGGTGGTATTGAATATGCCACGGAAGCAATGATCCGTTATCAAACAGAAGCATTTGACCTGTTAAATACTTTTCCTGATTCAGTTTATAAAAAATCACTTTCGCAGTTGGTGCAGTATACGATTGAGCGCGCGAAGTAGTAGATTTTAATTTTGAGTGTTTAATTTTTTTATGTTAATTTTTTCAATAGTCTTGTTCTATTATAATAAATGACAAAAAAACAAATAATGAAGAAAGCCGATTTTTATCGAAAGCTGAATCGTATAACGGTCTAAGTAGATTGGTACTCAAAGAGCAAGAAGATACTTATTATGAATTTGAGATTGTATATGATTTAATGGATATTACTATAAACTACTTTTTATCAAAAAAGGATAATCTACTTGTTCTTAAAGATATTGATATAGAAGGACCAGGTGCTAGAAAATTGGGACAAAGAATATTCTCATTTAAAAAGGATGTTTCTTTAGAACTTTGCAGAATGTATAATTGTCAATGCGTAGAATTGCATGGAGCAAGAAGAACTACAGATAAAATTAAAGGAAAAATTCCTACGCCCGAGATAATTTGTTTATGATTATTGAATTTTTAAAACGTGTAAATAAATAGTTGTGTAATGCTATTTATTTGTTATATTTAATATAAGATGGAAACAGTAGTTTTTACAAGTTGGAAAGAAGGACTTAAAAAAATAAGTCTTACACACCTATTAAATGACAGATGTGGTATTTCACTTACTCAAGCAAAAATACTTGTTGATGCTCTAGTGAAAGGTGTTGTTGTTGATGTGAAATGCAGAGAAGCAAAGGCTTTATTGAAAGAAGCGAAAAATCTTGGGGCAGTTGGGGAAATTAGGAAATCCGATCTTAAGTACGCTTAGTTATTAATAGCTATCAACTATTTTTTTTATTTAATAGCGCAAGTGCAAGTCCATTTATCATCTTTAAATATAAATTCACAGATATTGTCTTGAGAGTTGCATGAATAGCTGACTACTACATTAGAATTGGAGTATTTATGGGCTTGAATGAAAAGGT
>JAYTHK010000092.1:0-1698 GCA_043732665.1 Cytophagales bacterium | reverse complement strand
GTGTACGCTTTTTTCTTAAGCGAGTCTATTCTTCTAGCTTCTTGGTTATAGAATTTTTGTCTATTCATTAAGCTATCTAATTTTTTAAAATACTCATTTTCTTCATAAATAAATATACTCTTACTATTATTGACTTCATTTCTCACGCTTTGATTGTCGAGTCCTATGTCATAGCTTGGCTGCAAATTTTCAATTATAGATGTATTGCCAAATTTATAATCAAGGTAATGAAATAGTACAGTGTCATTTTTAATACTATCAGTGATAATATTTGTAATTATTAGAGCTCTTAATTCCATTTCATTTTTCACATTAGTGTTTTGGAGATAAATGTTTTTTAGCAGAGGAAAGGATATGCTAATACTTATTAGCATAATGAATAAAAATATACCGAGTATTATATTTCTGCTTTTCATAATTATTCGGCTAGGTTTTTATAATAAAAATATTTTGCATCTCTTCTTTACACTACCATCTTCTCCAAAACCGCTCCCACCACATAAGACAGAGCTGCTGCAATACCTCCTAATACAAGTGTTTCGGTAATGCTCATGAATTTATTTTTTTCAGTAACCAAACTTTTAAAATAGCCTACAATCGCTAAGCCAACACCCGTGAGGATACAAGAGTATAGAAATAAATGCGTTTTTTCTAAATCAAATAACCAGGCAGAAAGGTAAGAGAGGAGTGGAATCAATCCTATCAACACAAAAGCGATGAAGGTAACGGTAGCCGTGCTTATTGGTGTTTTGTCGTCTTTTACCATTTCCAATTCTTCTTTCATCATGGTATCTACCCATACGTCTTTGTCTGCTATTATAGTGTTTACTACTTGTTCCAGCAGTTCGCCTTTAAAACCTTTTTTGGTATAAATCTCTCGTATCTCTTCAATTTCCTTTTCGCGGAGATGTTCTATTTCCCAATATTCTATGGCTTTGTGTTTTTCATAATTATCTTGTTCGGCTTTGGTAGAAAAATAATTTCCTACCGACATAGAAAAACCATCCGCCAGAAGGTTGGCAACACCTAAAATAATAATTACAGATAGATTGAGATTTGCGCCTGAAGCTCCAGCTACGACAGCAAAAGTGGTGATTGCACCGTCAATACCGCCGTATACAAATTCGGCTACGTAATCTTTGTTAAAAAAGAGAAAATTGCCTTTCGAATGAAGTTTGGCTTCCATTTATACAAGTTAAGAAAAAATAATTAAATCCCACTCCTTAGTGGTATCGTAAAATAATTCATCCCTTTGAATGGTCAGAGGAGAATCAATATTATTATGGTACAGTTGGCCTGTTCCTAAGCCTTGCGGCATGGATACATTTAGCGATGCAGCAAATTGACTTACGGCATTTAAACCAATATTAGACTCTAAGGCAGAAGTGATCCACCAACCAATGTTAAGGCTTTCCGCCAGACGAATCCATTCTAAACTCATTTCCATTCCACCTACCAAAGTAGGTTTTAAAATGATGTATTGAGGACGAATAAATTCTAATAGTTTTTTCTTTTCTTCAATAGTTTTTATACCAATTAACTCTTCGTCTAGTGCTATAGGCAAGGGAGTATCGGCACATAGCGCTTTCATTTCGTCTATCAGACCAGCTTTTATTGGTTGTTCAATAGAATGAAGAGAATAGTTGGAAAGTAATTTCAGTTTCTCTTTCGCTTCTTCAAAACCAAATGCACCATTGG
>JAYTHK010000091.1:0-1702 GCA_043732665.1 Cytophagales bacterium | reverse complement strand
TCAATTAGAAAACCTTTCTTTTTCATAGTCATCAATTTATTGTGTTTAATTAATACTAACTTCTTTACAAATATATCTTTCATATCAATACAATGCTCTTCTTTTTAACCATAATTATTACTTTTTTATAATAATTACATATTATCAATCAAATTTTATACTTAAAATATCAATTAATCATATTTACAATGTTATATATATATAATTTTATACTATTTAAAATAAAATATTAAAATATAACTTTAACAATAATAATTAAAAATAGTATAGCACATGTTTCAAACTAAAAATTGAATTATAAAATGCTCTCATATTGTTATTACAGCAATTGTTCTGTTTTCATTGAAAAACAACTTAAATATTACTTAACTATTACTCGGTGCTAAAAAAAGGAATTAATAATGCAGTTAAAATGACCTCTAATCGCTGCTAAAAACAAAACTACCAACTTTTCTACTAATATATAAATCATTAGAAAATAGAAATACTTCAGAATTTATATTTTCTAATTTAATTCATACAAATGTTTTTATATGTGATTTTAAACATTTATAAGCAGTAAAAAGATATTACTGTTCCTGTTAATCATTAGCTTTTATATCTCCTTACGACGGAGCAATGCCCAACAAGACAAACACTCTCCAGAAAGCAATTCTATTCCTCAGGCAACTATCAACGAATCTGAATTACTTAAAGTTGTAATGGATGCATTTCATCAAACAAACAAAGAAATTCCTATTACAAAAATATACGTTTACGCTGCATACTGGCAAAATCAGTCTCAGATCCTAGCACTAGTGATTTCAAATCGACTTCAGACATAACAATTGATACTAATAGTAGTAATTCCCATCAATATTCTACTCAGGTATACTCTAATCCGAGTAGCCTAAGCAAAGCAGATCAGAATTTTTTAACTAAGGGTTATACAAAAGGTCCTGAATTCTACGAATTAGAATTCAGGAAAGACAGTAATACTTTTAAATCTGTTTATGCTAAAGACGGAACCTTTGTGCATACCAATAGGATCATTAAAGACAGTGAACTTCCTGAGAAAGTAGCAAAGGCCCTTAGAAATAGTGAATATAAAGACTGGGATGTTGTAAGTAAAAAAGAAAAAATAGACAAGAAAAGTCCCCACATCGTAATTTATACATTAAAAATAAGAAGAGGTGAAAATCTACACATGCTGCATTACGATCAAGATGGTAAACCTTATAGGCATAAAAAATAATCTAGTTTGTAATTTTTTGAAAGCATCTTTATGAGAGAATTTTAAAAATCGCTCAACGACTATCTTTACTAGTAACTGAGTTGCCATGCAATAGCCAAAGCAGATTTTAATCTATGCTCTCGTTTATGGCGTCACAAAAAAAATAGTTCTAGGAAAGAAACAGAAAATAAAAGAGAATATAATTTAAAGTTCAATCCTATAAAATAACTTTCGACGACAATACTTCGGAGCTTCAAATTTCTTTAATTCTAACCAGTTTGTCGTCGAAAAATTCTGTTTCTTTTCAATTAAATAACCGAGGACGATTATTTAGAAGAAGTAGATTCTTTTTGTTTGTGTTTAGAATCATTTTGATTCATTTCTTTTTTATAGGATTAGGTATTATATTCTCTAATTGCATTTAGAGTTAAAGGTAGTGCCAACATAAACCCACTTATAATACTGTTGAAGATAGAATTTAAAGAATTT
>JAYTHK010000090.1:0-17225 GCA_043732665.1 Cytophagales bacterium | reverse complement strand
TATATCCCCTGCCCCATTTCATATCAGATAAATAGTCATAACAAGTTTCATCTGTAGTAAACCTATCGCTAAATGATAGAATATCTTTACCTTTGTATTTTTCCATTGTATCTCTTAATTTTGATACGATCTTAAACATCCTCCATGTAGTATATCTGCATTGGCGAATAAAATATCTAATCCTATAAACAAAACTAAAATATGTATCCACTAGTATTTAGAACCATTTTCAAAGATAAAATTTGGGGTGGAGAAAAAATTAAGACCTTATTAGGTAAAGATTTTTCGCCATTGCCCAATTGTGGAGAGACTTGGGAGATTTCAGGAGTACAAGGGAATATTTCAGTCGTTGAAAAAGGAGCGCTGGCAGGAAGAGATTTGGCGTCTTTGATCGAAGAATTCAAAGGGCAATTGGTGGGCAAAAAAATTTACAAACAGTTTGGAAACGAGTTTCCTCTCCTCATAAAATTTATTGATGCCAACGATGACCTCTCTATACAAGTGCATCCAGACGATAAATTAGCCAAAGAAAGGCATGACTCTTTTGGGAAAACGGAATTGTGGTACGTTCTTCAGGCAGACAAAGGAGCTAAACTTAATTTAGGATTCAATAAGCAACTAAACGAAGAGGCTTATTTGAAACATCTTGCCAACAATACGCTGGAGGAAATTCTAAATTTTGAAACCGTAGCAGCTGGAGATGTTTTCTTTATACCTGCTGGAAGAGTACATTATATTGGTAAAGGAGTTTGTCTAGCGGAAATTCAGCAAACCTCTGATGTCACTTATCGAATCTATGATTTTGACAGAGTAGACGACAAAGGGAATAGACGTGAGTTACATACAAATCAGGCTTTAGCGGCACTTGATTACAATTATTATGGAGAATATAAAACACATTACTCTTCAAAGAAAAATGAAGCCTCTCAAATTGCTACCTGTTCTTATTTTACTACTAATATAATAGACTTGGAAAAGCCAGTATCAAGGAATTACGACACACTTGATTCTTTCGTATTATATATATGTATAGAAGGAGAAGCATCTTTAAATTATGGAAAGGGTGTGATGGAAATAAGAAAGGGAGACTCGGTAATGCTTCCAGCTGTTTTTAAGTCGGTAACATTATCACCTGTCAGTAGCACTAAAATTTTGGAGGTTTACATTCTTTAGTGTATTAATAAATCTCTAAAGTTTCTGAAAACCTTAGAGATTTCGCTGGATTGATAAATTTATCCACATTTCTAAGTTTTGTACAATTATACCCTAATGATTTAGGCTTTTTTGTTGTAATTATTTAATTTTGTGCCTTATTAGATAATAGCGAAATGCGACACAAAAGTATTCGTTGTCCTCAATTAAATAAACTTTCATTTATACTTTATTATTTTCCATATAATGGAATCAAAAAAAATCAAATCTGCTCTTATTTCAGTTTATTATAAAGATGGCTTGGAATCGTTGGTAAGACTGTTGGATAAAAACGGCGTAACCTTATATTCTACAGGTGGTACACAAAAATTCATCGAAGACCTTGGTATCAAGGTTGCCTCCGTAGAAAGCCTCACTTCTTACCCGTCTATTTTTGGCGGAAGAGTAAAAACGCTTCACCCAAAAATATTTGGAGGTATTCTTTATCGCCGCGATTTCCAAGAAGACCAGAACGAAGCAGCGCATTACGATATTCCAGCGATCGATCTGGTGATCGTTGATCTATATCCTTTTGAAGAAACAGTAGCTTCTGGAGCGGCCGACGAAGATATTATTGAAAAAATAGACATTGGTGGAATTTCTCTTATTCGCGGAGCGGCCAAGAATTTCAAAGATGTAGTCATCATTTCTGATAAAATTCAATACCCATTTCTGGAAAATATTTTGGCAAAAAATGAGTGCACGACTTCGTTGAACGAGCGCAGATTGTTTGCTGCCAAAGCCTTTGATACTTCTTCTCATTACGATACTGCTATCTTCAATTATTTCTTTAGTGGAGAAGAAATAAAACATTTTAAACAAAGTATTCAAGATTTTCAGGTATTGCGTTACGGTGAAAACCCTCATCAAACAGGTGTTTTCTACGGTAGTCTGGATAAAATGTTTGACAAACTCAATGGAAAAGAATTGTCGTACAACAACCTTGTAGACATAGATGCCGCAGTTTCCCTTATTGATGAATTCACAGACACCACTTTTGCGATTTTAAAACATACCAATGCTTGTGGAGTAGCTTCAGCTAAAACGGTAAAAGAGGCCTATCTGAACGCTTTGGAATGTGATCCAGTTTCTGCTTTTGGTGGCGTAATTATTACCAATAAAGAAGTAGACCAGGAGACGGCTTTAGAATTGAATAAACTTTTCTTTGAAGTGCTTATCGCTCCTTCCTATTCTGCAAAATCGGTAGAAGTGCTTACTGAAAAGAAAAATAGAATAATATTAAAAAGGAAACCCGTAACACTTTCCAACAAACATTTCAAAACACTTCTGAACGGTGTTATCGAACAGGATAAAGATGTAAAAATCGAAGACATTGAAGACCTGAAGCCGATGACAAAACGTATTCCTACAGAGGAAGAAAAAAAGGCGTTCATTTTTGCCAATAAGATTGTAAAACATACAAAGTCAAATACTATTGTCTTAGCACGCGATGGACAATTGATTTCTAGTGGAGTAGGACAGACTTCCCGCGTAGATGCTTTAAGACAAGCGATTGAGAAAGCAGAAGGTTTTGGGTTGAGCCTTGAAGGTGCTGTAATGGCTTCTGATGCTTTTTTTCCATTTCCAGACTGTGTAGAAATAGCAGACAAAGCAGGGATCAAAGCGGTCATTCAGCCAGGAGGATCTATCAAGGACAAGGATTCAATAGCGTATTGCGATGCTAATGGAGTAGCTATGGTATTTACAGGAATTCGACATTTTAAACATTAAAATTAAAATAGCTTCTTCTTATATTATCGTAAACTTTACGTAACTTGGGAAAAGCACTTAATAATTGGGCACTAATAATTAATAACTAAACAAAATGGGATTATTTGATTTTTTCACCAGTGACATTGCGATCGACTTGGGTACAGCCAATACACTGATCATTCATAAAGATAAAATTGTAGTAGACGAACCGTCTATTATAGCAATGGATAAAATTACGGGGAAGGTTCGTGCTGTAGGAAGGGAAGCAATGCAGATGCATGAAAAAACTCATGAAAATATAAAAACTATTCGTCCATTGAAAGATGGTGTGATCGCAGACTTTACCGCTGCAGAGCACATGATACGGGGACTTATTAAAATGGTAGACGGTGGTAATAAACGTTGGTTTGGTACCACTTCACATCGTATGATGATCTGTATTCCTTCAGGTATTACAGAGGTTGAAAAGAGAGCGGTTAAAGACTCTGCTGAACATGCAGGTGCTAAAGAAGTATACATGATCTACGAACCGATTGCCGCAGCTATTGGTTTGGGTATCGATATAGAAAAACCAAACGGTGCTATGATCGTGGATATTGGCGGTGGTACTACAGAGATTGCTATTATTGCACTTTCAGGTATTGTGTGCGAGCAGTCTATCAGAATTGCGGGAGATGTATTTAATAAAGATATTCTCGATTATATGAGAAGACAACATAATCTGTTGGTTGGAGAAAGATCTGCTGAAAGAGTTAAAATTGAAGTAGGCTCTGCCCTTACAGAATTAGTAAATCCTCCTGATGATTATGAAATTCGTGGTCGTGACCTTATGACCGGGATTCCTAAAGTAATAAAAGTATCGTATTCCGAAATCGCTTTCGCCCTTGATAAATCTGTTTCTAAAATCGAAGAAGCTGTTTTGAAAGCACTGGAAATAGCTCCTCCAGAACTGTCTGCCGATATTTATGATAACGGTATACACCTTACAGGTGGTGGGGCTTTGCTTAGGGGCCTTGACAAACGATTATCTATGAAAACAAAACTTCCTATACATGTAGCCGAAGATCCTTTGTTGGCAGTAGTGAGAGGTACTGGTATCGCGATCAAAGATGTTGAGAAATACAAAGCAGTGGTAATGACTCAATAATTTTGAATGTATTTATAGATTACCATGGAGAGCCTGTTTCAATTCTTTTACCGTTATAGAGCGCCTGCCGTTTTTCTGCTATTGGAAATATTTTGTGGTTGGCTGGTGGTGCGTTTTAATGCCTATCAAAGTGCTTCCTTTTTCAATTCATCGAATGTATTTACTGGTGCGGTACTTAAGATGAACGATGATGTGAAATATTATTTCAAATTAAGATCGGTAAACAATGCCTTGGCAGAAGATAATATGATGCTTCGCCAGCAATTGCAGCAGATAAAACAACAAAAATTACTTTACGAAGAAAGAGTGATAGATACCGCTCGTGTATATCAATATTCTTACGTTACAGCGAAAGTTGTAAATAATACTACGAACAAACTTTCCAACTATTTTACCATAGACAAAGGAACGGCGGATGGAATAAAACCAGGTATGGGTGTGATTTCAACGAAAGGTGGAGTAGCAGGAAGAATCAAAGATTGCTCTGGGCATTATAGTACTGTTCTGTCTATCTTAAACGCGAAATGGCTATTAGATGCGCAGATTACAAGAGGAAATGTAGCGGGCTATCTTGAATGGAAGGGAGGAGATCCTACAGAAGCAGATCTGATAAACGTAGGTAAGCACCATAAGGTTTTTGAAGGAGATACTGTTGTAACAACGGGTTCTAGTGATAATTTTCCTTATGGGATAATGATTGGTACTATAAAAACTGTTGTAGACGACGGTAAAAAATACAACATCAGAGTAAAACTATCGTCTGATTTTACAGCGATGTCTTTTGTATACATAGTGAATAACAAATCATATGAAGAGCGAAAAATGTTAGAAGAAAAGTCATTAAAAAATAAATGAGACAAGGAAATACCATAGCGTATATTTTATACTGTATTCTGTTTTTTCTTTTACAGATATTATTTTTCAGCTATACATTATGTTTTGTTTATATAGGTTATATTTTAATGTTACCAATTGCCATTAAGCCTATCCCGCTTATGTTGATCAGCCTGTGTTTTGGGCTGTTAATGGATTCTTTTTTTTATACGGCAGGTATGAACGCATTTGCTTGCGTGTTGATAGCCTATATACGTCCGTATATTTTAAACGTGCTTACACCTGCTGGCGGTTATGATGCATCTGCGGAAATATCGATTTCGTATATGGGATTTGTATGGTTTATTAAGTATGCTGCTTTGCTTATTTTCATTCACCATTTTCTTTTATTTTCTATGGAAGCATGGAATATTAAATTTATTGTAGGTGTATTTATAAGAACTATTTTTAGTACCCTATTTACATTGTTTGTGTTAGTACTTCTTCAGTATTTAATTAAAAGAGCGGATCGCTACTAGAGATGAAAGACGAACGCAAGCTGGTAATACAAATTATCTTTGCTCTGATAGGATTAGTTTATATTGTAAGGCTCTTTTTTTTACAAGTAATAGAAGATAAATACAAAGAGGAAGCAGAAAAAAATGCTACCAGAAAAATTATAGAATATCCTTTTCGAGGTTTAATATACGACCGAAATCAAAAACTATTGGTGATCAATCAAATTGTAATTGACTTGATGGTGGTCATGAAAGAAATGAAGGTGCCTGATACTGCTCGATTCTGCGAGGCATTCAACATTAGCAGAGAAGAGTTTATTGATATTATTAAAAAAGTAAAACAAGAAAAAGGATATAATAAAAACCGTCCAGTACCCATTATTAAACAGCTTTCTATAGAAGACTATGGGAAAGGGTTAGATGTACTTGCCGATTGCAATGGTTTTTATAGACAGGAACGAACGATTCGTTCGTATCCACACCAAAGCGCTGCTAATGCACTTGGGTATATTGGCGAGATTTCTAAGACGCAATTAGAAAAATCTACAGAAGGCTATTATGAACAAGGAGATCTTGTTGGTATTAGTGGATTAGAAGCTTCTTACGAAAAATATTTGAGAGGCACGAAAGGCGTTCGCTATATTATGAAGGATGTTCATGGTGTGGAGAAAGGTGCTTACAGAAGTGGCGATCAGGATGTTGTTTCGTCTCCTGGTGAAAATTTACATTGTACCATAGATTTGGAATTGCAGAAATATGGAGAGCGCATGATGATGAATAAAATTGGAAGCGTGGTGGCAATAGAACCATCTACCGGAGAGATTTTAGCTTTTATCTCTGCTCCAAGCTATGATCCGAACGCTTTGACTGGGCGTTATTTTTCAAAAAATTATGATTCGCTTCAGCGCAATGAATTGAAACCTCTTTTTAATCGTCCGTTAATGGCAATGTATCCGCCAGGTTCTATTTTTAAACTGGCACAAGCATTGGTTGGTCAGCAGATGGGAGTGCTTCGGCCGTCTACTATATACTCCTGCAACAAGGAAGCGGTAGGCGTGAATTGCCATTCTCATCCATCTCCAAACAATCTGGAAGGGGCTATCCAATGGTCTTGTAATCCGTATTTCTTTACTGTATTTAAAACGATCATTCACAAAAATCAAAACACTAATAAATACCGTGAATCGGAAATAAATTATGATGAATGGAGAAGACTCATGTCAACTTTTGGTTTCGGCCAAAAATTAAAAGTTGACATGCCTAATATGAAATCGGGCTTCCTTCCTACCAATAGTTATTACGATAAAATATACGGAGATCTTGCTTGGAAACATTCTACAATTCGTTCGTTGGATATTGGTCAGGGAGAATTGCTTATCGTGCCGATACAGATGGCTAATCTTGCGGCGATCATTGCCAACAAAGGATATTACATTACACCCCATTTTGTTAAACGAATTGGTGAAAAAGAAAACGCAAAAATATTAAAAGAATACACAGACAAACATTACACGTCTATAGATTCTTCTTACTTTCAGATCATAATAAATGGAATGTTTCAGGTGGTAGAGCATGGTACCGCCTATTTTGATAAAATACAAGGAATAGAAATTTGTGGCAAAACAGGAACAGCTCAAAATCCTCACGGAGAAGACCACTCTGTATTTATTTGTTTTGCTCCGAAGAACAATCCAAAAATAGCCATCGCAGTATACGTTGAGAACGGAGGCTTTGGAGCAGTTACAGCAGCGCCTATTGCCAATTTGATGGTAGAAAAATATTTGACTGACACTTCATCTGCTATTACAAGATGGATGAAGCAGAATGTAACAGAGAAGGATTTAATCCCAAAGACAACTAAGAAGCACTAATGAGAGAGGATAGTCTGCTGCGCAATATTGATTGGGTTACCATACTATTTTATGGCACGTTCATAACGATGGGTTGGTTGAATATTTTTGCAGTAGTATATAATCCTGATCCAGAAGTGCAACAAAATATTTTTGACTTATCGCTAAATTCTGGAAAACAATTACTATGGATAGGCTCTGCATTTATTCTTATACTGATAATTTTTGCGATCGATTTTAAGTTTTATAACGTATTTGCTTATGTACTTTATGGGTTCGTTTTAGTAATGGTGATTGCTACAATTTTCATAGGGCTAGAAGTACACGGTTCCCATTCATGGATAGGTATAGGAGATTTCAGAGTACAACCAGCCGAGTTTGCTAAATTGGCTACGGCATTGGCATTATCTAAATACCTTGGAGACTTAAATACTAAATTTGAAAAAACAAAAACCAAATTATATGTAGCGGGAATTCTATTATTACCTTGCACATTTATTCTATTGCAAAACGAAACAGGAGGAGTATTGGTTTTCTCCGCTTTTATTTTAGTATTGTTTCGCGAAGGACTTTCGCCATGGATCTTGATTATAGGAGTAGCAACGGTGACACTTTTTATCCTTACACTTCTATTCGATAAATTTAATTTATCCATCGGCATTTTGGTGTTAGCGGGTCTAATTATTATCGTAAGAATTACTACCGTTAGAAAATTGATGTTCAGGCCTATTATGCTAAATTCTCTTTTGATTATTGGAGTAGCGGTTATTTGTATTAGTATAGTATTTAGTGTCAATTTTGTAATTAACAACGTCCTTCAAAAACACCAGCGAAATCGGATAATGGTATTAGTAAATCCTGAAATTGATAAAAAATATGAAGGATACCAAATTAACCAGTCTAAGGTGGCTATTGGTTCTGGTGGATTTTTTGGACAAGGGTTTTTAGAAGGTACTCAAACGAAATTTGATTTTGTTCCTGAACAAAGCACCGATTTTATTTTTTGTACAATAGGAGAAGAACACGGATGGTTTGGGAGTACAATCTTAATTGTTTTGTATGTTTTATTTTTGATACGGATAGTCAACATTGCGGAACGACAGAAAAATAATTTTGCAAGGATATACGGATATTGCGTAGCCAGTATTATATTTTTCCACTTCATGGTAAATATTGGGATGACAATAGGAGTATTCCCAATTATTGGAATTCCGCTTCCTTTCTTTAGTTACGGAGGATCATCGCTGTGGTCGTTTACGATTTTACTGTTTATATTCTTGAAATTAGACGCCCATCGTAATCAGGTGTTAGCGCATTAATTTAAAGGATAATATTTATGTTGTGCTTACTTATCCCATTACAACTTCTGCCAGTATTGCCATCACAGCTGCCAGTATCAATACCGCTAACCGGCTTATTTTAAATTTGTGATCTGGACTTGTTTCAAAGAAAATAGTTGTAGAAATATACAGAAAATTTCCAGCGACTATAGCAAACAAAAATTGAAATATTCTTTCATTAACATTTAATCCATGAAATAACAAATCGCTGGCTACTAATCCTGCTGGTGAACAAAGAGAGTACACGATTAGCAAAGCAAAAGCGGTGTATTTATTTTTTAATCCAAAAATAAGAATAGAAATTAACGCAAAAGATTCTGGTATTTTATGAAGCACAAGACCTATTAATAGTGTTTGAGTGCCTTCGTGTGGATGGCTATGAAATGGATTAGTCAATAGAGTTCCTTCCAAAAAAGAATGAAGACACAGGGAGATAAACATAGAATAAGGCAAATAGCTATGCGTATGCCCATGATCGCCTTCTTGGTGGACGTGGAGATGTCCATGTTCTACACCAGAGGAGAAATATTCCAAAATCATTTGAAGAAAAAAACCTGCTAATACATATACTCCAGTAAGTCTTAGGTTAGTGGTCTCGTGAAATAATTCAGGAAGAATATGAATGACGGTAATGGAAAATAGGTAAGCGCCACTGAAGGAAAGTAGAATATTAAATTTGCTTACATTTAATTTGGGAATAAGCAAAACCGCCAGACCTGCTAGCAATGTGGTGATAAGAAGTACCGAAATGTTTAAGATCATTGTTATTCTATTATTTTATTTTTGTTGCTACCAATATCAATCGGTCTGATTTTTCAGGATCAAAAGGGTTTAGTTGGTAATCGCCAAAAATGTCTTTTATTTCTAGGTTTGCAAAGGTAAAGTAGTTCAGGAAATCTTCCTTATAAAGAATACTAACCTTTTCCTGAAAATGATAATCTTTTCCCTTATCAGAAAAACGAATATTTTTTACTAGGCGACCTTTTTCTAGTTGTTTTTCAATATGAAAATTTATTCCGTCTATTAGCTTAGATTCTTCCTGTCTAAAATTTAAAAGTATTTTTTTGAAATTTATAAAATCCATTACAAGCGTACCGCCTGATTTTAATGCCTTAGAGAAAGATTCCACACAACGTTGATTATCTTTCTGGTCGTCGAAATAACCAAAACTTGTAAAAACATTCAGCACAGCATCGTATTTTTCTTCTGCAAAAAAATCACGCATGTCATGAATAAAAAAATCTAAAGTGGGATTACTAAAGGTTCTTGCATAACGAATACTTTCTGGAGATAAGTCTGCACCCGTAACCACAAAACCTTTCTTATTCAAATAAATACAATGACGCCCTTTGCCGCAAGGAATATCAGCAATATGGGTTCCTTTTGGAAGGTTTAAATAATCAGTCAGATTATCAATAAAGAGCTCCGCCTCTTTCAAGTCCCTGTTCTTGTAAAGAATATGATAATAAGAAGAATCAAACCATTCGCTAAACCAATCCATTCTTAGTTGTTAGTTGACAATTGCTGGTCGTTATTTTTTTTTAATGAATTAAACAGACTGCAATATTACGTTAACGAGTAACGGATAACAAATAACTTCCCGCATATTACAACCAATAGCTTCTAATCTTTGACTTTTTCCTTTTACTATTAAACTCTTCACTAACTCGTAAAAAAGCCTTAATTTAGTAAAAAAGTTCCCCATGCGTGAAGATTATTTAAAACCTGATGATGAAAACTTTACTCCTGGCGAGAAGGAGATCGATAAGGCCTTGCGCCCCCTAAGTTTTGAAGACTTTACAGGACAGGAAAAGATAATTGCTAACCTGCGTGTCTTTGTAGGTGCCGCACGCCAGCGGGGAGAAGCGCTTGACCATGTATTATTGCATGGTCCTCCAGGACTTGGTAAAACTACATTGTCTCATATTATTTCTAACGAATTAGGTTCGTCTATTAAAATCACTTCTGGTCCTGTGCTTGAAAAACCAAGTGATTTAGCCGGCTTGCTTACGAACTTAGAAGCAAATGATGTGCTTTTTATAGATGAAATACACCGTCTTAATCCTGTAGTAGAAGAATATTTATACTCTGCTATGGAAGATTATAAAATTGACATCATGTTGGACTCTGGCCCTAATGCACGTTCGGTGCAGATAGGGCTGAATCCATTTACACTCATAGGAGCTACAACTCGTTCAGGCTTGCTTACTTCTCCGCTTCGTGCAAGGTTTGGTATTAATGCGCGTTTGGAATATTACGATGCGAAATTACTTGCTACAATTGTTAAACGTTCTTCTGGTATTTTAAATATGCCCATCGAAGAAAAAGCAGCTTTCGAAATCGCACGTCGTAGTAGAGGTACTCCGAGAATTGCAAATAATCTATTACGCCGCACCAGAGACTTTGCACAGGTTCAAGGCGATGGAACGGTTACGCTGGATATTGCTCGTATCGCCCTGACTGCGCTAAGTGTAGATTCTAATGGGTTAGATGAAATGGACATTCGTATTCTCACTACCATTATTGATAAATTTAAAGGTGGCCCTGTAGGTCTTACTACTATTGCTACAGCATGTGGAGAGGAAGCTGAAACAATTGAAGAAGTATACGAGCCTTTCCTGATTATGGAAGGTTATTTAAAACGCACTCCACGCGGAAGAGAGGCTACACCATTGGCATACAAGCATCTCAGAAAAACACCTCCTGCACAAGCAGGTACGTTGTTTGATTAATAGATTCTATAGGCGAACTATAATGAGTCTCCGCTAGAATTTTTGGATACAAAATAATTGCCTGATTGTTGGTTGTGAAATTGTTAAAGGGATTATTATTGGCTGAGACACATTATGATTGGTCTCAGCGAGATACTAAGCCACTCCTTCAGATAAATATTTTTGAATGGTCGATTCTATCAAGCCACATCCAAGAAACATTGGTTTCTCCGTAATAACAAAAGTAGCACATTGCAGCGTAATTGAATAAGTGCCTGATATTTTACCCAATGGAGATGGAATAAAAAAATCACCTGAAGTAGTATTACCCATTACTTCTCCTCCTGCTTTTACAATGGATTTCTGGGCTTTTTCAACTAGCTCAGCTGCCGAACTACTAAAAGGAATATCAAAAGTACAATCGCTCATTTGGTAAATTTATTTTTGTAAAAATACAAAATAAATCAGATTTACATGCCGATTCTTTCGCAGAGTATCGAGAATTTATACATGAATGCATCTTTTATTTTTCATACCTTTACATTATGAAATCTCGATACACCAATCTGCTTAAAGCCAAAGCCCGTGCACTAGGTTTTGAATATTGCGGAATTTCAAAAGCGGAATTTTTGAAAGAAGAAGCTCCTCGACTAGAATCGTGGCTGCAGCAAGGACGGCATGGTTCTATGAATTGGATGGAAAATCATTTTGACAAAAGATTAGATCCACGATTATTGATAGAGGGTGCAAGATCAGTAGTTTCTTTATTGTTGAATTATTATCCAGAAGAAAAAATAGAAAGTTCGGAGTATAAAATCTCTAAATATGCCTACGGGAAAGATTATCATACCGTCATTAAAGATAAGCTCAAAGAGTTAATTGATTTTTTGAAAACAGAAATTGGAGATATAAATGGTCGGGCTTTTGTAGACTCCGCACCAGTGATGGATAAAGTGTGGGCGAAAAAAAGTGGGCTAGGCTGGGTTGGGAAAAATACAAATCTTATCAATAAAGAAACAGGTAGCTTTTTTTTCATAGCGGAATTAATTCTTGATATAGAGTTGGAATACGATGGTCCTATAAAAGATTATTGTGGCACTTGTACCCGTTGCCTTGACGCCTGCCCCACAGATGCACTTCAGACGCCTTATGTTATTGACGGAAGTCGTTGTATTTCTTACTTGACAATAGAACTGAAAGAAAGTATTCCAAATGAGTTCAAAGGCAAAATGGACAATTGGATTTTTGGTTGTGATATCTGTCAGGATGTTTGCCCTTGGAATAGTTTTTCAAAAACACACAAACATCAGGAATTTGTGCCTAAAGAAGAATTAGCAACGATGAATAATAAGGATTGGGAGGAAATAACGGAGGAGGCTTTTGGTCCCCTCTTTAAAGATTCTGCTATAAAACGTTCAAAACACAATGGAATAACCAGAAATATTACCTTTCTAAAAAGGACATAAATCAATTAAAATAATGATTTAATATCTGAAGATAAGAGTCACTAAAATGTTCGTAACACCACTTTTTTAATTCCAAAACATCCTCTATGAGAAGATTATTTAAGCTTTTTCCGAGTTCTTTTTCAAAAAGATATTCATTAAAACTTACCTTTTGGAGAATAATTTTTACGTAGTCTAACATAAGTTCTCGTAGGTTATTAATTAAATATAGACAAATATATTACATTTAGAATGATTTTCAAACTGGCATTCATTATTTAATTTTAACCTAATAGTTAACGTAATATTACCAGTATTAGGCTACTTTTGTTATAATGATTAAACGATAGACTTTGTATAAAGTTAGAAAAAATATAAAATATATTAGAATAATACCTTTTGTTATACTGAACATATTCATTTTCAGTATAAAAGGGTACACGCAAGAAATAGACGTTTTTACGGGAAAAACTAACTTATCCATCAATGAGAAATTTACAGTTGCTATTTTCTTTCCAAAAGACAGCAAAAGGGAGTTTAAAGCCTATCGTCAGTATTTTTTTCCAGATATAGCCGATTTTGAAAAAGGCAGGACTGTTTATATGGACGAGGAAGAACCCAAAGGTTATAAAATTATTCAATATTATAGCCCCCGAAAATCTGGTACTTTTATCGTAAACCCAGTTAGAATAAAAATAAGAGACAAAGTTTACGCGTCTAAAAGGGTTCAGGTTAAAGTTTCTAGAAGAACAAATTATAAGGCAGAAGAGCCGCCTGTAATTAAAATAGACGATAACCTGGAATTTGAAGAACCTAAGCTGGATGCAGCCCTTGATATTCGTTCTACGAAGACAAAGGTATATATTGGAGAAGGCTTTGGGATTACTGTTTCGTTTTTAATTTCTACTCAAAATAAAGTGGAAATCACTTTTGTAGACCTGAACGATCAACGAAAAGAGTTTATAAAAAAAATGAAATCTTCTGGTTATTTTATCGAAGACTTCTTGCTTCCCAATGAAATAGAAGTAGATACGGTAATGATAAAGGAAAAAAAATATACGAAATGGAAGCTCTATGAGGGCGTTTTTTTTCCGATTGATTCTAATAATATTAAAATTCCGGTACTAAACCTTTCTGTCATTACTTATGCTATTGCAAAAAATAAAAACGAAAGTGTTGAACGGAAATCAATAACAAGAATATTTTCTACTCGTCCGATTTTGATTAAAGTAACAGCCTTGCCTATAAGCAAAGGAAGGGTGCAGCCTCCAGTTGGCTATTATAGATTGAGTGAATCTGTTTTTCCAGATAAAATTCGTACAGGAAAAAGTTTCAAATATACGTTTACGATTGTAGGAGAAGGGAATATAGCAGCATTGCCAGATCCAGTTATTTATCCAGGAGAATATTTTGACATTTATGCACCGAGAATTGCTCAGGAAATATCCCGTCAACAGGGAAGAGTTTTTGGGACAAAATCCTTTGTATATTACGTCACTCCAAAAGAACCAGGTGATTTCAAGCTGTCAAATTTTTTCAAATGGACATATTTTAATGCGGTGAATGGACGGTTCGATACGCTTACTTCTTTACTAAGTCTTAAAGTACGAGGAGAAAGCCTGAAAAATAACTATATTTCGGTCAATAATCCGGAGGATTTTTATAATAGAATCAACACGGACAGCAACACAGTGCGATTGTTTGTCAAAGACAATGACATAAAGCTTTGGGTAAATATGTTTATCTTATCAATGTTAGTAGTCACAGCAGTTTTAGTATTAAAAAAATGAGTAGTAGTTTCGGTAAAATTTTCAAGATTTCCACATTTGGCGAATCACACGGCGTAGGTGTAGGAGTAATTCTAGAAGGCTGTCCTGCTGGGCTAGAGATAGACGAGGAATTTATTCAGTATGAACTTGGCAGGAGAAAACCTGGGCAGTCAAAAATTACGACTCAAAGAAAAGAAGAAGATAAAATACAGATTCTGTCTGGTGTTTTCGAAGGCAAAGCTACAGGTACACCTATTGCAATGGTCGTCTTCAATGAAGATCAACGCAGCAAAGATTATTCTCACATTGCAGATAAATACAGGCCTTCGCACGCTGACTATACTTATCAGGAAAAATATGGCATTCGCGATTATAGAGGTGGAGGAAGAAGCTCAGCGCGTGAAACGCTTGCACGTGTAGCTGCAGGAGCGATAGCAAAATTACTTTTGAAGAAACTAGGAATAGAAGTAATTTCGTATGTTTCTCAAACAGGCTCTCTGAAATTAGATAAATCCTACAAAGAACTTGATCTAAGCAAAACAGACGATAACATTGTAAGATGTCCTGATCCAGCAATGGCGGAAAAAATGATCGATTTAATTGATCAAGTAAGAAAAGATCAGGATACGATTGGCGGTATTGTTTCTTGTGTTATTAAAGGCTGTCCAGTAGGATTGGGAGAGCCAGTGTTTGATAAATTGCACGCTGAACTAGGTAAAGCAATGTTAAGCATCAATGCGGTAAAAGGCTTTGAATACGGTAGTGGTTTTGAAGGAATAGCATTGAGAGGTTCTGAGCACAACGACGAATTTGTTGTGGAAAATGGCAAAGTGCGTACCAAAACTAATTTTTCAGGTGGCATACAAGGAGGCTTGTCTAACGGCGAAGATATTTATTTTCGTGTAGCGTTTAAACCAGTCGCAACTATTATGAAAGATCAGGACAGTGTAAATGAAAAAGGAGAAGCGGTTACTGTTTCTGGGAAAGGAAGACATGATCCATGTGTAGTGCCTCGTGCTGTGCCTATTGTAGATGCTATGGCAGCGTTGGTGATTGCAGATTTCTATTTGAGAAACAGGGTAATAAAGCTCGGATCGTTGATTTAAATGTATTTAGGGATTGCGCGGATTAAGAAGGTGTGCATTAACTCGCGTTATTTGCGAATCCAGTCCTTGGCGAACTTTGCGTTTGAATTTTATAAAGCTATGAATTTAGAACGATGTCAAAATTTAAAATAAATCTCACTACTCAGATTTTTATTGGCATGACGCTAGGTATAGCAGCAGGCTATTTTTTACCTACAATTTCTTCGGACCTGAAAATTTTAAGTGATATTTTTTTAAGGCTGATTAAAATGATTATCGCTCCTTTGGTATTTTCCACACTTGTTGTGGGAATAGCAAAATTGGGAGATTTTAAATCGGTGGGCAGGATTGGAATTAAAACCTTAGCGTATTTTTATTTTGCTACTTTGATTTCTTTAACCTTAGGTTTGGTTCTTGTTAATATATTCAAACCAGGAATGTCCATGCATTTAACTTTGCCAGCGGTAGGTGCTGAGACTGGAATTTCTAATGCCAGCGGCATGTTTAGTGATTTCTTACTTCGCGTATTTCCTACAAGTTTTATTGACAGCATGGCTAAAAATGACATACTGCCAATTTTAGTTTTCTCCATTTTTTTTGGTGTCGGACTTAGTGCGATAGGAGATAAAGGAAAACCGATTCTCACTATTTTGGAATCTTTGTCAGAAGTAATGTTTAAGGTAACAAGCTATGTGATGCACTTTGCACCTATCGGTGTTTTCGGAGCATTGTCTGCGATTATTGCCAAACAAGGATTAGGGATTTTATCTGGATATTTATATTTGATCGTATGTTATTATGGAGGATTAATTTTTTTCTGCTTCGGTATTCTTGCGTTTATTTGTTTTGTTTTAAAAATAAATTTTGTCGGTTTGTTCAAAGCGATAAAAGAGCCGATTCTCATCGCCTTTAGCACTGCGACTTCGGAGAGTGCCTTTCCTAAATTGGTTTTGGCGTTAGAGAAATTTGGTTGTCCTCCGAAAATTGTAGGTTTCGTTTTGCCTCTTGGTTATTCTTTCAATCTTGACGGTTCGATGATGAACATGACTTTTGCAACCATGTTTATTGCGCAAGCTTATGGAATGACTATTTCTATAGACCAACAAATAAGTATGATGTTGATTTTGTTGGTTGCCAGCAAAGGTGTGGCTGGTGTGCCAAGAGCTTCGCTTGTTGTTGTGGCAAGTATGCTGAGTACCTTTAATATTCCGGGAGAAGGATTATTGTTACTTTTGGGTATAGATCAGGTTTTGGATATGGGTCGTTCTGCTACAAATGTGTTTGGTAATGCTGTGGCTACTTGTGTGGTGAGTAAGTGGGAGAAGAGCTTGAATTAAATCGAGAGTTAAAACGTCATTGTGAAGTACTCCTCTTCAAATGGCTTAAGTATGAGAGAAGTTAACGGTTAGGTTGCTGAATTTTGCTCCCTTATATATTAGAAGTAATACGTTTTACCAACAAGAGGCTAGCAAAGGCTAAACTCGTTTTTACTTACAATTAAAACATACTCATCTTGATAATCAAAAAAGCAATCGATATGTAAATAGTCGTCCCTTAAAAAGTAGCCCACGCTATACTGCTATTGTTGTATAGGATAAAAAAAGTGTTTACTTTCCCCTAGTAATTCAAAATAACAGTTAAAT
>JAYTHK010000089.1:0-17225 GCA_043732665.1 Cytophagales bacterium | reverse complement strand
TTTATTATATGAAAACAGTGCACACTTTCACATTTAGAAGATAAATTTCACAGAACTCAAAAAATACTCCATCAAATTTTTCTACTTATAGTCGAAAATAAATTCACTAGGCTACCAAAAGAACAATTTTAAAACGCTTCTGATAAAGTAACATAAAGTCCTCTGGTATTCTGTCCAAATCCTAAATCCAGTCTGATATTTATATTTTCTTCTTTTATTAATTTATAACGAATTCCACCACCCATTGTATAAATTATATTTGTAAAATCGTCGGTAGCAAAGTTTGCTGTAACATTGCCAATATCCACAAATAGTGTATAACCTAATCGCCAGAAAAGATGTTGTCTCAATTCAGCTTGTAAGACAAGTACGTTTTTGTCTCTGAAACGGCCATTGTAATAACCACGCATGATACGGTTTCCACCCACTGTAGCTAATTGTTTAAAAGGAACACGTCCAAAATTTATGTTTGCAAAAGATTGTAACGCAATGATACCTCTCTTGTTGATTTTAATGTATTTTCTGAAATCTATAATGTAATTGACAAAATCATATTGACTACCAAAGATATGATTATAATTAAGATTTGAGATTTCAAAATAATGTCCTCTTGTTGGAGTCAGAATACTATTGCGCGAATCATACACTAAAGCGGGGCCAAATCCAGAGGTTATGCTTCCTAACTTACCCTCGATTTTCTGATGTCTAAAATTAGATCCCGATGGATATTTCACATCAAAAGTATTGTAATATTCATATTGAAGACCTGCAAAAAGGTTCTTCTTTATTTTTCGTAATACCTTAAGATTTACCCTAACTGTGTTGTATGAAATATCTTCTTTTAAGTCAGCAGATGTTCCTTTGCCAATTCCATAAAAGAACTCAGGAAATTCTGTATAGAGTAAAGCTCCTTTAATAAAGTACTTTTCCTTTTTTGTAAAAATCGAAAACATCGGATCTATTATCAGTTGTTTTTTCATTGTATAAACTACTGCAAAATCAACATTAGAAGTACGGGTGGAACTGTCATTACCTGCTTTAAACAAGAAAACAGCTAAAGCTCCAAATGCAAGTTTTGTTTCAGGAAGGTACGTCATAATCGGCAAAGGTCGGAAATGCAAATTTCTATTGGAAACCAACAATGTAGTATCTTTAAGAACGGTACTATCTTTAAGAGCAGTAAAACTTGCAAATGTGGCCAGGTTAAAAAATAATAAACTAAATAAACATATTATGTATTTGTACAATAAAATTTTGTTTGAAAAATATTGTAGTTTCATTTAGAAAAAATAATTCTGAGGGGGTCAGCTTGATTGATTTGAATAATTATAAATATCGCATTTCGTTTCTTCATATGAATACATAACGTAAAAATTCATTTTAGGTTTATGTATATTAGGGATAAGTCCATAGTTTGTAGCTAAAAAAGTAAAAACAGTTATTAAACCTATCCAATTACCAATGTATAAATACTATCAAAAAAGGATGTAATCACGCTAAAAATAGTACCGCTTTATGATGCTGAAAAAGTTAAGTATAATTGGAATGAAATATTTTATATCGGAAAGTACATTTAAAAAGAAAAATACAGCGGGTCCATTTAAGGGGTGTCTTCTGTATAGGTTAAGGGGGGAGGAATTACAACTACTTTAAATTGTTGAACGGAAGGATTAGAAGGGATAGTTCCTTTAGAATTTTTTGCAGTTACAGACACATTTCCCAATTGATAATCGCCCATGTATTGAAGATTTTTTATATTGAATGGTAAGGCCTGCCAATTACCCGTACTGTCTTTAAGAAATACTTCAACGCTTCCGTTGTCTACTATGTCTTGGGTAATCTGAGTAATATTATGGTCTAAATTATAACTGCTGTCAGCGTTATCGTATACCCAATTGCTATCGGAAGTGTTAAATATATAGTCATTAGCATTCACAGCAGGCCTGGGAGCAACATCCTTATGTTTGCACGCCTGAACTACTACTAGAAAAGTGACAAAGCATAAAAAGCATACCTTAATTTTTTTTTGCATGTTTATATAGAGTACAGACAATAAATAACCATACGTAATTTTAAAAAAAAGGTTTTACAGAACTCTTCTGGAGCGGTCTTTTCTATGACAAAGATACAGCAAACAGTTTCTAATAAGAAATATTTAAAAATTAGTACAAACTAGAGTTCTTTTAAATTCGGTATCTCTTAACTAAATGGACGTGCTGGTGCCTTAGATCACTTAATGACGTCGCCAATTGACCAGTAATTTTCAAAAATTAGTAAGACACTAACATCCCGTGGACGTGCAGGTGTCATAGACCACTTAATGCCGTCGCCAATTGACCAGCAATTTAAAATTTTGGGTTCCTGTTAATTTGTTTTATAATTTAATGAATCGTAAGATGTTAGTTTATATACTAGGTGGTCAAATATCTCCGGCTTGCATTGACATGGAATTCCGGCTCAAGCTGATCTATGACACCGGCACGTTCAACCTATTACCATACAATAATTTTTTTATTTATACTGGCTAATCCTTCTATTACAACGGTTGCGATATAGGTCCCAGGTGGTAATTTTTCTTCTGAAGTAAAATCAATTACATTTGAATCTTTTGCGAAATTAAACGCTTTATTAAAAACCATGTGTCCACTCATATCTGTTATTTTAAAAATAGCAGAATTTCCAGCCCCTATTATGGTAATTGCAAAATTGTCCCCCGAGACTACTGGGTTTGGTGCTATAAGTAATTCTATTTCTTGATCGTTTTCAATACTAATGGTTATTATATCCGAAAACGTATAGGAACCGTTTATGTCTACTTGTTTTAGTTTATAATAATAAATCTGTAACAGTTGGACATTGTCGTCGGTGTAATGATACGCAGCAGTTGTATTAAAGTCTCCTCCTCTGATTATTTTACTGACTGAAGAGAACGATTTCCCATCAGAACTTTTCCAGATTTCATAATAAGCGAATTGGGTTTCACTGCTGGTCACCCAGTTTAATATTATTTGTTTTGAAGAAGTGAAATATTTTCCGCTAAAACTTACTAATATAACAGGAAGCACACATCCTCCCGAACTAGCAGTACAAGACGCATTTAAAATCAAAGGACCTGTTTGGTTTCCATCTCCGGCTTTCCATACGGATGTACCACCCATTGCTATATAATTACTACTTCCGCCACCTCCAGCTCCTTTAATAGAACCCCCAGCATAGATAATAATATTAGAATTAGCAGGCAAATTTAATTTAGAACCAGAATTGAACTGCAGTGTTCCATATATTCGTATCAATACAGGAGAACCTCCTGGCATTGTATAATTCCCCAACATATCAAAGGATTCAGTGGTGGAGGCAGAAATAACAATGGTATCTCCTCCGATAGGAAGCCTTCCACAAGACCAGTTAGCGGTATTTGACCAATTACCGGTTGATAAATTGGAACAAACTGTTGCTTTTGTATTGGTAGTTATTACTAACAATAAGAATGATAAAAGAGTAAATGTCCTGAGCATGATACTAATAGATTTGTAATTGGTATTTGTATCAAGGTTTTACGTATAAATATCTATTTCGGTTATCGTATTTACCCCTTTTTATTACACATACTATTACATGCTTTTACACACAAAAATATAATTTTAAAAAGAAGTAATAAGTACTGCTGATAAACTTAAAATCTTAGAAAAACTGTTCGGACTGTGAACGTGCCGGTGTCATCGATCAGCTTGAGCCAGAATTCCATGTCAATGCAGGCCGGAGATTTCTGACCACCTTGTATATAAAACTAACATATTACTATTCATTAAATTATAAAACATATTAACCGAAACCAAAAATTTTAAATTGCTGGTCAATTGGCGACGGCATTAAGCGGTCTATTACACCAGCACGTCCATAAATAAACGAGAACTGTTACAATTTTATAAAAGGCTGATATAGGTATTTTTTTTTGGTTGAATAGAGAGAGTTTTAATGCATTAAACAAGAGTATAATGCAACCTTTAACCTGTTTTATAAGTATAATAGGCAAGATTTAACCAACAAAAAATATAACATTTATGAGAACGCTAATCCGCCCTACTTATCCAACAAGTGTTAACGTTATAATTTTGGCATTCATGTTTCTTGTCGCAAGCTTTTTTTCTTACGAAATGTTTGACGTACACTACCACAATCCACACCACTTGAAAAATGCCACTTTAGGCATGGGTCTTATCGGTGTCTCCGTTGTCCTTATGACTCTGGTCATCTGGGAGGAAATTTTATTTCATGTCAAAGTGAAAGAAATAAAGGGAGGGTTAATATTTCGAAATCAAAGAAAAAAAGTAAAAATGCAGCTCCTCCTTTACGTTCCAATACCTCTTATTTTTACGTTTGTTTATCAGGAATACGATTTAAAAGTCACGCATTTTATGGTTTGGGCTTTGGTATGTATAGTTCTTCCTGCCATAGAAATACTAGTTTCTGGGATTAGAAGTCATAGAAATTTTCTGAAGCTCACAAGTCGAATGATTAAGTATAAAAACAATAATAAAGAAGGCTGCTTTGATACAAAAGACATACGAAACATCACGATTATAAAAGAAAAAGGCTTCATTAAAAAAATTCAGCTCCTGTTCACTAATAATGATCAGGTAATCATTGATCTCGACGAAATGCATCTTCATGAATTCTATAATTCTATTTATAGCTTTATCAAAATTCATTACAAACATTTGCTAAAAGAAGCACCAGTAATCAATATGGCAAATTAATAAAGAAGCGAGTACAGAATAGAGCAATCTAAAATTCATACTAGCCCATGAAATATTAATTACTAATATTTCATGGGCTTTTTTTCAACTATACTTGTGGGTGAGCAAGAGCTTCACTGTTTCTCAGCATTCTTATCCAAATCCAATCCAAAACGTTTCAACATCTTTTTTTCGAAAGCCCAGAAAAATTTATGTTGCCCAAACAAAGTACCGATCACAACAAGTAATATTTGATATGTTGGAAATAAAATAAGTATCCTTAAAATCCAGTAGGTAAAAAGTCCCATTTCTTTTGTGATTCCTAATAGTTTCAATACAGGAGCCGATGCAAATGCCGAAGCCGAGCCCGTAATACTAAACACTATGCAGATAACAATTAATTGCCAGTTGCTAGTAACGTTCCACCTTAGTTTTAATTTGTCAAAAAAATTCATATTGTCTATCTATTAATAAATTTCTAACGCTCACGTTGCGCAAGCTTATTTGTAAAGTTTTTTAGTAAGGCTTTCTTGAATGGAGGAACATCAATTTTACTTAGTTTCTTGAACGCTAAATCAAAATATTCATTGATCTTCAATTCTGTAAAAGATTTAATTTCCAATTTATTATAAATTTCGGTTACTTCTTTTACTTTCGTTAAACTATCTATAGTTTTTGAAGCTAGTAGTTCTTTTAATTTTTTGGCCTCAGCACCTTTTGCCTTTTGTAAAGCGGTGATGAGTAGATACGTTTTTTTGTTGGCAATAATATCACCGCCTATAGTTTTACCAAACTTGCTCATATCGCCGTATACATCCAATAAGTCGTCCATCAATTGGAAACCGATCCCCATATTTATTCCAAAGGCTCTGAGCAAAACAAGATTCTTGTCACTAGCTCCTGCTATCAATCCGCCAAGTTCCAATGAAAAACCAAGCAGTACAGCCGTTTTCATTCGGATCATTTCAATATATTGTTCTATGGAGACACTGCTTATTTTTTCGAAGTCCATATCGTATTGTTGTCCTTCGCAAATTTCTGTGGCAGTAGCGTTGAATAGTTCGAGTGCTTTGCGCACTATCGTATCTTCTACCGTCATCAAAAGTTCGGTAGATTTTATTTGCATCACATCGCCTGCTAAAATTGCTACGCTGGAACTCCATTTTTCGTGTACAGTAGCATTTCCTCTTCGCAATGGAGCATTGTCCATGATGTCATCGTGTACCAAGGTATAGTTATGAAAAACTTCGATGGCGATGGCGGGTTTTATTATTTTTTCTATTTCGTCTGAAAAAAGAGCGTGGGAAAGCACTGCTAATAATGGTCTCATTCTTTTTCCACCCAAACCCATAATGTAGTATATGGGGTCGTATAATTCTTTCGGCTCTTTCCCAAAATCCAGAGCGGCAATTTCTTTTTCAATTAATTTTAAAGCTCGGTCAATTGTTAGTATCATAATAAACTTATTCGGCTATTTTTTTAGTTGTTATTAATTCAAGATCAATCGTCCTTCTGGCCAGATCGGTTTTCTTTACTTTTACCTGAACGGTGTCGCCCAAGGTGTATATCTTCTTCTGTCTTTTTCCTATAATTCTATAATTGTCAAGGTCTACTTCATAGAAATCGTCCGTCAACTCACTTAGACGAACCATGCCTTCGCATTTGGTTTCAATTATTTCTACAAACATACCATGCTCTATCATTCCAGAAATAATGCCATCAAAAACTTTGTCTGACATACTTTGCATGAATTCCACTTGTTTGTATTTAATCGAAGCACGTTCTGCATCGGCAGCCATTTTTTCTCTTTCAGAAGAGTGCACACATTTTTCTTCAAACAAATGTTTGTCTTCCGACTTGCCTCCTTCTAGGTAATGGAACATAAGGCGATGCACCATCATGTCAGGATAACGGCGAATAGGAGAAGTGAAATGGGTATAGTGGTCGAAAGCTAGGCCGAAGTGCATATCGGGCTCTGTAGTGTATTTAGCTTTTGCCATGCAACGTATCGCCAATCCTTGAAGTACGTTTTGTTCTGGTTTCCCTTCTACTTCTTCCGTAAGTTTATTTAATGCATTCGCTATAGCAATATTATTGTCCAGTATAATTAGTTTATGTCCGAAACGTGTAGCAAAAGTAGCGAGCGATCTTAATTTGTCGGGGTTTGGTTGATCGTGGGTACGATACACCATTGTATTTTTGTCCTCCCCCTTTTTCATTTTATACACGTGTTCGGCTACTTTTTTATTAGCCAACAACATGAAGTCTTCTACGAGTTTGTGTGCGTCTTTTCTTATTTTAGGATATACGCCTAACGGTTTTCCGTTTTCGTCGAGTTTGAATTTTATTTCAACGGTTTCAAAATTAATGGATCCGTTTTTAAATCTTTCTTTGCGAAGTATTTTTGCTAAGCGATCGAGTAAAAGAACTTCTTCTTTGTAATCGCCGTTTTGTGTTTCTAGTACTTCCTGTACTTCTTCGTAAGAGAATCTGCGAATAGAATGAATGATTGTTTTTCCAAACCACTGATTCATTATTTTTCCGCTTTCGGTCATTTCGAATACAGCGGAAAATGTTAGTTTGTCTTCGTTTGGTCGCAGCGAACAAAGTCCGTTGGAAAGTTTCTCAGGCAACATTGGTACTACGCGGTCTACAAGGTAAACGGAGGTAGCACGTAAATAAGCTTCTTTTTCCAAAAGCGTACCAGGACGAACATAATGCGTTACATCGGCAATGTGTACGCCTATTTCGTAATTGCCGTTGGGAAGTTTTTGTACAGAAATTGCATCGTCAAAGTCTTTGGCATCAATTGGGTCGATCGTAAACGTGGTAATGTTTCGGAAATCTCGTCGCTTACTTATTTCTGCTTTAGAAATTTCTTCTTCTATCTCGTTAGCAGCTTTGTCTATGCTTTCTGGAAAGGTGAATGGCAATCCATATTCTGCCATGATGGCGTGCATTTCAGTATCGTTATCACCAGAGTTCCCCAATACTTCCTTGATTCTTCCTACAGGTTTTTGCCCGTCTTCTGGCCATTCGGTTACCTCTGCAATTACCTTTTGTTTATGCTCTGCTTTATTTATAGCATCGCCAGGAATGAAGATGTCGAAATGTATTTTTTTACTGTCAGGAATAACGAAAGCAAATTTTGGAGAAATTTCAATGGTGCCGACAAATTCGGTTTTCTTCCGTTCTACGACTTCGATTATTTTTCCTTCCTGATGTTTTTCTTTTTTAAATCTTCCCGAGCCTTCAAAGACTTGTGCTTTTACAATGTCACCGTCAATAGCGCCATTTATAAAACGAGCATCTATCCATATATCTCCGTCTGGAGTTGGTTCTTGGGGAATCACGTAGGCAAAACGAGGACTTACATGGTCTACTCTGCCGATTATAAAATTTGTTTCTCCAGGAGCATTGTTTTTGAAAAGACCGTTTTTTAAATGCGTAATTTTCCCTTGTTTCAAAAGAACGTCAAGTTCTTTTTCCAGATCGCCTTGCGTTTCTTTCCTCTTAATCCCGAGCTTCTTAACTAGGTCTTTGATCGAATAAGCATTTTTTTTGCTGTTGTTAAAAAAGGCAAGAATTTTATCGCGCAAAAAATCCGTATTTTTTGGGGTAGATTTATTTTTCATGAATTAGTTTCTAAGATTATCTTTTTTCCTAATCAGCTGTGCCCGTCGAATATCTTCTAGGTTGCCTTTAGGAATAGCACTGATGAGTCGTTGAGTATATTCAGAAACGGGGTTGTTGTAGATGTCTTCTGCATAACCCAGTTCCTCTATTTTCCCTTTGTTCATAACAATGATTCTATCGGACATAAATTTTACTACCGAAAGATCGTGTGAAATAAAAATATAGGTAAAGTTAAATTCTTGTTTTAGTTTATTTAATAGGTTCAATACCTGAGCTTGTACCGATACATCCAACGCAGAAACGGATTCATCACAAATTATAAATTTAGGATTCAACGCCAATGCTCTTGCTATACAAACCCTTTGTCTCTGTCCGCCAGAAAATTCGTGCGGATACCTTTCAAAATGTTTTTTAGAAAGGTTCACTTTTTCCAAAAGTTCTATGGTATGTTTTTTTCTGTGAAAATCAGAGTCGTAAATATGATTCACACGCATAGGCTCTATAATGGCTTCTCCTATTGTCATTCTAGGATTTAAAGAAGAGTATGGATCTTGAAAAATAATCTGAATATCTTTTCTAAGTTTCCGCAATTCTTCTCTATTAATATGGGTAATGTCTTTTCCTTCAAATACGATACTGCCCGATGTGGGTTCTACCAATCGAAGAATAGCTCTACCTAGAGTGGTTTTCCCACACCCAGACTCGCCCACAAGACCAATAGTTTCCCCTGGATATACATTAAAGCTTACATCGTCTACCGCTTTTACAAAATCTTTTGCTTTCCCAAAAAGTCCTCGGTGTATGGGAAAATACATTTTTAGATTTTTTATTTCTAATTGCGGAGGCTGAGTAGCTAGAAAAGCATTGCGTTCATTTATTTCATCCTCATCCGTAAAGTTGAGAAGAATAGCTTCTCCTACAGAAGAGTATTTCTGGATTTTTTCAGAAAATTTGCCATCCTGATCAATACTCATAAAGTCGGAGACTACTGGAAGTATTTTTAATTTCAAATCTAATCGAGGTCGGCAAGCCAACAAGCTTTTTGTGTAGGGGTGTTGAGGGTTTGAGAAGATATCCCAAACGGTACCTTGCTCTACTATTTTTCCATGATACATCACGGCAATTTTGTCGGCAATCTCTGCCACTACTCCTAAATCGTGGGTAATAAAGATAATAGACATGTCGTTCTCGTCGCGTAGATGACGCATGAGATTGAGTATTTTGGCTTGCACCGTTACGTCTAGCGCGGTGGTTGGTTCATCGGCAATAAGCAAAGAAGGGTTACAGCTCATCGCCATCGCAATCATTACCCTTTGTTTCTGACCACCAGAAATTTCATGGGGATAGGAATAGAATATATCTTCTGGACGTGGGAGTTCTACTTTTTCAAAAAGCTCGATCGTAAGTCTTTTTGCTTCCGCATAGTTTGCCTTTTTATGAATGAGAATCGTTTCCATCAACTGATCACCACAAGTGAACACGGGATTTAACGAAGTCATAGGTTCTTGAAATATCATTGCTATTTCATTGCCTCTTTCATATTGCATTTCCTTTTCGGAAAGCGTTGCCAAGTCAATAATTCCCTTACTTGGGGAGTTGAATAAAATATTCCCCCCCGTGATTTGTCCGGGAGGATTTGGAATTAATTTCATAATAGACAAAGCCGTTACCGATTTCCCTGAACCAGATTCGCCTACTATTCCAATCGTTTCCCCTCTTTTTATTTTAAAACTAATGTCTTCTACAGCCGTCACCTCGCCAGCTTCGGTTTTAAAAACCGTTTTGAGGTTTTTTACCTCCAGTAGAAAATCATTGTCGCTATTTATTTTTCGCTCTTCCAAACACAATCGGCTTAACTACCAAAAATAATAAAAAAAATGAGGTTTGAACGGTTTGGAGTCATAATTTTATGGGGATTCGATATTGTTTTTTTGAGGTTAAATTTTAACAATATACTCTTTGTCGATAAGTGGCTTATTATGAAGCTTTAAATACAATTGAGCGGTTGCCAAAACATCTTCCGAACAATACTTGGCAATTCTTTCAATTCCATTTTCAAGATAGTAAACTTCGTTTACACGGCTTCCATCGAGGTCATTTTTACTACCTGGAATATCGAATAATGAAGTAAGAAGGTCTAATGAGGTGTAGTTTTTTCGATCACCGAATTTCCACATATCCAAAGTGTCTAAATGATCTATCTCCCAGGATTTTTTGCCTGTTAGGTTTAGTGGTTTAGGAAGGTCGAATGCATTTATTAGTATTCTGCGACAAAGATAGGGGTAGTCAAACTCTTTTCCATTGTGTGCGCAGAAAATAAGCCGTTTGTTTTTGTACTTTGTTTCTATCATTTGGATGAATTCGTCTAAAATTTTTCGCTCATCGTCTCCATGAAAACATTTCACTTTAAAATTCAGTGTCTTGCTTTCATCGGCAAAGAAAAATCCTACGCCTATAGCAATCACTTTTCCAAATTCAGCATAGATCCCAGCTTTTTGAAAGTAAAGTTCCGAGGCTGTTTTTTCGGAATTTATAAGAGTAGCTTTATGGTTCCAGGCCTTCTTCATTCGGTCGTTTAGTAATTCGTATGACTGAAAACCTGAGACGGTTTCGATGTCTATAAATAGAATATTTTTAAGAGGTACTAAAAAATTGGACATAGAAAAAATTTTAAATTGTGAGTTTTGAATTTTAAGTTAAAAAAATAGTATGAGTGAAAAAGATGTCTGTCGAATTCAATATTTAAAATTAAGAATTCATAATCATTTATTTTTAAATATGAAGTACACCTTCCATATTAATCTGAGGAATGAAAATAAGATTTGATTCTACAATAGTATCGGGTACAAAGATGAATTTTTTATCATAAACCTGATTGTCTACAAAATAACTTACCCAGTATTCGTTGTTCAAATGAAATACATTTGGATCTATAGGTTCTACAAGTGCATAGTCGCCAGAGGCTATTTCAGGCAGGTGATGACGGAGTGTAGAGGTTTCCTGTTTCTCTCCCGCTTCGTTAAATCCGTATCCTTTTGAGCGGACAAAAACATTTTGAATGGTGTAGTTGTTTTTGTTGATTAGGAAAACTTTCCAAAGAACGACTTCAGTCGATTCTATGTATCGGCTTACTGCTATGCAAACACCTTCTACTGGTAAAAATGGGATGTCTTTTTTCATTCTATTATAAATTTACAAATTATTTAGATAGTTGAACTGATTTTTTATCTCAAATAATTCACAGAAATGTTTTTTTATTTTTGCTTCTACTTCTTCTATTTTTATTTCTTTTCTCAATTCCTGTGTCATAGAAGTCACTGCTTTATCAGGAATGCCACAAGGAATAATATTATTAAAATACGAAAGATCTGTAAAAATGTTTAATGCAAAACCGTGCATTGTTACCCAACGACTGGCTTTTACGCCCATAGCACAAATTTTGCGTGCTTTTTTTTCATCTTCGAAGTCTATCCAAACACCTGTCAACCCACTGATTCTGCCAGCTTTTAATCCGTAATCTTGTAGGGTAAGAATAATAGTTTCTTCTAAAAGTCGAAGGTACTTGTGTATATCGGTAAAGAAATTATCAAGATCAAGTATGGGATAGCCTACTAGTTGCCCTGGACCGTGATAAGTAATGTCTCCTCCGCGATTAGTTTCAAAATAAGTGGCTTTTTTTTCTTCTAGTTTGGTATCGTTGATCAGAAGATTTTCTTTTGTTCCGCTTCGCCCCAGCGTATATACATGGGGATGCTGGCAAAATAATAAATAGTTATCGGTTGGGATTTGTTCGGTTTCAGGCAGCACGCGGTTACGAAGTTTTTGTTCGATTATTTTAGTAAACAGCTTGGTCTGATAATCCCATGCATATTGATAATCCACCATGCCGAGGTGTTGAAACTTAAGAATTTTATTTTGATGGGTATACAAGGGTGTAATAGAAATAATTCTTACTCACGAAAGGAGTTTATTTATTTGGACCTCAGGAAGGTTGCAAATAGTAGCAATTTCAGAGATGGTGAATAGTCTAGTTCTTAAATTTTGTACTGTATTTCTTAAATTTTGGATGGCCTCTTCTTTTAAATTCCGCTCTTTTTCTATCGCCTTTTTATTCGCTTCAAATTCATGGATCAATTCTTCCTGTGCAAGCCTACCGTTAAGCATCTGTTCATCTGTAAGCCCCAGATTCAGACGTTTAGCAATCTCTTCGTATTTTTCTGGAAGAATAACTTTCATATCAAATTTTTGCATGCTGTCTATTTCAAAGGTAGTCAAAATTCCCTCCAATTCATTCCTTCTTTTATGTTTTATTTGGGGCAGTTGAATCACTATCGAATCATGGCTTAAGGTTTCTATAAAGGATTCTTTCTGAGTAAGAACTTCCATATTGAAATCATCTATATGCGGTCTCTTTATTCTGATGATTGATGTTTGTTCAAAATGTTTCAACATATATCCCAAAAAATAGACAGTGATTATAAGCAAAGGACTATTCTTTCCATTTACTACTACTACATTATTTGTTTCAATGTAGTGTGCTCCTAAATATTTTCTAAATCGCATCAAATCAGTATCCTTTTTAGTTTTCTGAAGCTCGATTAGCAACAACTTAGAGGACCCATCTGAATAGGTAATTAGGGCTTTAAAGTCCATACGAAAGACTTTGAACTCAGAACTTGGTTCGTTATTTTCGTCGGTTTTAGAAAACAGCATCAATACATCTTGTGGCTTAAATTCTATTTTAGTTACCTCAACGCCAAGTATAGCACCGATAAATAGTTTAGCTACTTTATTGTCGTCTAATAAGTATTTGAATACTACATCATAAATTGGGTTGGCGATTAACTTAAAAATCAGGTTTAAAAATATAAAAATCAAATATACGTTAATCCCAAAGCAAACACTTATTTTTACACATCCTATTTTTAACTAATTTTTATGAAAACAAAAGCCGAATCTGGAAAAGAGGGTGAAAAAAGAGCAGCAAAATTTTTGCAGTTAAAAGGCTGGAAAATAGTAGCTCAAAATTATCGATACAAACATGGAGAGCTTGATATTATTGGCATAGACAAAGGGGTACTTGTATTTGTAGAAGTTAAATTCAGAAAAAATAACGACTTCGGTTTTCCAGAAGATTTTGTAAACAACCATAAAGTAAGTATGGTGAGAAAAACGGCAATGAATTTTATGCTAAAAGAAAACTGGCAAAACGATATTCGGTTTGATATTATTTCTATTACTGGAGAAGAAAGCCCCGAGCATTTTGTGGATGCATTTTGAAAAGGATTAGAAAAATGGAGGTTTGGAAAAGAAAGGCTTAAAGTTGAAAATAACTTATGCTTCATCTTTAAACTTTTCTTTTCTAAACTTCCCTTCCGAACTTTAATTTAGTGTGTCGTCATTCTCTCTTTTTTCTTACTCAATTGTCTTTTTAAAATTTCATAAGCATTGTCGGTAGCTTCTTCAAATGTCTCGGCTTGCTCTTGTACAAAAATATCGCCACCAGGAATTAGTATTTTTATATTTACAATTTTATTCGATTTCGCATCGTCATTTTGAAGTTTTAAAAACACTTCTGCTCCTACTATACGGTCGTAAAAAGTTTCTAATTTCTCAAGTTTTTTCTCGATGAACGTAGTAAGTTTAACATCTGCATCGAAGTGGATAGATTGGATTTGCACTTTCATAGTCGTAGTTAGGTTTAAGGTTTAAATTATGAATGTTAAGCTGTTTTCTTTTTTCTAGTTGTCGATTATTCTTTGAATTTAAAATTCAATGTTGAGAATTCAAAATTTCTCAGGACTTCGGATGTGCTTGCTTAAAAACTTCTTTTAATTTCTCAAGCGAATTGTGCGTATATACTTGCGTAGCAGCCAAACTACTATGTCCCAAAAGGTCTTTGATTGCATTGAGATCGGCACCTTTATTTAATAAATGTGTGGCAAAGGAATGCCTCAGTACGTGTGGACTTCTTTTTTCTACCGTTGTGGTCATATCCAAATATTTTCTCACCGTTCTATATATAAACATTGGATAAGTTTGATCTCCTTCATTTGTAACGATTAAATATTCAATTGAGTTGCTCAAACCCTCCCTTTTTTTCTGAAGATTATATTCTTTTATTCTTTCTATTAATGTATAATTCATCGGAATGATCCGCTCCTTGTTTCCTTTTCCAAGTACTTTAATGGTGCCTTCATAGAAATTAACATCTTGTGTCTTAGCTTCGATGAGCTCGGAAAGACGAATGCCTGTACCGTATAAAAGTTCTACAATGAGTCGGTCTCGCCTGCCTGAAAAATTTTCTTCAAAACCGATCAAATTGTCTTCGCTAATTACTCCATCCAATAGGTTTATCAATTTTTCTTCTTCTACAAAAACCGGAAGCGACTTTTTTACTTTCGGGGCTTTTATTTTTAGAGTAGGATCTTTAGAGATCTTGCCGTTTCGTAGAAGATATTTGTAATAAGACCGGAGTGCCGCTATCTTTCTGTTAATGGATTTTGGAGTTATTTTCGATTCCGCAAGTTTTACTATCCAAGAACGAATAATACTGTAAGTAGCGTCTTGTGTATTATCTAAATTAAATTCAGCTTCTAAAAAAAGAGAAAACTGATTCAAATCACTTTGGTATGAAACTAAGGTATGTCTGCTATACCTTTTTTCAAATTCAATGTATTTTAAAAAATTGTCGACCATACCAAACCATCGGGATTATTGCCCCAATGATTCAATATAGAAAATAGTAATGAAAAAAGAAAACTATTCTGCGATTCCTCCAAGAAGTTGCTCTTTGTAGGCAGCACGAATAATTGTAAATCTTCTTTTTACAGATTTTTTCTCGAATGCACTTCTTGCTCTAAGTTCTTTAAGAACACCAGTTTTTTCAAATTTCTTTTTGAATCTCTTTAAAGCTTTATCTATAGATTCGTTCTCTTTTATACTTACGATAATCATATTATATCATTTATTAGGGTTGCAAATATAGTAATTTGAAATAAACCAAAGAAATAAGTTGGTGTTTTTTTTAAATTAAAGCGATGAAAAACGCAAAAAAATGTTTAGTAGACAATTTATGATATTCAAATAGTTAAAAGTGAGAGGTTAAAAGGTAAATCGTTTTTTTTCACCTTTTATGTCTCATCTTTCACTAAAATCCCCTCCTCAGTCCAAATGCCCTTGCCAAACCTTAAAATGCTCAGGAAAGGAATTTTTTAACTCATTTTCCGCATTAAAGATTCCATAAACCGCCGAACCGCTTCCCGTCATTGAGGCGTACAAAGCTCCTTCTGAATATAATGATTCTTTAATTTCTTTTAAAATAGGGTATTTGGGAAAGAGGGAGTCTTCAAAATCGTTTTTGAGTAAGAACTTCCATTCTTTTATATCTTTTTGTAAAATAGCTTCAATGCCTATCTGTGGTTTTTTAGGAATTACGCCACTATAAGCTTCTTTCGTAGAAATATGTACTTCTGGATAGACTATAACTATAAAATGACCTTTTAGAGATAGCTCGATACTTGAAAATCGATCTCCTTTTTCATAGGCAAAAACGGGTTTATTGTTTACAAAGAACGCACAATCGCTGCCAAGCGGTCGTAGATAGTCTTCCATTTGACGAACAGAAAGCTTCAACTTAAAAAGGTCGTTCAATAGTTTGATGGTAAAAGCGGCATCGGCCGATCCGCCACCTAAACCAGCTCCGATGGGAATGTTTTTTAGCAGATGAATATGAATTGGAGGAATCTCAAAGTTCTTTTTCAATGCCTGGTATACCTTTAGGCAAAGATTGGAATCGGATTTGCCTGGTATTTCTATACCCGAAGCAGTGAAAATAGTCTTATCAGAAGGAATAACTTCCAAAGCATCAAACCATTGAACAGGATAAAAGCAGGACTCTATGGAATGAAAGCCATCCACTCTTTTTTCCGTAATGTGAAGCCCAAGGTTTATTTTAGCATTTGGGAAAGAAACCATTCTAAATTTCTGTTAAATTTGACATAAAGGTAGTAAGTAGAGCATGAATTACTTTCTCAAGTTGAAAAATATTCCCGTTAGTAAAGAAGTAGAAAATAATTAAAATTACTACAGGTTTCAAATTACCTATAAATTTAACTTATGTATAAAAATTTTTCAAAAAGAATTCTTGACATCATAGGAGCCTCGTTCCTATTGATTCTTTTATTCCCAATAATGGGCTTTATAGGGTTGATTTTGCTGTTTTATAATAAAGGACGGATTTTCTATGCGCAAATACGTCCTGGCAAAGGCGAAAGACCGTTCCTGCTTTATAAATTTCAAACCATGAGGAACCTATCTGAAAAGGACACTTCAGAAACGGACAGAATTACGAGATTTGGAACTATTCTCCGAAAAACATCTCTTGATGAACTGCCACAACTGTTAAATGTATTAAAAGGGGACATGAGTTTTATCGGGCCAAGACCCTTGTTATTAGAGTATTTGCCTTTATACTCTGATAATCAAAGGAAAAGGCATTTTGTTTTGCCAGGAATAACAGGCTGGGCGCAAATAAATGGGAGAAACACAATTTGTTGGGAAGAGAAATTCATATTAGATCTATATTATATTGACAATGTCTCTTTCTGGCTGGACCTTAAAATCCTTTTCAGTACTTTTTTAAAAGTGTTTTCGGGGAAAGGAGTATACAGCGACCAGGGAAGAAATATAGAAAAATTTATAGGAAACTAGTGAATAATAATGCCTTTTGAGGGAGTTTGTCTCATTCTCCGTTTTTTTTAAAATAAAGGTATTAAGGTGAAATTTTAAATTAAAAAAGTGTTTAAAATTGAAAATTAGCGCTTTTTTTAAGGTTTTTAATACGATATAAAA